>JBBDSK010000275.1:0-14178 GCA_040904985.1 Woeseia sp. | reverse complement strand
CAGGAACGCCGTGAACCCATCCATGGGGGCTTCGGGCTCGACATCCTGTCTCGCACGATCCTGAAGAGGCGTCCCCCCGGTCACGGCTCCGCTTTCGGGGGCGGTCGTCAGTGCGTTAGCGCCGCGAGCTGGTCCGCCTGGTACTCGCTGATCAGCGGGTCGATGACCTGGTCGAGATCGCCGGCAAGGATTTCCTGCAGCTTGTAGAGCGTCAGGTTAATCCGGTGGTCCGTGACGCGGCCCTGGGGAAAGTTGTAGGTGCGGATGCGTTCGGAGCGATCGCCGGAACCCACCAGCAGTTTTCTCTGCCGGGCCTGCTCCGATTCGCGCTTGGTCAGCTCCGCATCGAGAAGTCTCGCCTGCAGCAATGACATCGCCTTGGCGCGGTTTTTGTGTTGCGAGCGTTCGTCCTGGCACTCCACGACGATGCCGCTCGGCAGGTGGGTCAGTCGCACCGCGGAGTCGGTTTTGTTGATGTGCTGCCCGCCGGCGCCCGAGGCGCGATAGGTGTCTACTCGCAGGTCGTTGACGTCGATCGGCACTTCCTCCACCTCGTCGGGCTCTGCCAGTACCGCCACCGTGCACGCCGAGGTGTGTATGCGGCCCTGCGATTCCGTTTCCGGCACACGTTGCACCCGATGAGCGCCTGATTCGAATTTGAGCTTGCCGTAGATGCCCCTGCCGGAAATGCGGCTGACGATTTCCTTGTAGCCGCCGTGCTCGCCTTCCCGCTCGCTGATCACCTCCAGTGGCCAGCCCCGCTGCTCGGCAAACTTGGCGTACATGCGAAAAAGATCTCCGGCGAAAATAGCAGCCTCGTCGCCGCCGGTGCCCGCCCGTATCTCGAGAAAGACGTTGCTGTCGTCGTGCGGGTCCGGCGGTATCAGCGCCCTCTGCAGCTCGAGCTGTAGCCGTTCGCTACGCTCCTCGAGAGTTTCGAGCTCCTCCCGCCCCATTTCGCGCATGTCGCTGTCCGCGTCTTTTGCCATTTCTTCGGCGGCCGAGATCTCGGCGGTGAGAGATTCAAAGCGGCGGAACAATGTGACGACGTTTTCCAGGCGAGCGTACTCCCGCGACAGTTCACGAAACTTGTTGTTATCGCCAATCACCTCCGGGTCGGAAAGAAGGGCGGACAGTTCCTCGAATCGGTCTCTCGTGGTTTCGAGCTTGGTCCTGATGGATTGCTTCATCCCGAAGTACCGTCCTTCCTGCCATTGTTCCTGCTGCCCTTGCTGTTGCCCTTGCCGTTGTCCTTCCCGTCTTCCCTGTCCAGTCCGAACAGTTCGCGAATGGCGTCGATGAATCGGGTCTCCGACGCTGCACCGGCATCGCGCAGGCGCACACTCGGCTGATGCAACAATTTTTTCAGTAATGATGCCGTCACGTATTCGAGTACCTCTTCGGCATCCTCGCCTTTTTGCAGCCTCCGCCGGGCCTGTTGCAGTACCTCGCGGCGCAGTTCGTCGCCGTGGTCGCGCAGCGCGGTGATGACCGGCGCGACCTCCTTGCTGCGCTCGATATCGAGATAGCGCCGCGTTTCTTCGTCCAGAATCCGAAGAGCGTCGGCAACGGCGGCTTCACGGTTGCTTTGCCCTTCGACGACCACCTTGTCGAGGTCGTCGATCGTGTAGAGATAGACGTCCTCCAGTTGTGAAATGGCGGGGTCCAGGTCTCGCGGCACCGCAAGGTCCACTGCGAAGACAGGCTTCCGCCGCCTTGCCTTGACGACTTTTTTCATCTGGGCGAGCGTTACGATCGGTTCCGTACTGGCGGTCGAGCTGATGAGGATATCCGCATCCGGCAGGATACCGTCAAGCTCGGAGAGCGGCACTGCAAATCCGCCGAAGTCGGCAGCGAGGTCCCGCGCCCGGTTTATGTTGCGATTGGCGACAAACAGGCGGCCGATGCCTTTGCCGTGCAAATGTTTTGCCGCCAGCTCTATAGTCATGCCCGCGCCGATGAGAAGCGCCGTATGCTGCGCGAATCCGGAAAAAACCTGGTTAGCAAGACTTACTGCTGCATAGGCAACCGACACAGGGCTGCTGCCGATGTCGGTGTCCGTGCGGACTTTTTTTGCCACGGAGAACGTGTGCTGGAACAGGCGGCTGAGCGTCATGCCGACCGCGCCGGCGCTTTCGCTTTGGCGATAGGCTTCTTTCAGCTGCCCCAGGACCTGCGGTTCGCCGAGAATCATCGAATCCAGTCCGCAGGAAACCCGGAACAGATGCCGGATGGCGTCGTGGTTATCGAGCGAGTAGAGCGCCCCGGAAATTTCCGGCTTCAGATTCCGGTCCTGCAGAAGCCAGGAGCGGAGTCGCCTGATACCTTCGTTGCTGGCTTCTACATAGATTTCAGTGCGATTGCAGGTCGAGAGGATCACGGCCTCCTGCAGGCCCTGCAGGCGGAGCAGCGCCGACAGCGCCCTTTGCGTGTCGTCCCCCGCAAAAACGACCTGTTCGCGTATTTCAACAGGCGCCGTGATATGGTTCAGCCCAAGTATGTGGAGCGGCATTGTCTGATCTGGAAGCTCGAATGGAATTTGCTGTTGTTACACACGCGGCAATGAGGAACCGGGGGAGATAAGCACCCGGTATCATAAGCGAACTGACGGCGCAGTTCCTTGTCTGTCTTTCCACAACGGCCGTTCAGGCGCTTTCTCAGCAGTATTTGAATGATCACAAATTCAGCAATTGAAGGTTTTTTCGTGCCCCCGGTTCTGCGCTGGCGGCCGGTTCTCCTGATCGCGCTCGTAATGCTGGCGCAGTCCGCGACGGCGGCTGCGACCGATAGCGAAGAAGCCAACGCCTACGTTCTGCAAGCTGAAGCGGAGCTGCAGCGGCACGAGTACAAGGCCGCAGCGGAATCCTACCGCAAGGCGGCGGAACTGAGCGAGGATGTCGAAATTGCGCGGCAGGCGACGCGGGTGGCCTACAGCTACGGCTTCAACGAGGATGCATTGCGGGCCGCCGAGCGCTGGCTGGAGCTGGATGAGAACAACGACGAGCCGCTCCTCTACGTAGCGCAACTGCAGTTGCGCAAAGGCGACCTTCGCGACGCGCGGCGCAGCTTCTCGCGCCTGCTGGATGGGGGCAATGAGCCGGTCGATGAACGCCTGATCGCGCTGATTCCATTCCTTTCCGAGGAAGATCCCGATGACGCCGACTGGCTTATGCGCCAGCTCGCGAAGCCATTCAGGGATTCCGCGTCCGCGAACTACGCAGTGGGAGTGATGGCGCTGCAGGCGGGCGATTCCGGGGAGGCGCTGAAGCGCGCCAAAAAAGCGTTTGAGCTGAAGGCGGACTGGATCCAGCCGCATTTGCTTTACGCCCGGGCGCTGCTCATCGACGGCGATCAGCAAGCGGCTATCGACTATGCGGCACGCATGGTCGGCGACGATCCGGACCCCGACCCGGAAGCGCGGCTCGAGCTCGCGATCATGTATCTTTCGGCCGATCGCGACGATGATGCGCTAAGCCAGGTGAACCAAATTTTACTGGAACAGCCGGCTCGCACCGACGCATTGCGCCTGATGGCCATTATCAACTTCCGGCAGGACCATCTCGACGCGGCCTGGGCCGATTTCCAGGACCTCCTGGCAACCGGCCGTTACACGATGGATGCCCTTTATTACCTTGCGAGGATCGCGGACCTCCGGCAGCAGTACGACGAGGCTTTGGCGCTTTACTCACAGGTGATCAGCGGCGAGAACGTCGGCGCGGCACAGCGCCGCGCCAGCGGCATCCTGGTGCAGGAAGGCAAGCCGGACGAGGCGCTGTCGCACCTGGTCGAATTTGGCGACACCCATCCCACCCACGCCATCGACATGATGCAGGCGCAGGCGCAGTTGCTGGCTTCGCTGGACAGGCATTCCGAGGCGCTAGAGCTCTACGACCGTGTCATCGAATACCGGCCGGACAGCGAAGCTGTCGCGCTCGGCAAGGCAGAACTGTTGCTGCAAATGGATCGGACGGAGGAAGCCATCGAGCTTTATCGGAACGCGGTCCGGCGCTGGCCGGACAGTGCCATGTCGCTCAATGCCCTGGGCTACACCCTTGCCGATCATACCGAGCGCTACCGGGAAGCTGCGCGACTCATTAAAAAAGCCTTGAAGCTGGAGCCGGACAGTCCCGCGATTATCGATAGCTGGGGCTGGGTTCTTTACAAGCAGGGCGAACACGAAAAGGCACTTGCCGAGCTCGAGCGCGCGTATGAGAAGCTGAAGGATCCCGAGGTCGCGGCTCACCTCGTGGAGGTTCTATGGCAGCTCGAGCGCATGGATGAGGCGAATGCGGTCCTCGAGGACGCGGAGGCATTGTTCCCGGAGAACGAGTTGCTCGAGAACGTGCGTGAGCGTGTATTCCCCGAAAGCCGCTGAAGGCGGAATCGCGGGAAGCTGCTCGCGCTGGCTCCCGGCCGTTCTGGTGCTCGGCCTGCTGGCAGCATGCGCGGCTCCCCGCGGCGTCGGGCTGCCGGAGCTGAGCGACTGGGAATCGCGGCGGCAAACGCTCTCCACACTTTCGGAATGGGAATTTCGAGGCCGTATTGCTGTCAGTGCTGGCGATGACGGCTTCAACGGCAGGCTCCGCTGGTGGCAGCAGAAGGACCTGTTCCTGGCCTCGGTGAGCGGACCCCTCGGCGTCGGTACGGTCAGGATCCGGGGCGACGACCGGCAAGTTTACGTCACCGAGGACGACGGCGAGGTGACGGAGCTGCGGGACGCTGAAACCGAACTGTATTGGCGTTACGGCTGGACCATTCCGGTGGCAAGTCTTCGTTACTAGGCGCTGGGAATACCCGACCCGGCCCTGCCCGCACACACCGACGTGGGTGTCGAGGGCAAGCTCATGCGGCTGGAGCAGGGCGGCTGGGTCGTCGACATCAACGAATACCGCGAGGACGGCGGTCAGCCGATGCCCCGGCGCATGACCGCGACGCACCGCGACACCCGGGTGCGCCTGGTGATCGACGACTGGACGTTCTACTGATCGGCAGCGCGTCCGCCGGGCTTCTCCAGGCGGTGAAACGGTGACTTTGGCGCAAGCTCAATGGCCCCGCAAGGCACATCACGGTGCTCCGGTCGTTTCGTTGACACCCGTAGTACCGCAGCCCACAATTGCGCGCGATTGGGGTGTAGCCAAGTGGTAAGGCAGCGGGTTTTGATCCCGTCATGCGCAGGTTCGAATCCTGCCACCCCAGCCATTCCCGGCACCCGGGACTTCCCGATGTTCGGTGTTTACCTCCGGATTTTCGGGCGGTTCCGGTCTCGGGGCCGATCCCGGTTTTCGGGGAAAATTCGTTCGAAACCTTAAAAATGGAGAGGCACGCAGCGGTGGATGTGGATTTGGCGACAATGGCTATTTTTTCCGGCAATGCGCATCCGCAGCTCGCGCAGGACATTGCCAAAGTTCTGCATGTACCGCTCGCGAAGGCACTTGTCGGACGCTTCAGTGACGGCGAGGTGAGCGTCGAGATACTCGAGAACATACGCGGCCGGGAAACCTTCATCATTCAGCCCACTTGCCCGCCCACCGCCGAGAACCTCATGGAACTCCTGGTCATGGTGGATGCCTGCCGCAGGGCATCCGCGGCCCGCATCACGGCCGTGATTCCCTATTTCGGCTATGCGCGCCAGGACCGCAGGCCGCGGGCCTCACGCGTGCCCATCACGGCCAAACTCGTCGCCAATCTCATCGGCGCGTCCGGTGTCGATCGCGTCCTGACCGTCGACCTCCACGCTGACCAGATACAGGGCTTCTTCGATATCGCGGTCGACAACGTCTACGCTTCGCCGGTTCTTCTGGGCGATGCGTGGAAGCAGAAGTACGCAAACATGGTGGTGGTATCGCCGGACGTCGGCGGCGTCGTTCGCGCCCGCGCCCTGGCCAAGCGCCTCGACGATGCCGACCTCGTGATCATCGACAAGCGGCGTTCGAAAGCCAACAAGTCGGAGGTGATGAACATCATCGGCGACGTAAGGGGAAAAACCTGCGTCATCATTGACGATATGGTCGATACGGCCGGCACGCTGTGCCAGGCGGCCGGCGCGCTGAAGGAACACGGGGCGAAGAAGGTCGTCGCCTACATCACCCACCCGGTACTGTCCGGTCCGGCCGTAGCGCGGATCCGCGAATCCGCTTTGGATGAAATCGTCGTTACGGACACCATTCCCCTGAACGAGGATGCAGAGGGCTGCCCGAAGATCCGCCAGCTCTCGACGGCCGAGCTTCTGGCGGAAACCATGCGCCGCATCAGTGACGAGGAATCCGTGAGCTCCCTCTACGTCGACTAGGCAACGGCCGCTGCAGAATCTTGTGGTTCGCAGGCAGCAAGTGCGCTACCATGCGCGCCGGTTCCGGGTGGTCGCGCCCGGGATCATCGCTGATCCGGGATAATGCCCGGATAATCAATACACTAAAGCTATCGGAGAGATCCTCATGAAACAGGAATTCGATCTGATTGCGGAAATTCGTGAAGACCAGGGGAAGGGTGCGAGCCGCCGCCTGCGTCGTGAAGGAAAAGTTCCGGCAATCATTTATGGCGGCGGTCGCCCGCCGCGCACACTTGCGTTCGACCAGAACAAGGTGCTGCAACAGCTCGACCACGAAGCCTTTTACTCGAGCATCCTGACCGTCAAGGTGGGTGACAAGAGCCAGGCCGCTATATTGAAGGACGTCCAGCGCCATCCTGCGAAAAAGCAGATTTTGCACATGGATATGCAGCGCGTCGTCGAGGACGAGAAGATTCGCGTGCACGTGCCGATCCACTTCGTCGGCGAGGAGCAGGCCCCGGGCGTGAAACAGGGCGGCGGTTCGGTATCGCGCCTCATGACGGAAGTCGACGTCAGCTGCCTGCCGCGAGATCTTCCCGAGTACTTCGAGGTGGATATCTCGAACCTGAACGTCGATGACATGCTTTACCTCTCCGACATCAAGGTGCCGGAAGGCGTCGAAATCACCGAGCTGACCTACGGCGAGGAGCACGATCATGCGATCGTATCCATCCACGTCATGAGAGCGGCTGCGGTCGAGGAAGAGGCGCCGCAAGAAGAAGCCGCGCCGGAGGCCACGGAGTCGGGCGAGAAGCGCGAGGAAGACTGATTCGGGCTCACAGCAGAGCAGGACAGGCCGCCGCGGGCGGCCTGTCTTGTTTCAGGCAGCGCAGACGGCCGGTGGGCAGCAGGCAACCGGAGTGCATTTTCCGTATACCATTGATCGTCCATGGCCACGCACCTCAGCATCATCGCCGGTCTCGGCAATCCGGAAGAGCGCTACGCGCGCACGCTGCATAACGCGGGATTCTGGTTTGCGGACGCCATTGCGGCCAAAGCAGGTGCGCATTTTCGCTTCGACAAAAAATTCGATGCCGAACTGTGCAAAATTGATCTCGGCGGAGGTGACGTCTGGCTGGTGAAGCCGCAGAGCTACATGAACCTGAGCGGCGGTCCCATCCGGGCCGTGCTCGATTACTACCGGCTCTCCGTTGGCAACCTCCTGGTGGCGCACGATGAAATCGACTTGCCTCCCGGCGTCGCCCGCCTCAAAAAGGGCGGTGGCCATGGCGGCCATAACGGTATTCGCGACACCATCCGGCATTGCGGCAATGACTTCATGCGCCTGCGCCTCGGTGTCGGGCATCCGGGCACGAAGGAGCAGGTCACGGGCTATGTCCTCAAGCCGGGTTCCGCGGAGGTCGAGGAGGCCGTGATAAACGCCATCGACGAGGCCGTCGCGGTGTTGCCGCAACTCGTGGACAAGGGACTGGGAATCGCCATGAACCGGCTGCATACGCGGGCTGCCGCTGATGCCGGCAATGACCCTGAGAGCAAGGACGGAAAGACCGGGAATGGCGATTAAATGCGGCATCGTCGGCCTGCCCAACGTTGGCAAGTCGACGCTTTTCAATGCACTTACCGCGGCGGAGATAGCCGCGGAGAACTATCCCTTTTGTACGATCGAACCGAACATCGGGGTCGTTCCGGTGCCGGATCCACGCCTCTGCGTCCTCGGCAGCATCGTCAAACCGCAGAAAATACTGCCGACGACCATGGAGTTTGTCGATATCGCGGGTCTGGTGGCCGGCGCGTCGAAAGGCGAGGGCCTCGGCAACCAGTTCCTGGCCAACATTCGTGAAACCAATGCCATAGCCCACGTCGTCCGTTGCTTCGAAAACGACGACGTGACGCACGTAACGGGGTCGATCAATCCCGTCGACGATATCGAGACGATCGATACGGAACTCGCGCTGGCCGATCTCGAGTCCGTCGAAAAGCAACTGTACAAGGCGGAGCGCAGTGCCAAGGCGAACGAGAAATCCGCCATTGCCAACCGTGATGTGTTACGCAAAGTAAAGGCGCACCTCGACGAGGGTGCGCCCGTCAGGAGCCTGGCGCTCAGCGACAGTGAAAAGCCGTACCTCTGGGACCTGCATCTGCTCACGGCAAAACCGGTCATGTACATTGCCAACGTCGATGAAAACGGCTTGGAGAACAACCCGCACCTGGACGCCCTGCGCAAGCTCGCCGAGTCCGAAGGCGCCGAGGTCGTGCCCATCTGTGCCGCCATCGAGGCGGAGATTGCGCAACTCGACGAAGCCGACAAGGCGGAGTTCCTTTCAGACCTGGGCCTGGCCGAGCCCGGCCTCCACAGGGTGATCCGCTGCGGCTACCGCTTGCTGGGCCTGCAGACCTTTTTTACGGCAGGACCAAAAGAAGTGCGAGCATGGACCGTCCGTGTCGGCGCCCCGGCACCGAAAGCTGCTGCCGAGATTCACACCGATTTCGAGAAGGGCTTCATTCGCGCCGAAGTGATCGCTTACGACGACTTCGTGACGTTCAAGGGCGAGCAGGGCGCGAAAGAGGCGGGACGCCTGCGCCTGGAAGGCAAGGAGTACATCGTCCGGGAAGGCGACGTCATGCACTTCCGCTTCAACGTCTGACACTGCCTGGCTTCAGTGCCAGGCTCGCTGGCTGCTTTCCACGCGCCACAGAACGTAGTCGCGAAGCGCGGCGGCTGTATCGTACTCCAGAAACGGGATTTTGACGGCAGGCCCCGCGGCCAGATGCAGGCGCACTGTCGCGAGATGCTTTCGCCGCTGGAACGGAGACTGGGTGACGGTAACGCGCTGAACTTTGCGGTGCAGCCATGCAACGACGCGAAAACCGGTAAATCCACTGCGAAACGCCATGCCGTCCTTGCGGCACATGAAGCCGTAGCGGCGGTAGACCTGCAGCACGCCCAGCGCAGCCAGCGGTATCCAGAGAAGCGCAAGAAGAGCCACGGCGCCCTCCGTGCGCCACAGCAGGAGCAGCGACCCTGCCGCCGGCAGAACGCCTGCAAGCAGGATGCGTGACCGCAGGTACCAGGGCGATATGTGCATGAACGACGGCGAGCGCGGATCCAGCGCCAGCCCGGCGAACTCCCGTGGAAAGAATTCGTCGGAGAGTTTGGTCAGCTCTTCGCGTCGGCACAGGGGCACCACGAAACTGTATCCTGCCGATGCTTTGCCGCTCGAAGCCTGCCGCGCTCCAAGCCGGAAGCGGCCGAAGAATCGCAGCATCACGTTCTGAGTGACGTGCAGCGACTGAACCTTCGTCCGGTGGACCGAATTTTCATGCCGTGTCAGCAGGCCGCCGGTCGAACGAAGCACTTCGTCGTCGGCAAACAGTTCAAAGCGGTGATACCGGAGCAAGGCCGCAGTGATCGATACGCCGGCAAGAACCAGGACAACAACGAAGGCAACTACGGCGGCGAAGGCGATGCCGGCTGCGAAACCGATTTGTATCGCGCCTAGTGTTTCGATGACGGCCGTTTCCTCCAGGCGCTCGCCGTATTTCTCCGAAACATACTCGCCAAGCGGTCCAAGCAGCAGCAGCAGCAGGAATACCCGGCCGCTTGACAGGCCGATCCGGACCATGTCGCCTATATCGAGCCGAACGAGCGGCTCCGGTTTTTGCGTCCGCCCGACTTCAGCGCCTGCCGCGGCGGATGTGCGGCGGATGCATGCCGCCAGCGCTGTGGACACTTCCGGCCGGACCGCCGGCAGGTAACCTTCCTGCCCGGAGGAGCCGGCGGTGTCGAATGTGACGGTCAGCAGGTTGAAGAAACGATAGACGACATTCTGTTCGGTGCTGAGTGCCTGTACGCGGTCGAACTTGATGTCGAGCTGCTTTTTCTTCAGCACGCCCTGGCGAATGAGGATCGAGTGTTCCAGGATCCGGTAGCGAAAAAACCAGTAGTTCAGGAAGGCAAGCACGAAGGTGACGGCGACGAACAGGCCGCCGCCCACCAGCAGGGATTGCAGCGGGTCTCCCTTGTAGGCGACAACAAAGGCCGCCAGCGGAGCCAGCGACTGGAAGGCGTTTCTGGCGATGGCCTGATAGACCTTGCCGAGGTAGAAGAGGGCGGCCAGCGGTGACGTCCGCTGCCACGCTGTAACGTCAGCCATGCTCGAGGTCGGCCCCGGCCTTCTCCAGGATGAACAGGCGCAGTTTTTCCGCGACGTCGGCTGGAAGCCCGCTGATCTTGAGATCGCCGCCGGAGCCGCCGGCCGTAAAAACCTGCAGGGCAGCGTGCCCGAACAGGCGGTCCAGCGGCGTGCTGCTCGTCTCCACGTGTTGCACGCGATTGAACGGTACGGCGGTCACCGACTGCCACAATACGCCCGAACGGTAAAAGAGATCCTTGTCCCGCAGCGCGTAAGCCTTCCGCGGCACGCTCAGAAGGGGCCACAGCACAAGGGACAGGCCGAAAGCCGGCAGGAGAAGCCACGGAACCCAGGAGCGCCAGCGGATGTCGATCGGCAACGGCGCGTACTGCACCGCGAGCACGATCACCGCGATCACGGCCGTGGTGATTAATGCGTCGATTTGCAGTCTCGGGACGTAGCGGGAATCGAGTGGCCGCCATGCAAGCGATTCTGCTCCCGGAAGCTCGTCCAGCGCGATTTCCGAATTCTCGAACATTCAAGGGGTCCCTGCAGGTCAGGCGGCATTATAGGGCCGGGGTTGTGCTTGACAGCAAGGGGAGCCCGTCGGACAATTTGCGCCCTTTCGTCCCCCCTGTTCCCCGAAAACTGGTGATGTAGCTCAGCTGGTCAGAGCGACGGACTCATAACCCGTAGGTCGGTGGTTCAAGTCCACCCATCACCACCATCTCTTCGGCACCCGCAGTATCCTGCTGACTCGCGATTCACTTCTCGTAGCAGGCCCTTTAACGGCCGCGTTGTTTGCCTGGTTGATGCCCATCACCAGGAAATACCCGTTTTGACATGACACTCGCGTATGACACACCCTTCGTCCGTTGCACCGTTGTTCGCGATTATCAGCCTGGGGGCGGTGCACTTCGTCGAAAAGCTGGCGATTCAGCAAGGCGCCCCGCCGGGACCTTTCGCACTGGGCCAGACGGCCGTGTCTCTGCTGGTCGTGGCGCCGATCTGGCTGGCAACGCGACGGCACCGGAACATGGAGGTGCTGCGGCGTCTGCCCTTCGGCTCACTCGCCATCATCGGTATCGTAGCTTCGGGGATCGTGGTGCTGCTGAGCATCATGGCGCTCAGCTACACATCCGCCACCCACAAAGGCGTCATACAAGCCTCGTATCCGCTCGGCACCATGTTCTTTGCATGGGTTCTTCTCCGCGAGCGGATCACGCCCGTCGGCTACGCGGCGGCTGCGGTGGTCGTTTCAGGACTGGTGCTGATGACCAGTCACGGACTCGGAACGGCACCGAATAGGGGCGACTGGATTTTAATCGCCACGGTGCCGCTGATGGGCTTCTCCGATGCCTATGCCAAGAAAGTGCTGAGTCACGTGTCGCCGCTGACGGTCAGCTTCGGGCGCTACTTTTTCGGCACGGCGTTCCTTGGTTTGCTGCTGTCCGTGCTGGACCTCGGCGTGCTTGGTGACCTGCTTCCGGTGTGGCATCTGCTGCTGGCGGCAGGACTGATGACCGCGCTGGCGATGGAGCTGTTTTACTGGTCGATAAAAAGCATCGGTCCGTCGCTCGCCGCCGGGATGCTGGCCGCCGCTCCTGTCGTGACCGCCGCACTCGAGTGGTGGTGGCTCGACGAAAGCTTTCTTAAAAGCCAGCTCCTCGGCATTGCGCTGGTGATCCTCGGAGTTGCCGCCCTGTCACGGCAGCGCGCGACGGACGACACTGGCTGAAGGCGATTTCGCGGGAGGACGCGGAGCGCCCGTCAGCGGCCGATCCCTTTCAGCTGCCGTTCAGAAATTTTTCAGCATCGGTTAATTGTTCCGCGCCTATTCTTGCAGCGACATTGGCGGACACTCGGTAGAAACGAAGTCCGAACGAGCGCCCGCCGGAAAGCAAGGAGGACGACATGGATATCGTACTTGCCGCTGAAAAACCTGCTATCGCGGAGCTGTTGAGTGATCACCTGGACTGCGCGGTGGCTGCCGAGGACATAAACGTCAGGCCCAACCCGAACGAGACGGGGAGCTTCCTGATCCATTGGCGGCTGAACCGCTACCTGCTGTCGCCGGACGGCCGCCTGGCACTGCGGGCTATACGGGCAGAGTCTCACCCGACGACGTGAAGGGAAACCTGCCTGGGCCGATACCTGCATGGGCCGATACCTGCCTGGATCAGGTTAAAGGTACCTATCCTGGCTCCCCGTAGTCGAAGGGCGTCCCTGCCGTCGTTTTTCCTGGCGCTCACCGAGACCGTAATTTTTCAACCTCCTTCGCGACCGTTCCCCAATCCCTCAGCGGAGGGATTTCTTGAATGAGAAGCATTCGCAATTCGCTATAGCGCCGGACAGGCATCGCGGGTGCTGTATCAACACCTGACCGCCTGCGCGGTCGCCTCTTGCAGATACCCTTATTTCGGCCATTCCCGCCTCTCGGACCTGATCAATCTGTAGTTCTGCTAGTTAAACAGAACCGTTCACATTGCGTAATCGGTAAATTTCGCCAAAATGCCCAAATTCAGCTGAAAGTTTCACGCAGCCCCCAGAAGAAACGATGCGAAAGGGGAAGCTCGGCCGGTGATGAGGGGGCCAGTGCCGAGTTGCGACCAGGGGCACGGACGGCACGCGTCGTTGTGCTGATGGCCGGGAGATTCGAACGGTTGAAGGCGCTGTAGGCGTAGGAACAGCCGTAGGGGAAGGGGAATAAGCCGAGTCATGCGTATCGCCCGAGTAGCTATCCCGTAACGGCGGCAACGGGCTTCGATACTTTTGCCTCAGTGAACGGATAAGCGGCATGAAGTTGAACGAACTGCAACGACGACTCAGGCAATTTTGCGCGGAGCGTGATTGGAAGCGTTTTCACTCCCCCAAGAATCTTGCCATGGCCCTGTCTGTCGAGGTTGCGGAATTGGTCGAGCATTTCCAGTGGTTAACCGAAAGCGAGAGTCGATCACTCAACTCGACCAGGCTCACCGAAGTAGCCACTGAGATCGCCGATGTCCAGATCTACCTGGCCATGCTTGCTGACGAGCTCGGCATTGATGTCGATGCTGCTGTCAATGCGAAACTCGATTCGAACGCGGTGAAGTATCCGGTAGAACCGAAGCGGACCAAAGCAGCTGTAAAAAAATGATTGTCTACTCAGCCTCGCGGGCCGAATTCACCAAAGACGTCCTGTCCAGCCGCATCGAGACGAAGATTCATGATGCCCTCATCCGACGGCTTCGGCGACGGACCTCAGAGGCCGAGGTGAGGTCCTGGCGGAACTCCATGCAGTACATGAACAATGCACTGATGTCGGGAGACATTCCGGATGATGCCGGAGTGGCAATCGAATACCAGGTTCCGCTCACGTCGAAGCGCGTCGATTTCATTTTATCAGGCGCTGACAGCAGGAAGAGAAGCACGGTAATCATCGTTGAGTTGAAGCAATGGACGGAAGTTTCGGCAACTCGTAAAGACGCAATCGTCGAAACTGTGGTCGGCAGGGGAAGCCGGGAAGTGACCCATCCGTCGTATCAGGCTTGGACATACTCGGCGTTGATACGCGATTTCAATGCCGACGTTCAGGAGGGCCAGATACAGCTTCAACCCTGCGCCTATCTCCACAACTGCTCGGGTCCATCACCAGTGGAATCCCCCTTCTACGCTGAGCACATCAAGCGTGCGCCGCTGTTTCTCCGCGACGATGCCGAGAAGCTTAGCCAGTTCCTGGCGCGATACGTCAAGTACGGTGACACGTCGCGGATTCTT
>JBBDSK010000274.1:0-14181 GCA_040904985.1 Woeseia sp. | reverse complement strand
GTGACGCTGGCGGAGGGCATCGTTACGCCAGCTGGTGTCATGCCGCGGACCAAACGCTTCACCGTTAGCGGAATCTATCGAGTCGGTATGTACGAGTTCGACCGCAGACTGGCGTTCATCAATCTGCAGGATGCGGCCAGGCTCTACCGCAAGGGCGACAACGTCAGTGGAATCCGGCTTGCAGTAACCGATATCTACCGGGCGCCGCAGATCGTGCGTGAAGTTGCGCTGCACGCCGGCGGCGGCGTCGTGATCAGTGACTGGACGCGCCGCCACGTCAATTTCTTCCGCTCCATCCAGATCACCAAATCAATTCTGTTCGTCATCCTGCTGATGGTTGTTGCCGTCGCGGCATTCAACATCGTCTCGACGCTGGTCATGGTGGTCAAGGACAAGCAGTCCGACATAGCGATACTGAAAACCGCCGGGGCAAAGCCCTCCAGCATACTCAAAATTTTTGTTACGCAGGGCAGCATCATCGGGCTGGCAGGAACCGCCGCCGGTCTCATTCTCGGTGTTTTGCTGACTTTGAACCTGGAGAATATCGTGGGATTTATGGAAGCGACCTTCGGCATCAAGTTTCTTGCGGCGGACGTTTACTTCATCAGTGACCTGCCGGCTGAATTGCGCACCGGTGATGTCGTGCGCATCTGCGGAATCGCCCTTGCCCTCGCGCTTTTATCGACGTTGTATCCGGCCTGGCGCGGCGCGCGCACGCTCCCGGCCGAGGCGCTTCGCTATGAGTGAGCAACGAATGACGACAAACGACAACTCGCGGGTATTGGAGTGCCGCGACGTTGTCCGGCGTTTTCGCGAGGGCGATGCCACACTGGAAGTCCTGAGCGGGGTAAATCTCGCCATCGGCGATGCTGAACTTCTGTCGATCGTCGGCGCATCCGGTTCAGGCAAGACAACGCTGCTGCAGATCATGGGCGGCCTGGACGACCCCACTTCCGGGACCGTCCATGTAGGCGGACGCGCGATGGCCAACGCCACTGAAGCCGCAAAGGGTGAACTGCGCAATCGCTACATCGGCTTTGTCTACCAGTTTCACCATTTGCTGCCTGAATTCTCCGCCGAGGAAAACGTGGCGATGCCTCTTCTCATACGTCACGTCAAAAAGGCCCAGGCACTGTCGCAGGCGCGAGACCTTCTTGCCCGTGTCGGACTGGCGGAAAGGCTGACCCACCGGCCCGGCGAGCTGTCCGGCGGCGAACGCCAGCGCGCTGCAGTCGCTCGCGCCCTCATCACACGGCCAATGCTTGTTCTCGCCGACGAGCCCACCGGGAACCTCGACGCAGGCAATAGCGAGCACGTTCTCAATCTGATGCTGGAACTGAATCGCGAGCTGAGCACCAGTCTTGTGATCGTCACTCACGATCATGCCATCGCCAGGCGCATGGACCGCATTCTGATCCTCGAGAACGGACGCCTGGAGCCCGCGGGCGATCGCATTTAGCCCGCGTAATCGGTGACGGATGCGGGTTAGCCGGCGGGCGACATGCGGGCGTCGTCAGGCGCGAACGTTCGCCGGTGGTGGCAAGCGGAGCCGCAATTGCCAGCAATTGCCAGCTACTGGTTTTTGTTGTCTGTGGTTTGCCTTCTGCGTCGGCGCCTGGCGGCAATATAGTCCGCGAGTGAAGCGCGCCAGAGCAGGTCGAGTACGACGTAGCCGAAAAGTGCCGCCACTGTCCCCAGGATAACGCTGCCGAGTAGCAGCGGCTGCCAGATTTCGAGAAAGCGGCCGGTGAACCAGCCGAATGACAGCTCGAACTGGAACGGCTGCGGAGCGGCATCCATCAGCCTCAGGCCGAGGCGATAGGAAAAGTAGTAGATGGGACCGATGGTGAGCGGATTGCTGGCGAGGGTCGACAGAACGGCAACCGGGATGTGGATGCGGAGCGCCAGTGCCAATAGTGCCGAGGCGAGAAATTGCCCCGGCAGCGGCATGAACGCCATGAACAGCCCGAGCGAGAAAGCCGGCACCACGTTGCGCCGCCGGACGCCCCATAGCCTCGGGTCGTGAAGCAGGTGGGAAAACGGCGCCAGGTACCAGCGTCCGTGGAACTGTTCGCGTTTCAGCGCAAACCTGCGAAAAAACCGCCTTGGCATCAGTGGCAGGCTTCGTTTTTATGGTGGAAGGCTGATGAATCCATCGGCGGCATCATAACGACAAACCGCAGGGAAGCGGAACATGCTTCGACTCTGCCTCTGCATGCTGTTCGGAGCTTACGCCCTTTCCCTGTGCCGCCAGTTGCCTTCGGACCCCGCGCTGCTCGCGACCTCGTTCGCTGCGCTTCTGTGCCTGTGGCTGCGCGTCCTGCGCCTCGCCGGTTTTGCGCTGCTGGGACTTCTTCTCGTGTGGATTGCGTCCCGCGGAATGCTGGCGGATCGCCTCTCGCCGGAGCTCCAGGGGCAGACGCTCGCCGCCACGGTGCGAATTGCCGACTTTCCGCGGTCGCGATCCGGAATCGTCCACTTCGTCGCTGAACCTGCGAACAATCCGGCGCTGCCGGCGCGAATTCGCCTGAGCTGGTACGACGCGCCGGAAATGCCGCAGCTCGGAGAAACCTGGCGCCTGCAGGTAAAGCTCAAGCGGCCGCGCGGCCTCGCCAACCCCGGCGGCTTCGATTACGAGCTTTGGCTCGCGCGGCAGCGGATCGGCGCGACGGGCTACGTCGTCAACAGCTCCGCAAACGGCCGCGTAGAGGGCATCGCGGCCGACACGCTAAAGGACACACGGGCCGCGCTGCGCAAACGGCTCGCAGACCGGATCACGGCGCTTGTGGGCGATAACGACGCGCAGGCCGTGCTGCTTGCAATTGCCGTGGGCGCACGACATCGCATCAGCCAGGTGCAGTGGCAGCGCTACGCCGTGAGCGGCACAAGCCATCTCATGGCGATCTCGGGACTGCATATCGGTTTGGCGGCGGCCGGCGCCTGGTTTCTTTTTCGCGCCCTCCTGTCGCCTTTTTGTCACCGTGCCAATAGCCGCATCCTCGCGATTCCGGGCGCAATGGCCGTGGCGCTTCTCTACACGGAGATCTCCGGTTTCGCCGTTCCTGCAAGGCGTGCAATGCTGATGGCGCTGCTGGTATCCGGCGCAGTACTTTTTCGCCGGCAGCTTGCGCCGGACAGGATCATCGCCGTCAGTTGTCTCGCGGTTTTTTGCACGGATCCCCTGGCGATACACGCGCCGGGCTTCAAGTTGTCTTTCGGCGCCGTCGGCATCCTGCTCTGGCGAGCGCGCCAGCGTCGACTGCTGCGCGGCACCGAGAGCGCGTTCGCCCGTCTTGTGCTTGCGGCGCGCGATCTGTTCGCTCTGCAATTTGTACTCCTCTTCGGCCTTTTCCCGCTCACGGCACTCATTTTCGGCCGTGTTTCCTGGCTGGCGCCGGCGATCAACCTGCTGGTCCTGCCGCTCTTTAATGTGCTGACGGTGCCTTCCGTCCTGCTGGGGCTCGTTCTGGACGGACCGCTCGCGTTCGCAGGCGACCTTCTCATCAGGTTCGCCTGGCAAAGCGTGCAGTGGATACTCCGGATCGTGGAACCTGCAAGCGACTGGCCGCCGGCGACACAATATACCGCTGCCCTGACCGGGCTCATGCTGCCCGTCGTCCTGCTATCGGCCGTGTGGGCGCTCGCGCCGCCCGGCTTCCCGGGGCGGAGGCTTGCCTGGGTTGCCGCCGTCTCGGCGCTGCTCTACAAAACGCCCCATCCCCCTCCGGGCTGCGTTGAACTGGCCGTGCTGGAGGTCGGGCAGGGACTTGCGACTGTCTTGCGCAGTGCCGGGCGAGTTGTGGTCATCGATACCGGGCCGTCATTTCGCGGAGGCAGCGACAGCGGCGAACGTGTTCTCGTGCCATGGCTGAGATCCGCCGGCATCCGCCGCGTCGATCTTCTGCTCGTCAGCCACAGTGATGACGATCACGCAGGCGGCACGGCATCACTGCTGGAGGCCTACGAGGTAACGCAAATCAGCGTCGGCGAAAAGCTGGAGTGGATCGCGCGCCCGCAGCTGCAGTGCCGCAGCGGCCAGGCGTGGCTGTGGAACGGGGTCCGCTTTTCATTCATCCATCCGGGGCGTTATCCGCTGCAGAGCAATAACAACGCATCCTGCGTGCTGGAAGTGACGATTGGAGCACACAGCATCCTGTTTACAGGCGATATCGAGTCGCCGGTCGAAAATCATCTGGTGCGGAGCGGGGTGCTATCCCCGGTCGATATCGCGGTCGTGCCCCACCATGGCAGCCGCACATCCTCGCGCCCCGCCTTTGTCGATGCGCTTCGTCCGGCGGTTGCGATCGTGTCGGCCGGTTACGGGAATCGCTGGGGCTTTCCGAAAGAAGATGTCGTGGCGCGGTGGCAGGAGGCCGGGGCAAGGGTGATGAACACCGCTACCTCCGGCGCGATACACTACCGGGTGTGCGCGGACAGCGGGATTCACCTGGTCAGTGAGCACCGCAGGCAGCAGAAGAGATACTGGCACGATGCGGCAGACGAATAGCGGCATCCGCGGCCATTGCTGCAGAATTTTTGATCCGGGCGCTGTATATTCCGCTTTTCAGCGGGTCAGACTATATGGTTGAGATCGTTAAATCCGGCGGCTGGCTGATGGCGCCGATCATTTTTTGCGCCATCATTACGATGGGAATCGTCCTCGAACGCTTCTGGACCCTGCAGCAAAAACGCGTCATTCCCGCGGATCTGACCAGCAAAGTCTGGGGCTGGGTGAAAAAGGAAGCACTGGACCAGCGCCAGATTCAGACCCTGCACCAGGGCTCGCCTCTTGGCCAGATTCTCGCGGCAGGACTCATTAATCGTGACCGGGAGCGTTCGGTCATGAAAGACAGCATCGAGGACACCGGTCGCCACGTCGTCCACGAGCTGGAGCGCTACCTCGATACGCTGGCAACGGTAGCGGCGATTTCGCCGCTGCTCGGACTGCTCGGCACAGTGTTCGGCATGATCAAGGTATTCGCCGCCATCACGACCCACGGCGTAGGAAACCCGACCGTGCTCGCAGGCGGTATCGCGGAAGCGCTGATTACGACCGCGGCGGGACTGGCGGTGGCGATTCCGGCCTTGATCGGCTACCGGTACTACCGTAATCGAGTGGACACGCTGGTGGTCAGCATGGAGAAGGAAGCGATAAAGCTCGTCGAGGCGCTGCATCGTCGTCAGACGCGCGTTGGGGCCGACTGATGAAGCTAAGCATGCGAGCCAGGCCCGAGCCCGATGTGAATCTCACGTCGCTGATCGATGTCGTTCTGTTGCTTCTTATTTTTTTTATGGTTTCGACGAGCTTTGTCAAGGAATCGCAGATTTCCATTCGCTTGCCGCAAGCCGAAAGATCGGCGCCGGCCGATGAACCGCCTGAGCAGCTCGACGTGATGATTACGGAGCAGGGCACCTATCTGGTGAACGGACGTGAGCTGATCAACAATCGGCCGGAGACCATTCGCAATGCGCTGCAACGAATGTCTGGCGGCAACAACCAGTTGCCGTTGACGATCAGCGCCGATGCAAATGCGAGACATCAGCATGTCGTCACAGCAATGGATGTCGCGGGGCGACTGGGATTCGTGCAGATAAACATCGCGACGGTCGATGACCCGGCCGATGCCGAAACCCCCTGATGCGCTCATGACGTCCGACAGGCTCTGGTGACCCGAATCAATCCGCATGTTGCAGGCGTTTACAGGCGTCTCTGGGCTTACGTTACTCCTTACCGGTTTATCGGTCTGATCGCGATCGTCGGCATGGCCGCCACCGCCGTGGTGGAGGCGGCCATGGTGTCGCTGCTCAAACCGCTGACGGACGATGCACTTGTTGCCCGTAATCTTGAAACCGTCCGATGGATTCCGCTTGCTTTCATCGCCATTTTTATCGGCCGCGGCCTTGCGAGTTTTGCCACCGAAATGTCTCTCGGATGGATCGGACGCGGCGTCATCAGCTCCCTGCGCCGGGACGTGTTCAACAAGTTCCTGACCCTGCCGACCCGGTTCTTCGAAAATCATGCCACGGGACCTTTGTTGTCGCGGATGACGTACAACGTCGAGATGGTCGCGGAGTCGGTCACCAGCGTCGTCACCATACTGATTCGCGACCTCTTGACGATATTCGCCGCTGTGGGTGTCATGCTCTACCAGAGCGTTCGCTTGACGATTTTCGTCGCCTTCCTGTTGCCGATCATTACGCTCCTGGTGCAGGTATTGAACAAGGCGTTTCGCCGCTACAGCGGCCGCATCCAGGATTCCATCGGCGAAGTTACGCAGGTTTCCGAGGAAGTGCTGACGGGCAACCGGATCGTGAAGATTTTCGGCGGCTACGAGTACGAGAAGGACCGGCTGGTCGCCGTCGACGAACGCAATCGCAAGCAGAATCTGAAGCTGGTCCGCTCGAGATCGCTCGGTGTCGCGGTCACGCAGATTATTTTCGGCTTCGCGGTCGGCGGCGTAATCTACGTCGCCAGCCTGCAGTCGCTGGAGGGGAATCTTACTCCCGGCAACTTCATCGCATTTTTCGGCGCCATGATGCTCATGTTACAGCCGCTCCGCCGCTTGACCAGCGTCAGTGCGACGCTGCAGAGAGGGATCGCCGCCGGAGACAGCCTTTTCAAGATCATCGACGAACCGGACGAGGTCGACTCCGGAGACTATCGGGTAGAGAAGGTGAAAGGCAGGGTCGAGTTTCGTGACGTTTACTTTTCCTACGGCGGGAAAAAGGCGAGGGTGCTGGAGGATCTGTCGCTCAAGGTGGAGGCCGGTAAATCCCTCGCTATCGTTGGGCACTCCGGCAGCGGGAAGTCGACGCTGGTGAGCCTGCTGCCACGCTTTTATGATGTCGAGCGGGGAGAAATTCTCCTCGACGGTGTTCCGGTACGCCGGTATTCGCTCGACAATCTTCGCTCGCATATCAGTCTCGTCAGCCAGGATGTCGTGCTGTTCAACGACACCATCGCCAACAACCTGGCTTACGGCCAGCTCCGGCAATGTTCACGTGAGGAGCTGATGCGGGCGGTAGAGGCCGCGCACCTGTCGAAATTCGTTGCGGAACTGCCTGAAGGGCTGGATACGATGGTAGGCGACCGCGGGGTCCTGCTGTCGGGGGGGCAGCGCCAGCGCATCGCCATCGGTCGAGCGCTGCTGAAGAACGCACCGGTACTCATTCTCGATGAGGCAACGTCGTCTCTTGATTCACAGTCAGAACGGCGCATCCAGGACGCGCTGACGGCGTTGATGCGCGACCGCACAACCCTCGTCATTGCGCACCGTTTGTCCACCGTCGAAAGCGCCGACCGCATAATCGTGCTGGACCATGGCCGAACCGTCGAATCCGGAACCCACCGCGAGCTTCTGGCGCTCGACGGTCATTATGCGGCGCTTTATCGCATGCAGTTCAATGAGGATCCGGCCCAGCCGTAGCTGCAGGGAGAGAATCCGGCAATCTTCGAGGTCAGGAATTCAAAAGCGATGAACCGCAAAAATGCCGAATAGTGTCAAAGTCGAGGGACTGGCCCGGAAGATCTGGTATGGCCGGTCACGCTGGTTTTTGGCGCTTCTCCCCCTGTCGCTTCTTTTTGCCGTCGGAGCGGCGTTCAGACGCGAGCTGTATCGGCGCGGGGTTCTTCGCTCTTTCGACATCGGTACGCCGGTGATTGTGGTCGGGAACATCACGACCGGCGGCACCGGCAAGACGCCGGTAACGATGTGGTTCGCTTCCCGCTTGCGCGAACGCGGCTTCAAGCCCGGCATCGTCAGTCGCGGCTACGGCGGCCGCGTGGGAGATTTGCCGCTGGAGGTCACCGAAGAAAGCGATCCGGGCGCTGTCGGGGACGAACCGCTTCTTATGGCGCAGCGACTGATTTGCCCGGTGGTTGTGCACCCGAACCGGGTGAGGGCGGCGAAGCTACTGGCCGCGGCCGGCTGCGATGTCGTCATCGCCGACGACGGCCTGCAGCACTATCAGCTGCGCAGGCGTTTCGAGATAGCAGTAGTGGATGGGGCGCGGGGGTTCGGCAACGGACAGCTTCTGCCGGCCGGGCCTTTACGCGAGCCTTTGTCGAGATTACGCTCGGTCGATCGCATCATGGTTCAGGGCGGGGAGGGTGCGGCATTATCCCCGGCGGCTGCTGGCGGGGGCCGTTGCACCCGCTTCGAACTGGTAGCTTCGTCTATCCATGGATTGCAGGAGCCGAAGACGCTGGCGCTGGATGCCCTGCGCGGCAGGACGGTTCATGCGATAGCGGCAATCGGGCATCCCCGGCGATTTTTTCGCCTGCTGGAAGAGCACGGGGCTTCTGTCATACCGCATGAGTTTCCGGACCACGCACAGCTGTCGCACTCGGATCTGCGTTTCGACGATGGCCTCGATGTTCTGATGACCGAAAAGGACGCGGTGAAAATCGCGCGGCCTGCGCCGCCGAATTGCTGGTACGTTGCCGTTGACCTTAGACTGGCAGGAGACGATCCGCCGGAATGGCTGGAGAACATGGCAAACGACCTTCGACGGGGAACTACAAATCGCAATGAGTGATTTTGCCGTGGTCATTCCCGCGCGCTATGCATCCGAACGGTTGCCTGGAAAGCCGCTTCGTGACATCGCAGGCAAGCCTTTACTGCAACACGTATTCGAGCGGGCGCTGGAAAGTGAAGCCGATGAGGTGATCATTGCGACAGACGACGTCCGTATCGCGGCTGCGGCCGAAATTTTTGGCGGCGCCGTGTGCATGACGGCGGAAAGCCATCAGTCCGGTACGGAGCGGCTGGCCGAAGTTGCGCGGCTGCAGAATTGGCCGGCCGATCGCATCATCGTCAACCTGCAGGGCGATGAACCTTTAATGCCTCCGGAGTTGATCACCCAGTGCGCGCGCTTGTTGCAAATACCCGGGGTCGACATGTCGACGCTGGCGTCGCCCGTTCAATCCCGGGCCGATTTCGAAAACCCCAACATCGTAAAAGTCATAGTCGATTACCACGGCAATGCGATTTACTTCAGTCGCGCTGCTATTCCCTGGTCGCGAGGCCCCGAAACCGATGAGCTCGCACTTGGCAGCGTGCTGCATCATCACGGCATTTACGCCTGGCGCGCAGAAGTCCTGCAGCGGATTGTTGCGGCGCCCCGTTCGCCGCTGGAAATGTGCGAACGCCTGGAGCAACTGCGCGCAATCCAGCTGGGTCTCACGATTCGCGTCGGCGTTCCCGGTCGTCGTCCCGGTCCGGGTGTCGATACCGAGGAGGATCTTGCCCGGGTGGAGCAGCTGCTGTCCCGCGGGGCCTAGACTTTCTGCCAAAACGGCAAGAGGGAGAGAGTCCATCGTGCAAAGGTTCTGCTCGGTTCCTGCTGCAGCACCACCGCGGTCCATTCCGTTCCCGTTGCGATCATTGCGCCTCAAAAGAATGAAAAACGGCCGTCGCTGTGGCACATTTTCGCTACGGATCTGTCCTACCACGCAGATTCCCTTGTTCGTTCCCACCGCCTGCCTGGTTCCCCTGAATGATGACGCAGCTGCAGAAAAACCGGTCGGATGCCCCCGAATCCGACGCCCTCGTGATCTTCGGCATCACCGGCGATCTCGCGTACAGGAAGATCTTTCCGGCGCTGGCGAACTTGATGCGTCGGGGCCGGCTGGACATGCCTCTGCTCGGCGTTGCGCGAGAAGGCTGGACGCTCGAGAGCCTGCGGGACCGCATCTGTGCCAGTCTGCGCGAGGAGGAGGGCAGCAGCGGCGAGGACGCGGGCGTGGAACTGGGTAAAAAGCTTCACTACGTCGCCGGAGACTACCGCGACGAAAACACCTTTCGTAAATTGAGCGATGCGCTGGGCGATGCGCAGGCGCCGTTGCACTACCTGGCGATCCCGCCGAGCCTGTTCGGGGACGTCGTGGCGAAGCTGGGCGCCTCCGGCTGCACGCGCGGGGCGCGCGTGGTCGTGGAGAAGCCGCTTGGTCGCGATCTCGTCTCGGCGCAGGCGCTGAACCGCAGCCTGGCCCGTGAACTGGACGAGTCCCGCATATTTCGCATCGATCATTATCTAGGCAAGGAGCCGGTGCAGAACCTGCTCTACTTCCGCTTTGCCAACAGCTTCCTCGAGCCTTTATGGAACCGGGTGCATATCGAAAGCGTGCAATTGACGATGGCCGAGACACTGGGAGTCGAAGGCCGCGGACGCCTTTACGAGGAACTGGGAACAATCCGCGACGTGGTGCAGAATCACCTTCTTCAGGTGGTAAGTCTGCTGGCGATCGAATCGCCCGTGCGCTTTTCCAGCGAATCGCTGCGGGACGAGAAGACGAAGGTGCTGCAGGCGGCAAGCCTCGACCCGGCAAATGTTGTGCTGGGACAATATTCGGGATACCGCAGCGAGCCGAATGTCGCCGCGGACTCCACGGTGGAGACGTTCGCGGCACTGCGTCTCGATATCGATTCGCCGCGCTGGGCCGGTGTGCCCTTTTTGATACGCAGCGGCAAGAAGCTGGCGACCTCGGCAACGGAGGTGCTGGCGCGTTTCCGCGCGCCGGCGCATGTTTTGTTCGACTCGTCTGCGGGCGCTCCGAACTATGTGCGCTTTCGCCTCGGCCCGGACCGGATTTCGATCGGGCTTGGCGTTTGCACGAAGGAGCCGGGGGAGGCGATGCGCGGCCGCTTCAGCGAACTGCTGATGTGCAACGAGGAGGTCGGGACGATCGGCGCTTACGAACGTTTGATTGGCGATGCGCTGCGCGGCGACCCGACGTTGTTCGCGCGCCAGGACGCCATTGAAGCGGCCTGGGCTGTTGTAGACGACGTTGTGCGGGCTGCGCGAACGCGCGAGATTCTGCCGCACAGCTATGAACCGGGAAGCTGGGGACCGGTTGAGGCACATGCACTGGCCGAAAGCATCGGCGGCTGGCATCAGCCGGACGCGGAGTGCTGAACGCCAAAACCTGGTGACGGAGTGGAGCGTATGGACTGGCGAAGCTTTGAAGACGCAAGCACAGGCGCCCGGGAGGCGGCAGCTTTTATTGCCTCGCAGTTGCGGCAAGCGGTAGAGGAGCGCGGACGAGCGACTTTCGCGATCAGCGGCGGGAGCACGCCCTGGGATATGTTCGAACGCCTGGCCGCCGAAGACGTTCCGTGGACCGAATTGCAAATTGTTCAGGTCGACGAGCGCATCGTGCCGCTCGACCACGAAGCACGAAACTGGGCCGCGTTTCTGGAAAACCCGCTGGCCTCCCGCATGCCGCAGATCAACTGCCACGCAATGCCCGTCGATCTGGAAGAGATCGAGGCTGCAATTAAGGAATACAGGAGCACGCTGACCGACATCGCCGGCGACCCTCCGGTTCTCGATGTCGTGCACCTCGGCATCGGCGAGGACGGCCACACCGCCTCATTGTTCGGCGGGGACCCGCTGCTCGACGAGCGCGAGCGCCTCGTCGGCGCAAGCAGGCCCTATGAAGGGCACCGGCGCATGAGTCTCACACTGCCGGTGCTGAACGACGCCCGATGCGTCGTCTGGTTTGCGCCGAAGAGTCCCCGTGACATCCTCGAACGCCTCCGTAAAGACGACACCTCCATTCCCGCAGGCCGCGTGCGGCGGGACCGTGCGGTGGTCTTCGCCCATCGCGATCCCCCGTTTAGATGATGGCGATAAGTATTAGTTTTGAGCGCGACACGTCCAGCGTCAGCTCGCTGCGGGAGAGAATCGTGCGAACGAGAGATCGCAATCATTCCTTCGGTAGTGCGTGTCCGCCAAACGCATTGCGCAACATGGCCAGCAGGCGTCCACCAAAATCCCCGCCTCCCTGCGACGAAAAACGCGTCATCAGCGCGGCGCTGATGACCGGCGTGGGTACGCCGAGATCGATGGCTTCCTGTGCCGTCCACCGGCCCTCGCCGGAATCCGCTATTTCGGCCGCGACCTTCCCGAGCGCCTCCCGGTCCTTCAAAGCGTCGGCAGTAAGCTCGAGAAGCCACGAGCGAATGACCGTCCCATGGCACCAGGCCTCGGCGATCTCCGCGAGCGGCAGATGGAGGTCCTCGCGGGCGGCAAGAAGGGCAAACCCTTCCGCGTAGGCCTGCATCAGCCCGTATTCGATGCCATTGTGGACCATTTTTGCGTAATGCCCCGCGCCGACAGGACCACAGTGCACCCAGCCCTGCTCTGGCGCCGGCGCGAGAATCCGGGCGAAAGGAATGATGCGTTCGACGTCGTCCTGACTGCCGCCGAGCATGAGGCCATAGCCGGCTTCGCGGCCCCAGATCCCGCCCGATACGCCGGCATCGACAAAGCCGACTTCGCTGTCCGCGAGCAGCGCCGCATGCCGTTGCGAGTCGCGGTAACGCGCGTTGGCGCCGTCGACGACGACATCGCCCTTGTCGAGCAGCGGGGCCAGGTCGTGGACGGTCTGCTCGGTGGGTGGGCCGACAGGCAGCATGAGCCAAAGAACACGTGGTGCGGGCAGGGCCGCGACAAGCGCGGAAAGGGAAGTAAAGGTGGCAATGCCGTCTGTTTTGGCGACAGCGTCGAGCGCTGCCGGGGAACGATCGAAGACCGAGACTTCCACACCGCCCTGTTGCCAGCGTTGCGCCATGTTGCCGCCCATCTTTCCGGCACCGATCAGGCCGATCTTCATGAGGCACCTCCTTTCTTTGCGGGTTGAAGTCTCTCCAACAGGGACGCACAGGATGACCCGGTAGAGCAAGGGTCAGGCTATCATAGTGCCGGAATTTCCGACGTCACGGCAAACGGCACACCTGAAGGTGAGTGGTAAACATTACGCGTGGCGTGTCGTAATTACACGCAGGCGAAGTAGCAGCCAAGCGGTTCATGAGCGGCCGCAGTCGTCCAGGTGGGTTGAATGAAAGGGCAGTGATGCGCCCTGATCGAGCCGCGTGACTCGGCCGAGGGTGGACTAGTGTACCCCGTCGCAAATAATGAACCATTCTCGCGGCGCCGCATCAAGTCTGATGGCAGGCGGTCGCCTCCCGCTACGCGTTTCCTGCGCGTCCCTCACTACGTTCACGCGCGATGTCATCATCCGGGCCGAGGGGATGTCCGCCGAACGCGTGGCGCATCATTACGATGGCGCGTGCCCAGTTCTTTTTCTCGTCTCGCGAAGCAAAGAGCTGCATGACCGACTGGGAAATGACCGGTATCGGTACTTCCATACGCAAGGCGTCCCTCACCAGCCAGTTCACTTCGCCGGTGTCTTCGACGTAAGAAGAGGGACGTTCCAGCTCGGGATCGGCGCGGTAAGCTTCAGCGATCAGGTCGACCAGCCATGAGCGTATGACGGAGCCGTGCCGCCAGGCTTCGAGCACTGCTCCGATGTCCACAGGTTCTTCGAAGTGGGTAAGGAGGTCGAAGCCCTCGGCGATTGCCTGCAGCATGCCGAACTCGATTCCGTTATGCACCAGCTTCACGAAATGTCCCGCTCCGGGCGGGCCGGCGTGCACATAGCCGCCTTTCGTAGCCAGTGCGTGCAGCACTGGCTCGATCTGCAATACCGGCTCTCCCTCGCCGCCGACCATGAAACAGGCGCCGTGACGGGCGCCGCTCAGCCCACCTGATGTGCCGACGTCGAGAAAATCGATGCCCTTGTCCTTGAGGCGCCGATGCCGGCGAAACGAATCGCCCCAGTAGGAGTTGCCTCCGTCCGCGATTATGTCTCCAGGCTCGAGAGCACCTTCAAGATCGTCGAGCAGCGAATCGACTGCGGGTCCGGCCGGTACGTAGAGCAGAACGACGCGCGGCGGCTCGAGGTGGTCGCGAAATTCGGCGGCGCCGGCGATTTCGGTCATTCCGGCCCGCTTCAGTTCGGCGGCGACTCCGCCACGGGAGTAGCCGATCACGTTCATGCCCTTGTCGAGCGCCAGATAGGCCAGGCCGCCGCCCATCTTGCCAACACCAATCAACCCGAACTCCAACTGGTACGCTGCCATCGAAATGTCTCCTCCCATCGTATGCAATGCCTGCACGAAACCGTTTCGGTATTCGTCCCTCAGGTTGCCGTCTCACCGTCCACCTCCGTCTCGACCTTATCGGGGTAGAAGCAGACAGCGTCTCCGATGCGGTGCGCCTCGCCGATCGGATCGCAAAGACTCCATGCGGCGTCCTCGATGCTTTCGCCGCGTACTCCGAGGTGCCAGTGCTGCGAGGGACCTTTATACGTAAAATCGGTCACAGTATCTCTCT
>JBBDSK010000273.1:0-14505 GCA_040904985.1 Woeseia sp. | reverse complement strand
GTCGCATGCCGTACACCAAACGCTTTTCTTGTTATTCGCATATAGCGCCTCCCCAAAAAATTTACTGCTGCCCTCAGGAACAGCCCCCTGCCGCATCGATCAGCGCGTAGTCGCTGATGACGGTCGAGCGTCCGATCGGCGTTACGACCAGCCGACGTGCCGCCGAGTTACCACCGCCGACGATCTGGTGGCCGCGCTCGTCGCAGATTGTTGCCGTGCTGAACGATGGGCCGTTGACGTCGCCGCGGCCAAGGCCGTTGGCCGCAAAACTGAAATAGGTGGCGTTGTTGCCGGTTGAAATATCGACGTTGTCATCCACCGGCCCGTGGACACGCAGGACGTTTTCGCCGGCACCCGCGCGGGCAATGTCACCGTCAAGGTCGACGAAAATGATCCAGCCTTCGTCGAACGAGGCGCCGTCGCAATCGGCTGCGGCGGACGCGGGATTGGCGCTGGCGCAGATGGTGATGATGGCTTTCGCGCGCGCGGCCTCGGACCGCGCCACCATGAAGCTGGAGTGCAGGTCGTTCGTGGTCCCGGTGATGCGGCTGTTGCGCGAAAAGTCGCTCAGATTAGGCACGCCTAACGCCAGGACGACCCCGATGACAAGCAATGTAATGAGCAGTTCGTACAGCGTGAAGCCGTGCTGCTTCTGTAGGTTCATGTCGGCAAATATACGCAGTGAAGGCCCGGTCTCAGGCAGTTTCCGACGAGTGGCAAACTGGCGCCGACAAACGGTCGAACCCGGACGCGTCAATTTAACTTAATCGGGACACTCGACGGCGTTGCCCCGACTGTCGGTCGAGGCCACGCGGGGCCGCCCGGTGTAGCTGATCACCAGTGCCCTGGCCGTGGCGCGGCCGCTGCGGTCGCAGACACGGAGGGTGCCGTTTGTCGCGCGCAAATGGGTCGAGCGGAAGGTGAAGGCGCGGCGGTTTGCCGCAATGCGCACGCCGGCAGCGACGTTGTGGCGCAGCAGAATGCGCTCGTTCCGATCCACCTGAGGCGGCTCGTCGCGGTCTGCATTGGCGAACATGATCCAGCCCGCGGACCAGTCCGAGCCCTCATCACAGGATGCGCCCTCGGCGCTGGGGCACAGCGAGACTACCTGCCGCCGCGCGATGGAGGACTTCCGCGCCAGGTGCACCGCGTGAAACAGGGCGTCTGTTTCGACGCGAAGCCGCTTGTCGGCGGCCAGTGCGCCGAAGGACGGCAGCCCGAGCGTGAGGATCAGCGCGGCCAGAGCCAGCGTCATGAGCAGTTCGTAGAGGCTGTAGCCGCGCAGCCCTTGCATTGTCCGCATGTCAAACCTCCTTGTCCGACCGCGCCAGCGTAACGCCTGGCGCGGCGGCGAGGAGCCGGCATTTCGCGGCAAAAGGGAGGGATTCGGGGCGGTCAGCGCGGAGATGTGCGGGCAGTGGAGATTTCGGACCTGGAATTGGTCTATACTCGCAAGCTGCTGATTTTCAGGGAAGTGTCTTATGTCCCGCCCGGACATCCAAAAAAAACTGGAGCAACACGGGGTCCTGCCTACGCCGCAACGGCTGGAAGTGGCCGAGGTGCTCCTGGAGCGTCCGCAGCATCTGTCGGCGGACCAGATTCTCGAGCGATTGCGCCAGGCCGGCAGCCGCGTGTCCAAGGCAACCGTCTATAACACACTGAAGTTGCTGGGCGAACGCGGACTGGTCCGAGAGCTGACGGTGGATCCCGATCGCAGGTTCTACGATTCGACCACCCACGCCCACCACCACTTTTTTCACGTCGGTACGGGCGAGCTGAGCGACATCCCGGCGGACCAGATCGAGATTCTGAAGCTGCCGGCGCTGCCCGAGGGCACGCAGCAGCAAAGCGTCGAAGTCCTCATTCGCGTCGAGGACAAAGCCAGCGCCTGAGCGCGCCTGCACGCTGGCCGCTCGCGGCCCACAAGGCTATACTCGCGCCGCTGCCGAAGTAGCTCAGTTGGTAGAGCAACGCATTCGTAATGCGTGGGTCGGAGGTTCGAATCCTCTCTTCGGCACCAACGATTTCAGGGTCCGTTCCGGCAACCCGTGCCGCGAACGCAGTCCGCCGCAGGTTGTGCATCGCTTCGCCAATGTTTGGGCAACGGTACTTTTGATTTTGCTGGACCCTCTCCGGCGGGAGGCGCCCATGAGGGGTAACGATTTGAGAATACCAGAGGTGATCAGCAATGCGCATTGCTCGCTGCAGTAGCGAGGGCCGCTCCTTTTGGGCGGTAGTTGACACGGCTCGCCATGTGGCGATGCCTATCAGGGGGCAATTCGAGTCGTGGGCCCCGAAGGTCACGCTTTCCAGAAGCGAGAAATCGTTGGAGCTGACAGGCGATGAAGTGGCATTGGACCAAGTCCGGTTGCTTCCTCCGGTAGAGAAAGCCAGCAAGGTCGAAGTTGTCGGTGCCAACTATGCCAGACATCTGGCAGAACTCCGCCTCGACGGGTCGTCGCAGCCGGTGGTATTCCTGAAAGCTTACGGCGCCCTGATCGGTGGTTGTGATCCAATTCGATACCCACCAAAAACGACCAAGCTCGATTATGAAGTGGAGCTGGTAGTTGTCGTAGGTGCCGCTCCACTAAGCCATGAGGACCCACTTTCATGCGTTCTTGGCTACACGGTCGGAAACGACGTAAGTGCTCGAGACCTGCAGATGCTCGGCCCGAGAGATATCAGCATGGACCTGTTCGGCGCGAAAAGCCAAGATCGTACCTGTGGTGTCGGACCCTGGATTGTAACTGCCGATGAGTTTCCTGAAGGCCAGCCGAATCTGAAAATGGAAATCAGAGTTAACGGCGAGACCCGGCAGAGTGGCGAGTCGGGCGAAATGACCTGGACGATCGCGGAACTTTTGCGATTTGCAGACGAGCGTTCGAGCCTCGAACCCGGAGATATACTTTTTACAGGTACGCCGGAGGGTGTTGGACATGCATCGGGCCGCTTCCTGCAACGGGGCGACCTGGTGGAGGCAGAAATAGAGCGAATCGGCACTCTGGAAAACCGCGTGGAATGAGCGATAGTCTCTCTAGCCTATATCGCTACGAATCACCAACCGAGTCGGGAAAACAACGCGCTTTTTTCGCAGGCTCGGCGAATCCTCCGGGGCGAGGGAGTCGAAAAGCATCCGGGTTGCAGTCTTGCTCATCTCTTCGATGGGCAGCGTCGCGGCACTGATCGCCGGCGTACACACGCTGAACCAGTCGCTATCACCATAAACGATCAACGATAACGCTTTCGGAATTTGGAGGCCCCGCCGCCTCGCAGCCCGAAGCACGCCAAGTACAAGCCGAGAACTGGCCACCACGATTGCGGCGGGTGGCGGTGAGCATTTGTAGATTCTTTCGAAGGCTGCCTCCCCGCATTCCGGTCGAGGAGCATCGAACGCATGCAGGCTGCTGTCGATCTCAAGACTGGCGGCTTTCATGGCTGCTTTGAAGCCCTCGTACCGTTGTCGGCCGGTGCTCACCCGGGTAGGTGGCCCAATATATCCTATGCGCCGGTGGCCCAGATCGATTAGATGCCGTGTGCAGGTGGAGATCGATCGACGATCATCTGCCCGCACGATTAATGAACCGAGTCGCTTGTTGTATCGCAGTATCTGGACGGTCGTGACGCTTTCAAGCAAGTCAATCGTAGAGTCCGTCGGCTTTGGCGACGGAGAGATAAGGACTCCTGCTACGAGGCTTTCCCTCAGCGTCCGCACATGCTGTTCCTCTCGGTCCGGATCGTCCTCGGAGATGCCGAGAATCAAATGATATCCCGAGGCAGTGCATTGTTCGGCCATGGCCCTCGCAGCGGCGCTGTAAAACTCGTTCTGTATATCCGGCACGATCAAGCCGACCACGTTCGCCGTACCGCGACGCATCGAGCGGGCACCGAGATTGGCAATATAGCCGAGATCCTTTGCTGCAAGACGAACCCGCTCTTTCGTCTCCACACTAATCCGCGGATGATCATTCAGCGCTCGGGAGACCGTCGTATGCGCCAGGCTGAGCTTCCTGGCGATATCCTTTATAGTGACAGGAGCTTGAGCGTTCCGCGTTCTCATCGGCCGACATCAGAGGTGGGAGAAAATATCGTATGACTACTTTCGGTATGCACGATCTGCCTCAACTAGACGCGCCCCTACGGCGATGTCCGGTCAAACGAAAACCTGGTTAACCAAAGATAAATTGTTGCGCAGCAAACGGCAGTTTTCTATTGCGACCACGAGACTGCGCTCGATTGTTTCCGCTGTCAGCCACGCAATATGCGGTGTTACGAGCACATTGGGAAATTTGAAAAGCGGGTTTTCACAATCTGCCGGCTCATTGGCGAACACGTCGAGTGCAGCACATCGTACATGCCGAGACTGGAGAAACTCGGACAAGGCGTTTTCGTCTACAAGTTCGCCGCGAGCCGTATTGATCAGTATGACACCCTTCCGCATCTGTTCAAGTTGGGGCCTGCCGATCATACCCCTCGTCTCGGGAGTCAGCGGGACATGCAACGATATAATATCAGCTTCGCGGATCAGCACATCCGTCGCCACCGACTCCGCATCACAATTCGTCCCCACATGGGGGTCGGAGTAGACGACCTTTGCTCCCATTGCCTTAAGAACTGGTGCCAACCGGCGAGGTACCGCACCAAATCCGACCAGCCCGACGACCTTCCCTGCAATTTCCGTAACGTCGTCCATTACGTCGGGCGGAAGCGCCCAGCCCTGTCCCGACCTGGTTGCAAAATCGAAACGCGAGATTTTGCGGATCGCTGCCAAGATCAGCGCCAGCGCCATCTCCGCGACCGCCTGGCTGTTGGTTCCAGGCATGTTCGCTACGAGAATGCCGCGACGTCTGGCTTCAGCCAGATCGATGGTATTGACGCCGACGCCGATTTTCTGGATGAAGCGTAGCCGGGGCGCTTGTGCCATAAGTACTTTATCGGCAGGTGCCAGTACGTGAAACAGCACTTCAGTATCGGCAAGGTGCTTGCGTACAAGGTCCTCATCTTCAGGATCGGCAATAGACAGCCTCAGCCAGGCCGGCAGCTGCCGGAGTATCTGTGCGCCCAGAGCTTCACTGGCGCGGAAGTGCAGAAGGGCCTTCAACCGACTTCCAGTTCAATCCGGCCAGTGGCCACTTGGGATTGGTGAATTGCCGAAAACTGTCACGGTTCCCAAACCGACTTGGCCGACGTCGATGTTACTGTCGCTTCGGTCGTCCGCGATTCGGATTTGTAGTATGCCCCGCCCTTCATCACCATCTTGATATTATCCCTGTCCTGGAAAACTTTGATGTTCTCGAGCGGGTTCCCGTCGACCAGTAAAAGGTCTGCCAGCCATCCTTCTTGTACGAGGCCCAGGTTAGGTATACCCATGATTTCTCCACCCCATTTCGTGGCGGCAACGAGCGCTTCGGCAGGGGAAAAGCCGAACATATTGACGAAGTGTTCCAAGTCTCGCGCATTGGTTCCCATCGGGTTCCATGCAAATCCGTAATCGCCACCCGGAAGGATGCGCATTCCACGTTTTTTTAACTCGGAGTAGACGAGAGGTGCACTTTCAAGCATCCCGAACATGTCCATATGGCGCGCAACTTCTTCAGTAATTCCCCACGGTGCGGCTTCATAGGCTGTGGTATAAATGATACCGATTGCAGGGGCAAGAAAGATGTCGTCACGCTTCGCTTCGAGAAGGTCAAAAGTCTCGCCCTCGATGAAGTCCAGGTGATAGATGCAACGAAAGCCGTGCTTAAGTGCTAATCGGACGGCAGAATCGGCCCGTGCATGACAAGATAACCAGGCTCCGCGCTCATGAGCGACCTCCGCTGCTGCTGCCACTTCTTCGTCCGTATAAGAGAGTCGGCGGCCGAAGTCCTTGCGGACAAAGTTGTCACCGGAGATGTTCAGCTTGATCGTATCCACACCTTCACGAATCAGAAGCCGCACTGTTTTCCGGATTTCCTCTGCGCCGTCTGCTATTACTTCGATACCCTGGTGCGGCATGTGCAGCTGATTATCGTCCCCCAGACCGCCGGTCGCTACGATCTCGGGACTGGCTGCACGCATGCGAGGCCCTGGAAACTTGCCGGCGTTGACTGCATTGCGCAAAGCGACCTCCAGACGCAGCTTCGATGAAGCGGCCGAATACAGGCTGGTGAAACCCGAGTCCAGCATCAGCTTCATATTCTGCAGCCCTAGAATGGTGTGCTCCTCGATCGGAATCTCCCCCATCTCCTTGAGATGCACCATATTGCTGTACGTAACATGCGCGTGAGCCTCGACCAGGCCCGGCATCAACGTCATACCACGACCGTCGATTACGTCCGCGCCTGACTGGTGGCTGAGTTTGTCATTGCCCGAAGCGACAGCGGCAATGCTGTTCCCTTCGACGAGCACCTGGCCCGGGAACAGGTCTGTACCCGTACCATCGAAGATTTTAACGTTGGTAAACAGTTGCGGATTCATAGAAGTTCTCCCGGAAAAAGACAGAATCATCAAAATACGTCATGCGATTTCCGCCCTGACTGGTGGCAAGCTGCCGATCTGTACATCGATGAATGCGCCCCGACCGGCAGGAATGATAGGACCAAGAGCTCCAGTCATCACGGTCTCGCTCCGCCGCAGTGGCTGGTTGTCTGCTATCCGCTCGCGCGCCAGCCAGAGCAGCGATTGGAACGGACTGCCAAGATATGCTCCACCGCTACCGAAGGAGCGCCTGCCGCTTATGGTCGTTGCAGATCCAAGGGTTCGAGCATCACAGGAACGTATGTCGAATGGAGTCTCTCCCAAGACGAACACGCTTGCTGCGGCGTTGTCTGCTATGAAGTCAAAGATACCTATGTCCCAGTCGCGAATTCGCGAGCTAACGAGCTCAATGGCAGGCAAGCCGTAATCGATCGCACAAACAACGTCCACCAAGGTCGGGAGTGGCATATCTATGTCTGACTTCAGCACGAAGGCGATCTCGGCCTCAACTCTCAACTGTGGGACAAGTTCAAAATCAATGACAGCACCATCGGTCGCCAGCATATCGGCAAATAGGGCGCCAGATGCGGGGGCGCTGATATTGAATTGCCGCTGCGCAGCATGGGATGTGATGCCGACTTTGGCGCCGATCACACGTCGGCCCTCATCGATCCAGTGTTCTATATTGGTTCGCTGAATGCGCTTTGCGCTGGTCTCGGAGCAATTCGCCACTCTGTTCCGGACGGGATCGATCAACGCTCGCTCGGCTACCGCCGCACGTAGTTGCGCAGCGATACGGTCCACGTCGTGATCCGGTACGTCGGGGGTGTTTGTGGTTGCCATGGTGTGATCCGCGTGTGCTAAGGGAGTTGAAGGGCCGTTCACAAACGCTAAGCAGCGAACGCGAGGCGCATCTGCTCAAGCTGGCTGATAACCAACGGGCAATTCGGGTCACCAAGGTTGTTGACCACGCTGAAGTGATCGAGATCTGGCGGAATAATCATCTCAACCGGATAACCGAAATTCTCCCAAGCCGCCTTCATGATGCGTGACTGCCGGTGCAGTTCCGGCGATTCGTCCACAGCCGTGATCAGAAGTAAGGGGGCGGGAAACCGATAGTCTAGACGGACCGGACTGTGTCGCCTTGCCTGCTCTGCGGTGATGTGTAGCTTCTGATTGAGAAACGACTTTCGAATCGGTTCGAGATCGTGCAATCCGCCGATTGAGCAAACGCCCTTAACCAGATTTCTCGGCAGCGACGGATCGATGGAAGGCCAATCCGTGCCGAGCAGAACCATGCCAAGGTGGCCGCCAGCCGAATGCCCGCCGATATAAAGTTGATTCATGTCGACTCCAATCTGGTCAGCGTTACGCCATAGCCAGATCAGAGCCGATCGATTGTGCTGAACGATTGTATCCATGTCGTGATCCGGCGCGAGACCGAAATTGTTCGTAACGGTTGTGATACCATGTGGCCGCATACCCTCGGCTACGTAGCTATAGTGGCACTTGTCGAGCGAGTACCAGTACCCACCTTTGATAAAGACATAAACCGGGGCTTTAGCCGATGCGGCCGGGAATATATCGATACGTTCGAATTTCGACTTGCCTACCGCTATATCGAGGTCGCACGGAATTTTCTTGCGCGTGGCCTCACTCCACCTCGTCCAGCTTTCGAAATGCTTCTCGTAGTCCGGAAAGCGGGCACGATTGTTATACTGCGCATCGAGATCAGCTTGCGTGAAGCCCGCATAGACGAAGTCACTACTCATGTTCTTTGCTTGCACGAGCCGGTTTCGGCGCCAACGCGCTTATCTTAAGTTGCAGGGCGTGGGGAAGCAGCTCGGTGTCTGGCAAGCGATCGCCTGTCCGCACGTAGTTGGACGCGGCACAAAGCAGCCAGTCGGCGTCTTGGAGGGTGATGCCTGACAGGCGGATACGCGTCTTGTCTGGGGCTTCGAACGCTACGTTACCGGGCATTCGGCAGCTTCCGAGGCACTGCACCATCATTATTTCGATTGCTTTGCCCGAAAGTTCGTTTTTGAGAAGCTCGTGCAGTGCGATGCCGAAATTTCCGGTTTCGGTAGTATCGCGCGGGCAGGTTCGGCAAATCGCTAGCGTGTTCAAAGGCCCCGTTCCTGCTCACCGTCCGAAAGCGTCACGCGTCACTCTACCCGATTCATGGACACGTGTGCAAGCCTCTTGCGCACACGTTTGCGCTTCCAGTATCTTTGCTGGCTGACACGTGCCGCCGGTAGCGAACCGGCCCCCGCATAATCGAGATGAGTTGAGCTATGAAGACAACAATCGAAACCGTCGGGGCATATCGCGTGTGGGACTCGAGAGGGCGGCCTACGGTGGAGGTCGAGGTCATGCTCGCTGACGGTGTGCGTGGTCGGGGCATCGCTCCCTCCGGTGCGTCTTGTGGAGCCAATGAGGCGGTGGACCTGCGGGACGGCGGTTCCGTTTTCGGTGGATTTGGTGTCCAACGTGCTCTCGACAACGTGCACCGGATAGTCGGACCAGCGATCATCGGCATGGACGCGATGTTCCAGGCAACCGTCGATTCGCGGCTCATTGAACTGGATTCAACACCGAATCGGGGGAACATTGGTGGAAATGCGCTGATCGCGACGTCAATGGCTGTATTGCACGCGGCGGCGGCCGCCAGCCGCAAACCGCTGTGGAGCTATCTCGCCGACGGCACGCCAGCGAGCATGCCCCTTCCTGAAGTGCAAATATTTGGCGGGGGCGCGCACGCCGGGAGGCGTGTCGATGTCCAGGACTTTCTTGTAATGCCGACAGGCGCTTCCACATTTGATGAGGCATTGTGCATTTGTGCCGACATCTACCGCGTTGCAGGTGAGGCCATGGAAAGGCGAGGCGGCAGACTCGGTGTGGCTGACGAAGGAGGATGGTGGCCGAATTTTAAGTCGAACGAAGATGCCCTCCAGGTATTGACTGAAGCGATCGATAAAGCGGGATACGGCAACGGCAAGGCAATGATTTCACTGGATATCGCAGCGACCGAGCTTTTCGCAGACGGAATTTACAGCCTTGCAATGGAGGACCGATCTTTTGACAGTGATGACTGGTTGGATCTGCTTTGCACTTGGATTGTCAAGTACCCGATACTTTCGATAGAGGATCCTGTCGCCGAGAACGATGTCGTCGGAATGCGCAAGTTTACGGCAGCGGTTGGTGACCGGATCCAGGTAATCGGCGATGATTACCTCGTGACCAATGCAGATCGCGTATCGCAGGCAATCGCAGAAGGTTGCTGCAATGCGGTCCTGATTAAACCGAATCAGGCGGGCACGATCACCGAAGCACGGGCCACGCTTCTGCGCGCCCAGGCCGAAGGGTGGGGCACCGTGATCTCGGCGAGGTCCGGTGAATCTGAGGACGTTACAATCACTCACCTTGCAGTTGGCTGGAATGCCGGGCAGCTCAAGGTCGGATCATTTTCGCGCTCGGAACGAATGGCGAAATGGAATGAAGCATTGCGCATCGAAAGGGGAGGTGGTCCGATGAAAGAATTCGCAGGTGTACGGGCATTGCCTGTCAATTGGAGCGGTCGAATTCGCAATGCTGGTTCGCCCTCACGCGCGGGTCACGCGACGGCTTAGACGACGGTCCCTTGAGCAGCCAGCCGCAATGACACCGGAACTGATCAAGAATCTGCTGGTGCAGGCGGGCATTGCCGACCCGGATGAAGTTCCCGTCATCGAGCCTCTTACTGGCGGAGTGTCGTCCGGAATATTCAAAGTTGTTGTTCATTCAGGCACGTACTGCGTCAAGCAGGCGTTGCCGAAGCTGAAAGTCGAGAAAGACTGGACCGTGCCGACCAATCGGGTTTTTTCCGAGATCGCATGGCTGCAGGAAGCCGCAGGGATTGTGCCCGGCCATGTGCCACGTGTTATCGCCGTGAACGAACAGGCTCGTGCGTTCGTCATGCAATTTTTGGACGAAAAGGTCAACCGTAACTGGAAGGCTTTGCTTATGGAAGGTGCAGTGGAGGAGGGTGCTGGGCAAAAAATTGCCTCAGTGGTTGGGCGGATTCATGAAGCAACAGCGAGCAGACCCGACGTCAGGAAACGCTTTCAGAATAGCGCCAACTTCTACTTGTTGCGATTGGAGTCGTACCTGATAGAGGCTGCGTCCTCCAACCCTGATCTTTCTCGTGAACTAATAGACCTCGTGCATTCGGTACAGCATCATCCGCTCGTACTCGTTCATGGAGACGTTAGTCCCAAGAATATATTTCTCGGCGCGAATGATGCGATCCTCCTGGATGCTGAATGTGCTTGCTTCAGTGATCCGGCGTTCGATGTGGCGTTCCTGCTGAACCATCTCCTGCTCAAGTCGGTGTACAGGCCCAAGTTTCGATCCGGGTTCCTGCAGCTGTTGCAGGAGATACATGACGAGTATATGACCTACGTTACATGGGAACCGAAGGGAATATTGGAGGCAAGAATTGCTCGTCTGCTTCCTGGCCTGATGCTGGCGCGTGTGGACGGGAAATCGCCTGTCGAGTACCTGTCGACTAAGCAACGGTCCACGGTGCGAAAGGTTGCGCGGAAGCTGCTTGTTCAGCCTAAGCCCACGCTGTCCCAGATAACCGATGAGTGGGAATCGTCGCTGATGGATCGCAGCATTCTCGAAGTGCCAGCAGCGGACTAGGGAGAGTCTCGCTGGCTGTCGTCAGGCTTCTACCGGGAATTTCTTTTTCAGGTCCGCGACCTGGGCATCCGTCAGAAGACGAAGTCTGGAACGACCGAGCAGAAGGTAAAGCCTCGCTGTCTCCTCTAGCTCCTCTACAGCATAACCGGCACTTTCCAACGTTGAACCCGCAACCACGGGACCGTGGTTCGCGAGCAAGACCGCGTGGTGTTCGGAGGCGAGGCTGGCGACGGCCGCGCCCAGTTTTCGATCCCCGGGATGGAAGTATGGCACCAGAGGCAGGCTGCCGACGCGCATCACGTAATAGGCAGTCAGGGGCGGCAGTACATCACTCGTATCGACGTCGGCGAGGCAGCTCACCGCGACGGAGTGTGTGGAATGCAAGTGGACGACTGCGCCGGCTTTCGGCCTTTGGCTGTACATCGCGAGGTGCAGAGAGGTTTCCTTGGTCGGCTTGTCTCCGTCCACCCAGTTGCCACTCTGATCGAGTCGCGAAATGCGAGCCGGATCTATATCCCCCAGCGAACTCCCCGTTGGCGTCATGAGCCAACCGTTGTCGATCCGGATGCTTATGTTGCCGGTGGAGCCGAACGTCAGTCCGCGCTCGAACAAGGATCTGGCAAGATCGGAAATGGATCCTCGCAGTCGAGCCTCGTTCATGGAAACATCGCCAGCGCTCTGACAAAAAAATCCTCACCACCGAAATTGCCGGACTTCAGGGCTAATGCAATTCGGGGTTGGTCGATGGTTTCTGTCCAGGGCACGCCAAGGTCGATTTCCGGACCGATTTTCAAACCTGTGACCGCCAGTGCAGAGACGACTGCGCCTGCCGTTTCTCCGCCTGCAAGGATTAGCCTTCTCCTTCCGCGATCGACGAGGCCGTTCGCAATTGTTCCCATCGCGGTCTCGATCGCCGCCGATACCTGCTCTCCTCCGTACTTCTTCTGTAACGCAGCCACTTCTGTCGGATTGTCAGATGAGTATATCAATACCGGCTGATCAACGAACCTCTCCGTCCATTCAATTACCTCGAGGACTGACTCAGCATCGGATGCGATGCGGTCCACGTCGAGTTTGAGGCTGGCTCGGCCTGCGCACTTCCAGTTGCCAATTTGCTCTCGCGTGGCTTTCGAGCAACTGCCGGCAAGTACGGCGGCGGTACCGTTGATCTGCGGCATTTGGGGTTTTTTCGGCGGTCCAAGCAACCCTTCCCGCCGAAGGTTTTCGGCGAGCCCGAACGCCAACGCGGATCCGCCAGTGATCAACCGGTGTGACTTGGCCGCTTTTCCGATGCTGGCAAGATGGTCGTCCGACAGCGCGTCCGCAACCGCGTAGGTAAATCCCTCGCGGCGGAGAGCCACGATGGCGCTTTCGATGGCTTCTACACCTCCGGACACGGCGTCGTATCCGACCAGCCCGGCTCGATGTCGGGACTGGCTATTTATCATTCGCACGATGTTCGAATCCCGCATAGGGGTCAGGGGATGGTCCTTCATCGAGGTATCGGAAAGTAACTCGTTACCGACGAACAGGTGGCCCATGTAGACGGTTCGCGAATTGGCTGGAAATGCGGGGCAAATCAGCGCGAAGTTTTCGCGCAAATCTTCGAGCAGTGCATCGGCGACCGGACCGATGTTGCCCTCCGCAGTGGAGTCAAAAGTGGAACAATACTTGAAGTAAAACTGACGTGCGCCCATCGCCCGAAGCCAGCGAAGCGCAGTCAAAGAACGTGCCACCGCAACATCCGCCGGCACGGTCCTTGATTTGAGCGCAACCACGATCGCCTCAGCCGTTCCGGGGTCGAACGAAGTGCCGGGGATGCCAACGGTCTGTACTACATTAACGCCACTCCTGATAAGAATGTTCGACAGATCGGTTGCGCCGGTGAAGTCGTCAGCAATCGCTCCCAGCAAAATGGCCACGACTACCTCGACAACGCCGGCACAACGAAGCGGAACCCTGTCTTGCTAGCCGCGTGCGGCTATGACAGAGATTTCTACGAGCAGTCCCTCGCCGGCGAGATCGGCGCGCACTGTCGCCCTGGCAGGGAAGTCGCTCTTAAACCTCGCAGAGTAAACTTCATTCATAGCTTTGTAGTCACTCAACGACTGTAAATAAACTGTGGTGGAGACGACATCTGCCAATCCCATTCCTGCCTCAGCCAGAATCTCTTCGATCTTATCGATAACTACCTCGGTCTGTGCCTTAACCTCGCCGGCACCGATGACGCTGCCATCGTTGGCCTGGGCGATCTGGCCGGACAGAAACACAAAATTGCCGATCTGCGTGCCGAGGCTGTACGGACCTGCGGGAATCCAGTTCTTCGGTTTCAGTAACTTCTTAGCCACTTATTGTCTCCTTGAAATTGTGAGAAAGTTTGCATGGATGATGACGTTAAACCTCAGCGGAAGCTTGGCAGGATCACTTTGCTACCGAAGTGGCGGCCATCGCTTCCAGTACGGTGACGACTTCGCTGGAGTCGTGTTTTCCTTTCCCTTGTGCGATAACCGCGCGCAGTATCTCTCGCGATGCGCTGACTGTCGGAAGCGACACGCCATACTCTTCCGCCAGCCGCATCGCGCCCGTCAGGTCCTTGTACATATTGTCTGCGGAAAAGTGTGGTGGAAAAAAGTTGCGCTTGATCATGCGAGGACCCCGAGTGTCCATCGCCCCCGATTGCGGTCCCGTTCCCGGTAAAGCGGTAATATCTATCACTACCTGCGGATTGATGCCGGCTTTGGCCGCCAGAACGAGCGCCTCCGCAGACGCCTGAATACCAACACCCATCACCAGGTTGGCGATGACTTTTAGAGTGGTTCCATTGCCGCTTTCCCCGGTATAAAGAACCAGGCTACCGAGCTCATTCAGAATTGACTCGCAGGTATCGAATGCTTCCCTCGGTCCGCCCACCATGATCCCCAGGGTGCCCTTTTCGGCGACTTTGGGTCCTCCCGAAACCGGTGCATCCAGTATCGTCACGCCTTTTTCCCTCGCGCGATGCGCATGTGCGCGGGAGGCTTCCGGCGCGATGCTCGCGGAGTTGATAACAATTAATCCAGCCGCCGCACCTTCGAGTATTCCACCGGGACCGCAGATGACTGCCTCGGATGCAACCGCGTCCGACACCATCGTAAAAACGACGTCGGAAACAGCAGCAACGTCCTTGGGCGATTCAGCCCAGGTGGCCCCTTCGGAAATCACCGATTCAGCAGTTTTCGCAGTCCGGTTCCAGACGGTCAACGGATACCCCGCTGCCATCAGCCGGCGCGACATGACTATGCCCATGGTGCCCAAGCCGTTGAATCCAATTTGTTTCTTGCTCATTACTATGTCTCCTGCCAAAGTCACTTTTTCGCGACATTCGGG
>JBBDSK010000272.1:0-14604 GCA_040904985.1 Woeseia sp. | reverse complement strand
CTGTCTTTCCGGAAAAGTGGCTGTCCATGGCCGCGAGTCTAGCAGTCGAGCCGCGGCCTGGCAGCCTGCGCTCGATCCTCGGCAGGGCCCGCGCGCGGCTCTCTGTCGCGGCGGTTCAGGCGCTGAAATCGCAGTCGCCGGACTACATCAGTCGGATGATCAACAGCGGGAGAAAGGGACTCCGCCGGAGCCGCACCCGGCGATGACGAAGATGGCCCGGGCCGGCGCCTGGAGGCGCCGCCACGGAAGACGCGTCAGGCGGACGGTTCTTCGGGGGCGGCCGGGCCGTCGACCAGTTGCACGATGGCCATGGGAGCGGAATCGCCGGGCCTCGGCCCGAGCTTCAGGATGCGGAGATAGCCACCGGGACGATTACGGAAACGCGGGCCCAGATCCTGGAACAGCTTGCCGACTACTTCCTTGTCGCGCAGCCGGTCAAAAGCGAGCCGCCGCTTCGACACTCCGTCCTCTTTGGCCAGGGTGATGAGGGGCTCCACGACCCTACGCAGTTCCTTTGCCTTCGGCAGGGTGGTCTTGATCGTCTCGTGGCGCAACAGCGACGCAGCCATGTTACGGAACATGGCTTTACGATGTGGACTCGTGCGGCCCAGTCGACGACCGGCTTTCTTATGACGCATGGCAAATGCCTTTCAGATGTCTGGGTTGGCCTGCAGACGCCGGGAGGTCCCGGTGCCTGACGGCACTACTAGATTGCGAGTTCGTGTTCCGGACGCAGGCTTGCCGGCGGCCAGTTGTCCAGCCGCATGCCGAGGCCGAGGCCATGCTGCTCCAGCACTTCCTTGATCTCGGTGAGCGACTTTTTGCCGAGGTTCGGCGTACGCAGCAACTCGACCTCGGTGCGCTGCACCAGATCGCCGATGTACATGATGTTCTCGGCTTTCAGGCAGTTTGCAGACCGAACCGTCAGTTCCAGCTCGTCCACAGGACGCATCAGGATCGGGTCGATCTGGCTTTCCGCGCGGGCGCCGGCACCCTCATCCTGACCCTGCAGGTCGACGAATACCGACAGCTGATCCTTAAGAATGCTCCCGGCGCGGCGGATCGCCTCTTCCGGATCGATCGTGCCGTTCGTTTCTATGTCGATGATCAGCTTGTCCAGATCGGTCCGCTGTTCCACACGGGCTGACTCGACGTCGTAAGTTACCCGGTTGACCGGGCTGAACGAGGCGTCAAGCTGCAAGCGACCAATCGGTCCTGCCTGCTCTTCGAAAGCGGGACGCTGCGTTGCCGGCCGATAGCCGCGGCCACGCTCGACCTTGAGAACCATGTTCAGCTCGCCGGCCTTCGTCAGGTGCGCGATAATGATGTTCGGGTTCATGATTTCCACATCGTGATCGAGCTGAATATCCGCGCCGGTGACCGGCCCCGGACCCTTCTTGGAGATCCGCAGCTCAGCCGTGTCGCGTCCGTGCATGCGTACGGCAACCTGCTTCAGGTTCAGCAGGATGTCGACCACGTCTTCCTGAACGCCCTCGATGCTGGTGTACTCGTGCAAAACACCTTCGATTTCGGCCTCGACAATGGCGGCACCGGGCATGGAAGACAGCAGAATGCGGCGAAGCGCATTGCCGAGCGTATGACCATAACCACGTTCGAACGGCTCGATCGTGACCTTGGCGTGCAATTCATCGACCGGTGCGACCTTGACCACACGCGGCTTGAGAAATTCATGAACAGAGTCCTGCATGGGTAAATACCCTCCTGACTATTTCGAGTACAACTCGACGACGAGGTTTTCGTTGATATCCGGCAGTATGTCCTGACGGTCCGGCAACGACTTGAGCACGCCTGCCATCTTTTTCGCATCCACCTCGACCCAGTCCGGTAAACCGACCTGGTTCGCAATTTCCAAAGCACTCTGGATGCGGAGTTGCTTTCGGGCTTTTTCACGTATACCGATCGAGTCACCGGCACTGACCTGCGCGGACGGGATGTTGACGATCTGCCCGTTCACTTCTACACCCTTGTGGCTCACAAGCTGGCGCGCTTCAGCACGCGTCGTCGCAAAGCCCATCCGATAAACGACGTTGTCCAGCCGGCCCTCGAGGAGACGCAAGAGATTCTCGCCGGTCGAACCTTTGAGCTGCGCGGCCCTTTTGTAGTAGTTGCTGAACTGGCGCTCGAGCACGCCGTACATGCGACGTAATTTCTGCTTCTCACGAAGCTGCATGCCATAGTCGGACAGGCGCGGCCGACGCTGCGCGGCGCCGCCCGGCGGCACCTCCAGCTTGCACTTCGATTCCAGCGGGCGGACCCCGCTCTTCAAAAACAGATCCGTGCCTTCGCGTCGCGAAAGCTTACATTTTGGTCCTAGATATCTTGCCATCAGTTAGTCTCTATACACGGCGTTTCTTCGGCGGACGACAACCGTTGTGGGGGATCGGCGTGACGTCCTCGATGTTCTGGATGCGAAAGCCCAGCGCATTGAGCGCACGAACAGCTGACTCTCTTCCCGGGCCAGGCCCGCGAACACGCACGTCGACGTTTTTGACACCGAACTCGAGCGCCTGGCGTCCGGCTTTTTCGGAGGCCACCTGCGCTGCAAACGGGGTAGACTTGCGCGAGCCGCGGAAGCCACAGCCCCCTGCGGTCGCCCACGACAGTGCATTACCCTGTCGATCGGTAATGGTAATTATCGTATTGTTGAAGGACGCGTGGATGTGGGCAATTGCATCCACAACCTGCTTTTTGACCTTCTTGCGTTTCTGAGGTTCAGCCATTTCTTGATCCTGTTTGTGCGCGACCTATCGCTTGATAGGGCGGCGCGGGCCCTTGCGGGTACGGGCATTGGTACGCGTGCGCTGCCCGCGAACCGGCAGACCGCGCCTGTGGCGGATTCCGCGATAACAGCCGAGGTCCATCAATCGCTTGATGTTCATCGCATTCTCCCGACGGAGATCGCCCTCGACCAGTAACTTTGCCACGGCATTTCTTATGCCAGCGACTTCCGGCTCCGCCAGATCCTTCACCGGTGTCTCCGGGGCAACACCCGCCACGCCGCAGATTTGCCGCGCTTTGGACCGACCGATACCGAAGATCGACGTCAGTGCGATACCGACGTGCTTGTTCAACGGAATGTTGATGCCTGCTATGCGTGCCACTATTACTTACCTTTCCTGTTTAACCCTGGCGCTGTTTATGGCGCGAGTCGGTACAGATCACCCGCACGACGCCATTGCGGCGGATGATTTTGCAGTTTCTGCACATTTTCTTTACCGATGCTCTGACTTTCATGAATCTCTCCGAAACGCTGAGTTTTAATCAGCGAAGCTGGCCGCTGCGTCCGTAATTGCGCAGATTGGCCTTCTGCATCATGCCCTCGTACTGGTGGCTCATCGCGTGAGCCTGTAGCTGCGACATGAAGTCCATTGTTACCACCACCAGAATCAACAGCGACGTACCGCCGAAGCTGAACGGGATGCTGGGGTTGAACATGATCAGCAGCTCGGGAAGAAGGCATACGCCTGCAACGTAGAGCGCGCCCCAGAATGTAAGCCGGGTCAGCACCCTGTCGATGTATTCCGCCGTCTGTGCACCCGGCCGGATACCCGGGACAAATGCTCCCGACCGCTTCAGGTTGTCCGCCGTTTCCTTCGAGTTGAAGACGAGAGCGGTATAGAAGAAGCAGAAAAAGATGATCATCGACGCATAAAGCAGCACATAAATCGGCTGTCCGGGCCCCAGGTTCGCGCCCACTGTCTGCAGCGCCTGCTGTATCGCGTTCGGGTTCGTAGCCTGGCCGAAGAACTGCGCGATGGTCGCGGGGAACAAAAGTATGCTCGACGCAAAAATCGGCGGAATAACGCCGGACATGTTGATCTTGAACGGCAGATGCGTGCTCTGGGCGGCATACATGCGCCGGCCCTGCTGCCGTCTGGCGTAATTGACCGTTATACGGCGTTGTGCACGCTCCATATAGACCACGAAGGTCGTAGCGGCTATGGCCCCTACCAGCATCAGGATCGCCATGCCCGAAGACATTTCGCCGGTGCGCACCAGTTCGGCGGTGCCCGCTACCGCAGCGGGCAACCCTGCGACGATGCCCGCCAGGATGATCATCGAGATGCCGTTGCCGATGCCGCGCTCGGTGATCTGTTCACCCAGCCACATCAGGAACATCGTCCCGGTGACCAGCGTGATGCAGGCTGTGATCAGGAATGCCGGGCCCGGATTGACGACCACACCCGGCTGGCTTTGCAGCCAGGAGGCGGCGGCGACCGACTGAAACATGGACAAAGCAACGGTGCCGTAGCGCGTGTACTGCGTAATCTTTCGTTTGCCGGCTTCGCCTTCCTTTCTCAGCTGCTGCAACGTCGGCACGATCATGCTCGCCATCTGCATGATGATCGAGGCCGAGATGTAGGGCATGATCCCCAGCGCAAAAAGTCCGAACCGGGACAGTGCGCCGCCCGAGAACATGTTGAACAGGGCCAGCATGTTGCCGGCCTGCTGATCAAAGAAGGCAGCCAGCGCAGCGGGGTCCACGCCCGGAACGGGAATGAACGTTCCGACGCGGAACACGATCAGCGCGCCCACGAGAAACGCAATGCGCTTCTTGAGCTCGCCGAGCTTGCCCGCCGCTTTCGCTACGTCTGCCGGATTGTTAGCTGGGCCTTTCGCCACTGCACTTCCCGTAAAGAATCAAAAATTAAATCTGGTTACTGACCGACCGGACAAGCTGCCCGGAAAGTCATTCTTCTATGCTGCCGCCGGCCGCCTCGATCGCTGCACGCGCGCCCTTCGTGACGCGCAAGCCTTTGACTTTGACCGCCTTGTCGAGCTTGCCGGACAGGATGACCTTGACCTTCTGCGCCGCCGCCGGGATCAGTCTTGCCTGCCGAAGCACCTTGAGGTCGATGACCTCGGCCTCGGGTATCCCCAGCTCATGCAGGCGCAGTTCCGCGCTGTCGTTCCGCAGCGAGGTGAAGCCAACCTTCGGCAAGCGGCGTTGCAGCGGCATCTGGCCGCCCTCGAATCCGACCTTCGTGTAGCCGCCCGATCGAGCGTGCTGACCTTTTTGGCCGCGCCCCGCCGTCTTACCCTGGCCGGCGGAATGCCCGCGACCCAGCCTTTTGGCGGCTTTCTTCGCGCCCTTCTTGGGCGACAATGAATTCAGACGCATATCAAACCTCCTCGACAGAAACGAGATAGGAGATTTTGTTGATCATGCCGCGAATCTCCGGCGTATCGGCAACCGTCACGCTATGACGGATTTTCCGCAGTCCGAGCCCGGTGATGCACGCGCGGTGGCTCTTCAACCGGCCATACCGGCTCTTCTCGAGCGTCACCTTCAACTGTTTTACCTTTGCCATCGTATCTATCCGTAAACCTTCAGAACGTAATCCGGCCGGCTCAGGCCAGAATCTCCTTGACCTTCTTGCCCCGCTTGGCGGCAATTGCCTTTGGCGAATGGATATCCGAGAGCGCGCCAATCGTCGCGCGGACGACGTTGATAGGGTTGCGGGACCCGTAGCTTTTTGCGAGAACGTTGCGCACGCCCGCGCATTCGAACACTGCGCGCATTGCACCGCCGGCAATAATGCCGGTACCGTCCGAAGCGGGCTGCATATACACATAGGTCGCGCCGTGGCGGCCCTTTTTGGCATATTGCAGCGTTTCGTTAGTGATGTTCACTTTGATCATGTTCTTCCGGGCTGCCTGCATGGCCTTCTGGATTGCGATCGGCACTTCGCGCGCCTTGCCGTAACCGAAGCCGACGCGGCCGTTTCCATCCCCTACTACGGTGAGTGCGGTAAAGCCGAACTGACGCCCGCCCTTTACGACTTTCGCAACGCGATTGACCGTGACGAGCTTTTCAAGAAAGTCGTCGCTGCCCTGAGATTGATCCATTCGTGCCATAATCTGTCCTGACCTGCTGCTTTCGCATCAGCCTCTTTGAGTCCAGTGTCTCTAGAATTTCAAGCCCGCCTCGCGGGCCGCGTCGGCCAGCGCCTTTACGCGGCCGTGATAGCGAAAGCCCGAGCGGTCGAATGCGACGGTGTCGACACCCGCGGCCTTGGCTTTCTCTGCAATGCGCGCGCCGACGATTGCCGCAGCCGATACATTGCTCGTACTCTGAATACCCTTGCGCACGTCCTTTTCGAGCGTCGACGCGGCCGCTATGACAGTGCCGCCATCCGGCGCTATCACCTGGGCGTAAATGTGCCGCGGCGTCCGATGAACGCTTAAGCGATTTACCGCCAGCTGCTCGATCTTGGCGCGCCCTTTACGTGCGCGACGCAAGCGATTCTGTTTCTTGTCCAGTTTCATGACTGTCTCATTGCCATTGCTAATTCATTGCGGAAGCAGGTCGCCCTACTTCTTCTTGGCTTCCTTGATGATCACCCGCTCGTCGGAGTAGCGCACGCCCTTGCCCTTGTAGGGCTCCGGCGGCCGGAACCGCCGAATTTCCGCGGCAACGTGGCCGACCTGCTGCTTGTCGGCACCGCGAATGATTACTTCGGTCTGGCTGGGCGTCTCTATGGATACGCCTTCCGGAACGTTGAACACGACGGGATGCGAAAAGCCGAGTGTCAGATTCAGCTTGTTCCCCTGCGCCTGCGCACGGTAGCCCACGCCGACCAGCTCGAGTTTCTTCTCGAAGCCGTCGGAAACACCTCTGACCATGTTGGCGAGCAAAGCCCTTGTAGTCCCCGCCATCGCGTTGGCAAAGCGGGAGTTCGAGCGCTTCGTTACGCTAAGCTCGTTGCCCTCGTTTGCAACCTGGACCTCAGTGTTCAAATCCAGCGACAACGCGCCCTTCTGACCCTTGAGCGTCACGGTTGTGCCGCTTTGCTTGAATTCAATTCCATCCGGCAACACGACCGGGTTTTTTGCAACTCTGGACATAATGGTCTCTTAAAGGTTCGGCGAATTCACCCGCGCGTCAGGAAACGACGCAGAGGACCTCGCCGCCGACGCCCCGTTCACGTGCCTGCCGATCGCTCATGACGCCTGCTGATGTCGATACGATGGCCACTCCCAGCCCGCCGAGCACTTTCGGCAGATCTTCCTTGCCGCGATAGATGCGCAGTCCCGGTTTGCTGACGCGCTGAATTTGTTCGATTACCGGCTTGCCTTCGAAATACTTGAGCTCGACAGTCAGGCTTTCTTTGCTGCCATCATCGCCGCTGGTCGACCAGTCGACGATATAGCCCTCGTCCTTAAGGACTTTGGCGACTGCTGCTTTCGCCTTCGACCCGGGCATCGTGACGCTCACCTTCCGCGCCTTCTGGCCGTTACGAATGCGGGTCAGCATGTCGGAAATGGGATCATTCATACTCATAGTTCTGCTCCGCCTACCAGCTCGCTTTCGTCAGCCCGGGAATTTCGCCTTTCATGGCGCCTTCCCTCAGCTTGTTTCGGGCGAGGCCGAATTTCCGATACACGCCGTGTGGGCGTCCGGTAATGGCGCAGCGGTTTCGCTGGCGCACCGGGCTGGAATCGCGCGGCAGGGAGTTCAGCTTTTCCTGAGCTGCCAGGCGCTCTTCGTCCGAGACCGAGAGATCGCGAATGATTTCTTTGAGCGCGGCGCGCTTCTTCGCATAGCGACGCACAAGCTTTGCGCGCTTCAGTTCGCGCTCTACCATCGATTTTTTAGCCATAATTCTGTCTTTAGCCTATTTCTTGAACGGGAAGTTGAACGCCTGCAATAGCGCCCGGCCTTCCTCGGCATTTCGCGCCGTGGTTGAGATCGTGATGTCCATGCCGCGGATCGCGTCTATCTGGTCGTAATTGATTTCCGGAAAGATAATCTGCTCCTGCACACCCATGCTGAAATTGCCCTGGCCATCGAACGAGCGACCGTTCAAGCCACGAAAATCGCGGATGCGCGGGATGGCGATATTTACCAGCCGGTCCAGAAACTCGTACATGCGCTCCCGCCGCAAGGTGACCTTGCAACCTATGGGATAGCCATCCCGGATCTTGAAGCCGGCCACTGATTTCCGGGCCAGGGTCTTCACCGGCTTCTGGCCGGCCACCCGCTCCATGTCGTTCATCGCGTTATCCAGAACCTTGCGGTCTGCCACGGCCTCGCCTACGCCCATGTTCAGCGTAATCTTGGTAATCCGCGGCACCTGCATCGGATTCTTCAGGCCCAGCTTCTGCTGGATCTGCCCGTGCAGTTCGTTGCGATACTGTTCGTACAATCTGGCCATCATCTAACCCTGGTTCAAATATCCACAACTTCGTCGGTGGACCTGAAAATTCGTACCTTCGACCCATCTTCCGAGACCCGGGTGCCGATCCGGTCGCCCTTTTTCGTCTTGGGGTTGAACACCGCCACATTCGAAATTGCGATCGGCATCTCCTTGTCGATTATGCCGCCCTGCACGGGAGGCATCGCGTTCGGGTTCGCCTTCTGATGCTTCTTGGCAATATTGATGCCTTCAACGAGCGCGCGCTCATCGTCGAGGACGCGCAGCACAGTGCCGCGGCGGCCTTTGTCTTTTCCCGTGATGACGACAACCTCGTCGCCCTTTCTGATCTTGTTCATCTGATCCGTCCTCGCTTCGCCTTACAGTACTTCCGGCGCCAGCGAAATAATTTTCATGAACTGGCTTGTTCTGAGTTCGCGAGTAACTGGTCCGAAGATGCGCGTGCCAATCGGCTCGAGCCTCGCGTTCAGCAGCACGGCAGCATTGCCGTCAAAGCGAATGAGCGAACCGTCCTTGCGGCGAACTCCCTTGCGCGTGCGGACAACAACAGCGTTGTAGACCTCGCCTTTTTTGACCTTGCCGCGAGGAATCGCGTCCTTGACGCTGACCTTGATGACGTCGCCTACCCCGGCATAGCGCCGCTTCGAGCCGCCAAGGACCTTGATGCATTGAACGCGTCTGGCCCCCGAGTTGTCGGCCGCATCAAGAACTGTCTGCATCTGAATCATGGTTGGTTTCCGTCAATCTCTGTTTTCAAGCGACCGCTAACTGTCGTCGATCACTCTTCGACGGCTTTTTCGATCACGTTTACAACCTGCCAGGCCTTTTTCTTCGACATCGGCCGGCACTCGCGAATCGCCACGCGATCCCCTTGCTTGCATTCATTTGTCTCGTCGTGCGCCATGACTTTGCTCGTCTTCCGGATGTACTTGCCGTACACCGGATGCTTGATAAGACGCTCCACGGAAACCGATACCGATTTGTCCATTTTGTCGCTGACGACGCGGCCAACGACCGTACGCTGATTCCTGGTTACCTCAGGATTGCTAGCTTCATCATTCATTTCTTGTCATCCTGCCGATTCAGCTCGGTCATTACCGTCTTTACCCTTGCGATCTCCTTGCGTACACGCCCATGCTCATGTGGACGCGACAGCTGGCCGGTAGCCTGCTGCATGCGCAAGTTGAATTGCTCGCGACGCAGCTTCAACAGCTCGCTTCCGAGCTGCTCCTGCGACATCGACCTCAGCTCAGTCGCCTTCATCACATCACCTGCCGGGAGACGAATGTTGTGGGAAACGGCAACTTGGCCGCGGCCAGACGAAACGCCTCACGCGCCACTTCTTCCGTCACGCCCTCCATTTCGTACAGGACACGCCCTGGCTGTATCAGGCATACCCAGTATTCGACATTGCCCTTACCTTTACCCTGCCGCACTTCCAGCGGCTTTTTCGTGATCGGCTTGTCGGGAAATACCCGGATCCAGATCTTCCCGCCGCGCTTGATATGACGCGTCATCGCCCGGCGCGCCGCCTCGATCTGCCGCGCCGTAAGACGGCCGCGCTCGGTCGCCTTCAGCCCGAATTCGCCGAATGACACATCGCTGCCGCGATGCGCGAGGCCGCGATTGCGCGACTTCATCTGCTTCCGATATTTTGTTCGCTTTGGCTGTAGCATGATTCTTTCCTAATCCGCGAGAGGCCTACCTTGCGGCGCCTGCTGCTTCCTGCGGCTCCGACACTGGTGCGCCGGGCTTGTCGAATATTTCGCCCTTGAAGATCCAGACCTTCACGCCGATCACTCCGTACGTGGTCATGGCTTCAGCGAAACCGTAGTCAATGTCCGCCCGAAGGGTGTGCAGCGGAACTCGGCCCTCGCGGTACCACTCGGACCTCGCGATCTCCGCACCGTTCAATCTCCCACCTACCTTCACCTTGATGCCTTCGGCACCGACTCGCATGGTGTTCGTAACGGCACGCTTCATCGCCCGGCGGAACATGACACGGCGCTCGAGCTGCTGGGCAATACCCTCTGCAACGAGCTGTGCATCCAGCTCGGGCTTGCGCACCTCGCTGATATTGATCCGGACGTCGTGCAGGCCCATTCCCAGCAGCTTCGCAACGTCGGACCGGAGCTTCTCGATGTCCTCTCCCTTCTTGCCGATCACGATTCCCGGCCGAGCCGTAAATATCGTGATATTGGCTTTCTTCGCGGGCCGCTCGATGTGTATGCGGCTTACGGATGCATCCTTCAGCTTTTTCTTGATGAACGTCCGGAGCTCGTAGTCAGTGCGGACATACTCGCTGTACAGCGGCGCATCGGCATACCACTTCGAGGACCAGTCCTTGACGATCCCTAAGCGAATACCTGTTGGATGTACTTTTTGACCCATGCAATTCTCTCGTTGGCTCTGTCGCGATGCGCCGACTACTCGTCGCCCACGGAAACCGTAATGTGACTGTTGCGCTTTATGATCCTGGCGCCGCGGCCCTTGGCCCGCGCCCTGTAGCGCCTGAACGTCGGCGCCTCGTTTACCTCGATCGTCGAGACTTTCAGCTCGTCGATGTCCGCGCCATGATTGTGCTCTGCGTTAGCAATTGCCGACTCGAGCACCTTCTTGACGATCCGCGCGCTTTTCTTTGGCGTAAAAGCCAGCGTGCGCAACGCTTCTTCAACGTTTTTGCCGCGGATAGCATCAGCCATCAAGCGACATTTCTGAGGAGAAATCCGCGCATACCGAAGTGTTGCTGCTACCTGCATCACCGACTCCTTCAAAACTATTTCGTTTTCCTGTCGCCCGAATGGCCTTTATAGGTCCGGGTGACGGCAAACTCCCCAAGCTTGTGACCCACCATGTTTTCGGAGATGAGCACAGGCACGTGCTGCCGTCCATTGTGGATGGCAATGGTCAAACCGACCATGTCGGGCAGTACCATCGACCGCCGCGACCAGGTCCTGATCGGCCTTCGGTCATTCGCCTTCGAAGCCGTCGCAACCTTTTTTGCGAGGTGCGCATCGACAAACGGGCCTTTTCTAACGGAACGTGGCACTTTTCATTTTCCTCGGTAGCATGTTCATTTTCGGTTGCGAGCTCACTCCGCCCGTATACCTCTACACTTCGCGGCTAACATCTGACTGATACCTACTTCTTCTTCTTGCGCCGGCGAAGAATCATTTGATCCGTACGCTTGTTCGCCCGCGTCTTGTAGCCCTTGGTAGGCGTACCCCAGGGGCTGACGGGATGCCGGCCGCCGGACGTCTTGCCTTCGCCGCCGCCGTGCGGGTGGTCCACCGGGTTCATGGCGACGCCGCGGACAGTGGGTCGCACGCCTCTCCAGCGTTTTGCACCGGCCTTGCCGAGCTTGCGCAGATTGTGCTCTCCATGACCGACCTCGCCGATCGTGGCACGGCACTCCACGTGAATGCGCCGCGCCTCGCCTGAACGAAGTCGAACGGTTGCGTAAGAGCCTTCGCGAGCGGCGATCTGCGCCGCCGCGCCTGCCGAACGGACCAGCTGGCCGCCTTTGCCCGGCTTCATTTCCACGCAATGCACCATGGTGCCGACCGGGATATTCCTGATCGACAGCGTGTTGCCCGGCTTGATCGGAGCCTCGTCACCGCTGATGACCGGCGAGCCTTCCTGCACGCCCTTCGGCGCCAGGATGTAACGGCGCTCGCCATCCGCATATTTGATCAGTGCCAGATGCGCACTGCGGTTCGGGTCGTATTCCAGCCGTTCGACGACGCCCGGAACGCCATCCTTGTCGCGTTTGAAGTCGACCAGACGGTAGCGCTGTTTGTGCCCGCCGCCATGGTGACGGACCGTAATGCGGCCGCTGTTGTTGCGCCCGCCGGACTTCGTCTTGGTCGCGATAAGCGCGCTGTGCGGCTTGCCCTTGTGCAAGCCGGGCGTCTTCACCGCAACCGTAAATCGGCGGCCGGGTGACGATGGTTTCGCTTTGTGCAGAGACATGATGTTTTCCGTTTACCTCGAGCGTCTTGCCTAGTCGGCGCCAAGGAAGTCGATCTGACTTCCGGGGGCCAGCTTGACGTACGCCTTTTTCCAGGCGGCACGCCGGCCGGAATTGGTGCCGTGCCGCTTGATCTTGCCGCGGTAGTTGATGACGGTCACGTCCTCAACCTTGACCTCGAACAGCAGCTCTACGGCCTGTCTGATTTCCGTCTTCGTTGCATCAGGCCGGACCCTGAATACAATCTGGTTGTTCTCTTCGGCGACTACCGTGCTTTTCTCCGACATGTGCGGCGTGTAAAGCACGTTCATCAGCCGTTCCTGGTGCTGCGTAACACTCATGACAGGCGCTCCTCGATCAACTTCAGCGCCGGCAGCGTAATAAGCACCTTCTCGAAGCGCATCAGCACGACGGGATCAATCGACGTTGCATCGCATATGCCGACATCCGGCAGGTTGCGGGCGGACAGGAACACTTTCTCGTCAAATGCTTCGTTGACGATCAAGACGTTCTTCAGCCCGAACTCTTTCAGCTTGCCGGCCAGTTCCTTCGTCTTGGGCGCTTCCATCGCGAGTGACTCGGTCACCACAAGGCGGTCCTGCCGAACCAGTTCCGACAGCACCGAGCGCAGGGCGCCGCGGTACATCTTCCGGTTCACTTTCTGGCTGTGATCGCGCGGCTTCGCAGCAAACGCTTTCCCGCCGCCGACCCAGATGGGGCTGCGGATGGTACCGGCACGGGCACGCCCGGTGCCTTTCTGCTGCCAGGGTTTTGCGCCGCCTCCGCGCACTTCGGCGCGCGTCTTCTGCGCCTTGGTCCCGGCCCGGCCGCCGGCGAGAAATGCCGTTACGACCTGGTGTACCAGCGGCTCGTTGAAATCGGCGCCGAAGGTGCTGTCTGCGACGTCAACGCTGCTGCCATTGCCCTGCATCTTGATCTTCATCACCCTCAGGCCCCTTTGTTGCGGGCTTTGATAGCCGGCCGCACAAGAACCTGCCCGCCGCTGTGACCCGGCACCGCACCCTTCACCAGGATCAGGTTCCGCTCGGCATCCACCCGGACCACTTCCAGGTTTTGCACCGTACGCTGCACGTTTCCCATATGTCCGGCCATTTTCTTGCCCTTGAACACGCGGCCCGGCGACTGGTTCTGGCCAATAGAGCCGGGCGCGCGGTGCGACAGGGAGTTGCCGTGCGTCGCGTCCTGCATGCTGAAATTGTGGCGCTTCACGGTGCCCGCAAAGCCCTTGCCGATCGTTGTTCCGATGACGTCGACCTTCTGGCCGGCCTGGAACAAGTCAACCTTGATTTCGTTGCCCGGCTCGAACGCGCCGTCGTCGCCCTCTTCCAGGCGGAATTCCTTCAGCATATCGCCCGCCTCGACTTTTGCGGCAGCAAAATGCCCGGCTTCGGGCCGTGTCACGTGCGACGCCTTGCGCCCGCCCGCGGCCATCTGCAACGCACGGTAGCCGTCGTTTTCGACGGACTTGACCTGCGTAACGCGGTTCGGCTGCGCCTCGATCACCGTGACCGGGATCGAATCGCCCTCGGCTGTAAATATTCGTGTCATGCCGCACTTGCGGCCAACAAGGCCCATCGTCATCTCATCAACCTCGCGCCAACTTCGGTTGGTCAGCGCCGCTAATCGGTTTGCCAGTCAGTTTCATTGCACCGTATCGACTACGATTGGCCGATACTGAATCTCTCAAACACGCGAAAGGGCCAGCGCCATCGCGGGAACATTCGACTCAAAGTTCCGATGCTGCGGAGCTGACCCCACTCCGGTCGATTGACCGGTTTCCGGGATTTGCCGAGTACGCCTCGTGCTTTTTGAGGCGACCTAACATCAAGCGCCACAGAGTCTGTGGCGCTCCTTTCGAACTTGGCCGACTCCCGGCCCGGCCTAGCCCTGTCGAGCCGGCTATTATAGCCGGATTCCCGCTCGTCGCAACCGCAAATGCGGCTTCACGGGCCGGTCAAAACGATTTAATTCAGCTTGATCTGGACGTCCACGCCGGCCGGCAGCTCCAGCTTCATGAGGGCATCCACCGTCTTGTCGGTGGGATTCACGATATCCATCAGGCGCTTGTGCGTGCGAATTTCGTACTGGTCCCGCGCATCCTTGTTCACATGCGGCGAGATCAGGATAGTGAAACGTTCCATTTTCATGGGCAGCGGAATCGGTCCCTTAACCATAGCCCCGGTTCGTTTCGCCGTATCCACGATCTCACGCGCGGAATTGTCGATAAGGCGATGATCGAACGCCTTGAGTCGTATTCGTATGTTCTGGTTTGTTGCCACGATAGGTACCGCGTTCCTTTGATTTAAGGGGATTTAAGGGGACAGATTTAAATCTGTCCTAATCTGAAAGGGGACAGATTTAAATCTGTCCCCTTACCTTTATTCGATGATTTTCGCCACCACGCCGGCGCCCACGGTGCGGCCGCCTTCGCGG
>JBBDSK010000271.1:0-70218 GCA_040904985.1 Woeseia sp. | reverse complement strand
CTCGGATTTTGCGCTGCCGCGATCGCCGGGCAGTGCACGCTGATGCCGCCGAATCGGCTGCCGCTCACGCTGAAAAAGATGCTGGAAGAATACGAGGATTGCTACGTGCTGGAGGACAACGAGCAATGGCCCAGTAGTACGCGCGACGCTGCCACATATGGCGGGGCGCTGCAAATCTCAGCCGACCAGCTTTGTGCCATCGCGTTTACCTCCGGCAGCACGGGCGTGCCCAAGGCAAATCTGAAATATTGGCGCACGCTACGCGCGGGCGCGAAAAGCAACGCAAAGCTGCTGCTTGGCAAGTCGAACGCCGTGAACGTGCTCGCCACCGTGCCGCCGCAGCACATGTGGGGCATGGAGATGTCTATACTGCTGCCGTTGTTTGCGAACGTCGCCGTTAGCCACCGCATGCCTTTCTTTCCGCAGGATATCGCAGACTCGCTGGCAGCGCTCCCGAAGCCTCGCGCGCTCGTTTCGTCGCCGGCTCATCTGAATGCATTGCTTAAGTCAGGCGTTGCACTGCCCGACTTATCGGGTATCTTCACCGCGACGGCACCATTGTCGGTGCCCCTAGCGCGAGATCTCGAAGCGTGCTTCAGCACGGTGGTGACGGACGTATTGGGCTCTACCGAAACCGGGGTGCTGGCGGCGCGTAATCCTTCACGCGATGCCCACTGGCAGGCTTCGGACTCGTTCGAGCTGGTGAAACAAAAAACCGGCACGATCGTTCGCGCCGAACATCTGCCCGGCGATGTTCTCATCCCGGACCTTATCGATCCCGCAGGCAAGAACAGGTTTCGCTGGATCGGTCGCCATCAAGACATGATAAATATTGCCGGCAAGCGCGGCTCGCTCGCTGATGTGAACCAGCGTCTCACCGCAATGCCCGGCGTGACCGACGGCGTCATATTCAGGCCGGAGACAAGCGAGCGACTGGCGGCGATGGTAGTCGCGCCGGAGTTGTCGGTCGCTGACATCCTGGACTATCTCAAGTTGCACGTCGAACCGGTCTTTTTGCCGCGCCCGGTGTACCTGGTGCCGGAGCTGCCGCGTCAGGAAACTGGGAAGCTGACGAGGAAGACCATCCTCGAAATGTTCGCGCGCCTGTGTGCTGCGCGCAAGCAAGCGGAAGCTACGAGATCAGATACCTGAGTACGACTGCAGGCGGAAATCGAAGAGCCAGCGTCCTGACCTTGCCGGCCCTTGTTCTCGCGCTTGTCGCATCACCCGCCTGGACGCTGGAGCTCGCGACGGTTCTCGAAAACACCACCGTGTCACCGCCAGCCCGCGTCAGCTTTCACGAACAGCGCCATAATCGAATGCTGAAGGAAGCACTGGTGCTGACGGGGTATCTCGAGTACCTCGAAGAAGGACGGCTGCGTAAGGTCGTCGAGACCCCGTTCAGTGAATCGTTTCTGGTCGACGGCGATAGCATCGTGGTGTCGCGCAATGGCGAAGTGCGTAACATCGCGCTAAGTCGGAGCAAGGCGCTGAGCGTCATGCTTAATGGCATTGAAGCTGTTTTAACCGGCCAGATCGACCGGCTGAACGCGTTATTCAAGTACACGTTGAGTGGCACGAGCAACAACTGGTCCTTGCAGCTTACGCCACGGTCCCGGCAGGTGTCATCCCGGCTCCAAGCTCTGCACGTCGTCGGTGATGCGTCGGCTATCACGAGCATTCGTTTCGACCTGCATGAGGGCGAGTGGCATCTACTGAAAATGCTGCAGGAGGAGCCGGAGCAATGAAGCCGGCGGCAGCGGCGGCGTGGCGATCGTCGGTGCCCTGGCTGATTCTCGCGGCGGTGGCGGTTGGTGTTCTTGCAATGCGTCTGCAGCTCGGTTTTGACCTCAGCGCTTTTTTTCCGCGGCACACGACGCTGGCGCAGGACGTTCTTCTGGAGCAGCTGAGTAACGGTCCCGGCTCGCGTCTGGTCGTGATCGGCATTGGCGGCGCTCCCGAGGCGCAACTGGCTGAGGTGAGCGGCCTGCTGCGAGAGAAGCTGGAGAGGTCGGGGCACTTCGCTACCGTGCAGAACGGTAGGTATTCGGATGCCGGTGATGACGTCCCCGAGCCCGTCAACACTTATTACCTGCTGATGAAGGACTTAGATTACAGCCGCGCCTCGCTGCACGGCGCGCTGCAGTTGCGCCTCCAGGATCTTGCGTTTGGCGGCGGCACTTTGCTCGAACTTATCGCCCGCGATCCTTTCCTGATCACGCTGGACGTGCTCGACCGGCTAGCGCCGGTCGACATGAGTGGTGAGCTCTGGATTGCGGACAACGGCAGCGCGGTACTGATGGCGGCGACGCACGCGCCCGCCATCGAGTTGAGCGCGCAAGCTGATGCGGTCGCGGCCGTGCAGGCGGCCTTTGCGGAGCTGCCTTCGGCAAACGCGCTTGAGCTGGAGATTACCGGCGTCGGTGCTTTCGGCGTCGAACTTCGCGAAACGATTAGCGCCGAGGCGAGGAAGCTCAGCATTCTCGCGACGGCGGTACTATGCCTCGTGCTGCTGGTCGTTTACCGAAGCCTGAAGTTGTTGCTGCTCGCAGCGCTGCCGTTGGGCATGGGCTTCCTTCTCGGCCTGACAGTGGTCAGTGTCGCCTTCGACAGTGTTCACGGCATTACCCTCGCATTCGGCTTTACGCTGCTCGGCGTAGCCATCGATTATCCTCTGCACCTGTTTAGCCACGCGCGCCGGACGCGGCGCTGTGCAAGGTCCGCAATTGGCGCGATTTGGCCGACGATGCGCCTCGGCGCGCTGAGCACCGCAGCCGCTTACGTGGCGATTGCGCTTTCGGGGTCGGGCGGACTGGCGCAACTTGGCGTGTTCGCCGTCGTTGGTGTAATCGTGGCTGCGTTGGTGACGCGCCTGTGGTTGCCGGAACTGCTGCCGAAGCAGGCAGCGGAAACCGAAAGTTCCACAACGCTGGAATCGCCCTCGCTCAATTACATTCCCGCCCTCGTGATCCTCCTTTTGGCGCTCGCTGCCTCGCACTACGCCTCTGATGAGGGACTCTGGGACGATGGGCTGTCCAGCCTGAGCCCGGTCCCGGAGCAACGGCTGCAGATGGATATGTCGCTGCGCGCAGCCGCGGGCACGCCCGATATGCGTTATCAGCTCGTAATGCACGACGAGTCACTCGAGGCATTACTCGTCAGGAGTGAAAAGGTCGAGCTACGCCTGACCGAGGCGGCAAAGGATGGTTTGCTCACGAGGTGGCGGTCAGTCAGTCAGCTGCTGCCGAGCGGCCGCCTCCAGGCTGCCAGACAGCAGGCGATTCCGCCCCGGGAGGCGCTGGAATCACGCCTCGCCGGCGCCGTATCGGAAACGCCGTTTCGCCCGGAAGCGTTCGCGCCGTTCGTCGCGGCTGTCGAAAACGCTGCCACGCTGCCGCCGCTCGAACCGGCGGCCATATCCGGCTCACTCCTCGAACCGTGGCTCGAGTCGCACCTGTTGCAGCTCGGAAATCGCTGGGTGTCCCTGATCTCGGTGAGCGACCCGGATGTGGCAGCGCTCACCCGTCGCGTGGCGAGCTGGCGCGATGACATCGAACTGGTCGATCTGCAGCACTCGACCGCCGTGCTGATGCAAAGCTATCGAAGCTCGGTGGTATCCGCTGTGTCGGTGGCGGCCTTTGTTATAGCGCTGCTCATATGGCTGCAGCGAAGACAGCTGGCGCAGATCTTGTGGATTACGTTGACGGTCGCCGTGGCGCTCGCGGCGACCGTTGTCATCGTATTGATGTTCCAAGGGCCGCTAACCGTAATCCATATGGTTGCCGCACTGCTGGTGCTGGGTCTCGGCTTGGACTACGCGCTCTTTCTGAGCTTAACGGAAGGTGGCGCCAATCGGCGGGCCGCCAATCAAGCCGTACTCGCCTGCGCCGCGTCAACCACGCTGGCGTTTGGCATTCTGGCGAGTTCGTCGATACCGCTCCTGAGATTCATCGGTTTCACAGTGGCCGTCGGCTCCGCGATCAGCTATGGGCTAGCGCTGATCGGCAGCCGGTGGCCCAGGAGAAGCAATAACGCTTAGTTGTAGTAAACTGGCAAACACACGAAGAATGCGGGCATTACACATGAACTCCCGACTCGCTTTTATATCCAGTTTCATCCTGATCGCCGGCGGGACCGGATGCACTACCAGCCAGCCCATCCAGAACACTATCGACCGAGCCGTTCCAGCCAACGTGGATGGATCGGCGCGGACTTTGGACGAGGTTAAGGCGGCCATTATCAAGGGCTGTCATGCAAAGAGGTGGAGCGCCGTTATGGACGGGGAAGCCCTGATAAAATGCTCCATACTGATACGCGGCAGACATTACGCAGAAGTGATCATCCCCTACTCCAGCTCTGCATATTCCATATATTATTCGGACAGTCGCGTACTTGACTATGACGAAAGAGCTCAACGCATCCATCGGAACTACAACAAGTGGGTGATTCTGTTGTCTCAGGCGATTCAAGGTCACCTTAGTGGGACGTGAGATTGCGAAATATTGCAAAAACCGATGAAGCGCCTACTCGATAAGAGTACTTAGGCCGTCTCGTCGCGTCACAGACGGGGCACGATCCTGCTTATAGATAGCGGCTGTAGGCAGAATTACTGCGTCGCGACGGCGCTCGAAATATTGCTGCTGAGCTGCGCTAGCCCGGCGTCGATTGTTTTCGCCCAGTTGCCTCCCGAGGCCGTCTGGAAGCCTTCAGTTACCTCGCTGCGCACGTCGTTAGTGCCCGTCAGCGCATCCAGCGGGCCCGATAATGCGATTGACGCTCGATGATGCAGGGTGATCTGCCAGAATCCCGGCTGCATCCAGGCCCAGAATTCGTTGATATCCACTTCGATGGGTACAGCGTTCGCAAACGCGGGATCGGCTCCGTCGATCACGCGATATCCGCTCTTCCTGAACGCGTTAGCGACAGTGTCCTTCACCAACTCGGTGACGGTGTCGCCCTCGGGTAGAAGAATATCGCCGATGGCCTTGCCGAAGCTATTGCGCTTGCGTGCAATCGCCCGCGAGGTGATCCACTCGTTGTGGATTTCAGCGTTCTTTAATGACGGAATATCGGCCTGTCGCGGATCCAGTTCGAACGAACGTTTGTCAGACACACGCACGATGGCGACGGACACGCCCGTATCGGGGTTATCGACGACGGTCTGGCTGACACCGAGAATTCCGCGATTGGTTGCACAGCCACTCGCTGAGGCCACGATTACGAGAATGAACAAATTTCGGAGAATTATTTTCATTATCTTTATCCTGAATGATCGTTATTACTCGCGCGCTGCAGCGGCGCTAACGCTTCAGCTCGCGCTTGCCTACCACCGTTTTTTCACCCCGAACGAGGCAAACCGCGGCAGCTGCTCGACATTACTGCGTGCCGAATAGTCGCGGCTGTAGTCGTAGCCGGCAACATTTTCGTGGTTGGTAACATTAATAATCTCGAAATACACGCTGATGTTGCGCCAACCGGTGTTCCAGTCGAGGCGTAGGTCGGTGCGGAAATAGGCGGGTAAACGATCGCTGTTCAGCTCGCCATAATTCGGCAGGTAGCCGCCCTCGCGATTCGGATCGGGCCGACCGCCGAAGATCGGTGTCACCGGCGGGCCCGAATGGTAGGCAATGCGCCCACCCAAGGAAAGTTTCTCGGAAATTTCGTAACGAGCCACCAGCGACGCACTGAGCGGCTGGTCGTACTCGAAGCGCGAGGTACGACCGGTTTTCGTATCGGTACGGAACGACCGTGACCAGGTCAGCGATGTCCAGCCGGTGAGTTTTCCGAGTCCCTTGCGCAGTAAAAACTCGGCTCCCCAGGCGCGGCCCGCGCCGCGGCTGTCGTAACGCGTCAGGGGGTCGCTGGTGACGATGTCGCCTAGGTTCTTGTAAAACACGTTGACGCTCGCGAGATATCCGCGCCCGAGGGCGCCGTCCGCGCCGAGAACGTAGTGGTCAGCGTGCACGTAGCTCAACTCGGGGTTGCCTAAGTTTGGATCGGTGTATTCAAAATCCGGCATCTGCGAGTAGCGCCCCGCGCCGGCGGAGAGGGTCAGGAACGGCGCCGCTCGCCAGTCGAGCCGCAGGCGCGGTTCGACTTCCGAGCCGTTGAGGTAGTCGTCGGCCGTATAGCCCAAGCCGAAAGTCAGGTCCCAGGATTCCGCCAAGGCGATCTCGTCCTCGACAAAGAGATTGCCGCCAGCGTAGTTCAGCCCGATGCGACTGGTCTCGAAGTCCTTGTCGGTGTACAGGCACTCGACATCAAATTCGGTGCAGCCATTATCACGAACAACGAGATCCTGCTCGAGATCGATGGCTGAGAGGGACATGCCGAGCTTCAGCGAGTGACGCGCGATGTTCGTTCGATTCACCAACCGGAATACGGTCTCGCTGTTCGTCTGTTGCATATGGCCGGTGTCGCCGAATTCGCCGGTGAGGTCGGAGCGTATGTGGCCGAGCCCGACGCGCAGCATCCCGGCTCGCCACGGCTGCGAGTACACGATGCCTTGGCGGCTGTAGGCAATATCGAACAAGTACCGGCCGGCCCGCGCCGGATCCAACGTGGCCTCGTCGGAAGTCTCATCAAGATTGAAGCGTACGTCGTCAGTGGCGCCGTCGACCAAAAAATCTAGCTTGCCGTCGCCGCCGATGTCGAGCTGATAGCGAGCTCTGTAATCGGTGTAACGTGGCAGCTGCACGATGTCGAGGCCCGCTTCCTCCTCCTCCTGGCGGTCTTCGACGAGATTGCCGATGACGAGGTCGTAATAGCTGACCCGCGCAGATACCGCCACCCGTTGCCGTTGACTCACCGGCCCTTCGACCATCAGCCCGGCGTCGAGCAGGCTGATGTCAGCCAGCCCCCCCCACTCGTCCGCCTGCGGATCTCGGGTGTTGGCCGAAATAATGCCGCCGACGACGCCTTGGTATGTCACGCCGAAACCGGCCGACAATAGGCGCAACTGCGCGACCATGTCGCCATCGACCACGCTCAGGCCAGTCAAGTGGAATAAGTAGCCTGTCGGCAGGAAGTCCATGTAATAGCGGTTCTCGTTGGGCCGCGTACCGCGCAGTGCAACACCGGTATCAAAGTCGTCGTTCGTCAGCACGCCGGGCAGCGCGACCACCGCCTTGATGGGGTCGTTCTGTGTGCCCGGCATGTTGGTCAGCTCTTCCGCTTCCAGCGTGAACCCGAATGGCGACTTTTCCGGCAGACGTTCGCCGAACACTGTAACTTCGTCAATCGCCTCCTCCGCCGGCGGCGCGTCGCCGTCCGCAGCGGCACCGTACGGTAGGCAGGCAAGCAAGAGCGCGGCAGGCAGGGTACGGCGGCAGGCATGGTGGGACATCAAAAGCATGTTTATCCTTCCGGTCGCCATCCAATTTCCCTGTTGCCGGGTCGTTCTTTTCTTCCATTAATACCAGCATGACGGAGTGGCGTAAACCTGTGGCCGCCGGTGCTTCCTGAGAAAAAGTACGACGAAGGTATAGGTCGCGAGTGGAGAATGATTACCAGCTGCGATCACGATTACCCAATGGCGCGAGTAGAGTATCAGCACCGGCAAGCTCAAGAACCGGCGGTCATTGCACCACTGGGTGGCCGGCAATGGGTGCGCAGCTATCCCACCTAAAAGCGGTCGGCGAGGTCGCCGAGGAGGCTGCAGCTCCCGCGGTTCGCAGGAGAATGGCCGTCGAGCAGCGACAACAGAAGTGGCGCCAGCGCCTCGAGACGTTCGCAATTGCCACTGAATTCCGCTCGTAAATTGCTGCTGTTGTCGAGAAGCGCCGCGTTCAGCCCCGCCAGTACCGGTATCGCACTTTGATCGAAGAAGCGCCCGCACCCCCGGTCCTGGTGCTGCTCCGCTGCACGTTTCCTGAATTCCTTCTGCAAGCTTTGGTTTAGCAAGCTCGTTCGTATCAGCGCCGGCTGAAGGCTGCGCAGGAACGAAATATCCGTCATGACTTCGCGGAAGAACAGCCAAGCCAATACCGACCAGTAATAGGCATAATCCCACGTAAGCTTGAGCACCATCAGGCGTGTGTCGCCGAAGCCCGGATACTGCCCCTCGTACAGGCTCATTGTGCTGGAGAAAAATGACTTGTACATCCTCTCGTACGCTTCTGCGTACAGGGCGTGCTCGCCGTCTGAGCGATGTGTAATGATTAGATCGCTGATGAATGTGTTACTAATGCCGATGAAATCCGATCCGGGAGAATAGAATGGATCGGCAAAAACGCCAGCCTCACCGGTCAGAGCCCAGCGTGCGCCCCAGACCCGCCCGCTGTCCTGCGAAAGGTTCTTCAGTGTGCGAAAGTCCATGACCGTGTTTCTGGCGCCAGCGACCGCCTCGGCAAGAATCGGCTGATGGCGGGCCAGCCAAAATTCGAGTTTGTCGAGCGTGTCGTAAGTTGACTGTGGATGCAGCGCGGGATCGGCAACCAGGCCGATGCTGGTTCGGTCCCCCGCCAGCGGAATGAGCCAGGCCCAATAGCCTGGGCCCATCAGATGATTCGTAGACAGGCGCCGCGGCCCGCCGTGGCATAGTGACTTCCAGTCAGGGCACTCAGACCACTCGTCGACGTCGATGACCTTGTCCACCCTGAGCCAGCTCGAGCACATTCGATGCGAGGGCTGCCTGTCGAGCTTCAGCGCGCGCTTCAGTAAGCGGGCGCGCGATGCGGCATCAATGAGCCAATGGCTCTGAATCCGCCGTTCATTGCCGTCCTGCACGACCACGAGCTCGTGCGCACCGCTGTTTGCGGACACGCTGGCGCGCCTTACCCGACTGTCCCCCTGCACGTCCACGCCGCGTTCGGTCAGAAGCTCGATCAGCTTCTTCTCAAGCGTGCCGCGGTCGAGCTGATAGCTGGTGGCAGGCAAAAATCTGCTCGAGCCCAGTTCGTCGGCTCTCGCGAGATCGTCGTGATAGCCGCTGCCAAAGAACATGCGGAGGCCGAACTTGCGCAATTGCGAACGATCGAGAAACGGTTTCAGCCCAAGCGTGTGGGCCAGGTAGTGCGCGCCGATTTCGACGGTCGCTTCCCCGACCTTGTGCGCCGCCGCGGGCGGCGGTAAGCGACTTCGTTCGAGCACTATGATCGCCAGCTCCGGCGACGATTGGTTCAGCTGCAGCGCCAGCGTCAGGCCCGAAAGGCCGCCGCCGATAATCGCAACGTCGAACCGAGAGGAAAGGTCAGCCATCGGCGGCTCCCGTGCTGAGTACCACTTCAATGCTCGAGCCGGCCGATACGGGAAAGGTCAAGCGTACGGGTACGCGCTCGGCACCAGGCATGGCAATGGCTGCGAGCAGGGGTAGCAAGCCGGCCCCGGGATGGTCGGAATATGCGTTCGCGAGATCGTGAGGCGTGTGCGGCCAGCTTGCGGCCTCGCTGCGAAGGGTGAACCGCACGGTCGCCACGGGAGTTGTGCTGCGGTCGGACGGCGCTAGCAGAATCGCCGCGGAGAAATCAGTGTCAGTCGGACAGGTATCCTTTAGGGCGACGGGCGCGGCTGTTTCTTGCGTCACCACAAGCACGGGCACGTTTTCTTCAATGGCCTGGATGGCCGCTTCGAGAAAGGACATCGGTGCCGTGTAGCGGTAGGCGGAAATGGCAGAGGCGGGGGTGTGCGAGCCGGTAGCGATCGACCAGTAGCCGGCCGGTGCGTTGTGCACCGAATTGTGAAAGCGAGTCGGCGAAATTTCGCGCGGCGACATGGCGAGCGCGCTGCACATGTAGTTGGTAATATCCATGTCCCCCATCGCGGAGGAGAACACGGTGGCGACGGACGCCGGCTCGAGATCGGCCATTTCGCAGGCTTGGCTCATAACTTCGATCGCCATCTTGACCTGTTTCGGCGCCCGCCGGCGTTCGCGGGACGCAATCCGCGCGGGCTGTAGTACGGCGTTTCTGTCCCAAGCGCCCGTGCGAAGCCCCCGGGCCAGAGCGCTCCAGTCGGCGAAGCGCTCACTCCATGCGCCTAAACCGATGATAGCGACATTACCCACCACGGTGGCCAAAGACCAACGCGGCGTTGTTGCCGCCGAAGCCAAACGAGTTGGTCATTGCGTAGCGGATGGATTCACTGACGTTCTCCTGAAGTATCGGAAAGCGTAGCTCAGGGTCCGGGTGTTCGCAGTTGAGGGTGCCGGGCATTAACCCGTGCCGCATGGCGTTCAGCGTAATGACGGCCTCCAGAATGCCGGCGGCGCCCAGGGCGTGGCCGGTCCAGCCTTTAGTCGAACTCGCGCGTGTGCGATCTACGAATGTTTCTGCCAGAGCCAAGGTCTCAACGAGGTCATTCGCGGAACTCGCGGTGCCGTGCAGGTTGATGTAATCGATGGTTTCAGGTGCGAGTTGTGCGCACTGCAAGGCGCGCTTCATTGCCAATATCGCACCCCTGCCCTGGGGATGTGGGCTGGACATGTGCCATGCATCGGAGCTTTCGCCGTAGCCGAGCAGTGTAAATTCCGCCTCTGGTGCCAACTCCTCGCGAGTCAGGAGCGCATAGCCGGCGGCTTCGCCTATGTTGATTCCGTCCCGGCCCAGATCGAACGGCCGGCATTGCTTCGCAGACACCAGTTGAAGGGAATTGAAGCCATACAAGACGCTGAAACAGAGGCTATCGACGCCACCGACGAGAACTGCGTCAACGAGTCCATGCGCGATCCAGCGCGCGGCGGTGGCGAAGACCTTAGCGCTGGACGAACAGGCGGTGCTGATGGTTAGCGCTGGACCTTGAAGACCGGTGGCCGCTGTCACGAAAATGCCGGGAGAATGCAAGTTATGCACCTCGGGCTGGCGGTAGTTCGCGGACATCCGGCCGGACGACTCGAGTCTCCCGTACGCTTCCTCGGTTCTGCCAATGCAGGCTGTGCTCGTGCCCATCACTACGCCGACGCGCGCTGGGCCGATCCGCTCCGTTAGCGTCATTAGTGCCGGCAGAATTCCATCCTGCTGCAGTCCCAGCCACGCCAGCAAGTTGTTTCGGCTGTTTAGGTGCTTCAGGTGCGACGGTAAGGCGCCGGCATCGAGAGCCTGGACGCGGCCCACCCAGGTGTCGAGCTCGCAGCTTGCGAGATCGTTGTACCGGAGTCCGGACTTGCGCTCGACAATCGCCGCTTCCAGCTCGCCCAATCCTACGCCCGCGGCCGATGTCGCGGTAAAAGCACTAATGGCTATCCCCATTTCGTCAGCCGGGTTTTCCGACGGTCCGCCAGAGATTTGCGGCAGGTCGTGCTATCGCTAGTGCAGTTGGCGTTCAGCGGGGGGCAGAGCCTCGTTCGTGGGCAATGTTCAGTTCTCTCGACTGATTCGGGCATCCTGCATTCTACGGGATAATTATCCAATCAGTGAAGCCAGTGCTGTATCTGGCTGCTGCAACTGTGATACAAAGAACTTTAGATTGGCCTTTACAAGAAGATACTCACTGAATTCGCCAGCGCGATGAAGTATCTCGACTATTTTCGGCGGTTGTTTGCCACCGCACTCAGCTTCGCTGTCTTCGGCGTTGCCGGGCTCGTCATGGGGCTTGTGCTGTTTCCTTTCCTGTTCGTATTTATCCACGACGATGTCGCCCGCCAGGTTGTCGCTCGGCGGTTGATCGGGCGTGCCTTCGGTGCCTTCGTATGGATGATGAAATGCCTTGGCGTGCTCACCTATGAAATCAGCGGCCAGGAGAACATCGAGGAGGGGCGCAACCACCTGATTGTTGCCAACCATCCCACGCTCATTGATGTCGTCTTCCTGGTCTCGCTGTTTCCGCATGCCGACTGCGTGATCAAAGAGGCGGTTATTCGAAATCCGTTCATGCGCGGCACCGTTCGGGCCGCCAACTACATTGCGAACGATGCCTTTGAGGATCTCCTGAAATGCTGCGTGGAACGGGTAAAGAAGGGGAGCAGCTTACTGCTGTTTCCCGAGGGAACCCGTTCCGTGCCTGGCCGGCCGATCGAGTTCAAGCCAGGCGCGGCGGCTGTGGCGGTGCGCGCCGACGCGTGTGTATTGCCGATCGCGATTGAATGTACGCCCCCGTTCCTGATGAAGGAAAAGCCCTGGTACTACGTGCCGCCGACCCGGCCTCATTTTTCCATTCGAATCATGCTGCCAGTTTCGCTGTACGACCTGGTTCAGGACTTTCGCAATCAGCGACACGCGCGATATGCCATGAATGAGGCATTGCGTATCCTGATTACCAGCGCACTGCCGCGTGTGCAGGCAGCGAATGAGGATGCGCCTGCGGCCGTGCAATCCCGGTTTTCTTAGACTTTTTTGCGCAGCGCAATTTAGAATACCTGTATGGACAAAGAAGAACTATTCCTGAAGATCCGTGAAATCCTGGTTGAACAGTTTGATGTCGAAGCGTCGGATATTTCGATGGACGCCAACCTGTACGAAGAACTGCAGATAGACAGCATTGACGCAGTGGACCTGCTTGTACAACTGAAGGAAATGACCGGCGAAAAGATTGCGCCTGAAAAGTTCAGAGAAGTGCGAACGATCGGAGATGTACTGAATGCTTTGATTCCTCTGTGAAGCTTTCCAGGGCAATTCGGATTGTTTTTATCCTGGCCGTCGCCACGTATCCGTTCATCATCTTCTTTGGCATTCAGGTCCTGCCTCCGAGTTTTCTCGGACTAATGCTTTTGATGCTACTAACAATGCGTTATGGCGTGCTGCTGCCGAAGGAACGTCAAATGCTGCTGCCGCTACTGCTGTTGTTCTTCGTTTATGCCATCGCCGCGACCCTCGTGCGAAGCACCGAGATGCTTCTGTACTACCCCGCGCTCGTGAATTTCTCCCTGCTGGTGATTTTCGCCGCCTCCCTGCGCCGGGGCGAACCGCTACTGCTGCGCATAGTGCGCGCGCGCGGCGTGACCATCAGCAGATATGGCCCTGCCTATCTATACCGCCTGACCATGGTATGGGCTGGCTTCTTCGCCGTGAACGGCTTAGTTTCGATGTGGACCGTTGCTCTGTCAATTGAAGTCTGGACTCTGTACAACGGGCTGATTTCGTATGCGCTCATTGCGGCACTGGTGGGAGGAGAGTACGTGTTCCGTGGTTACTACAAGCGGCGCATGGGTGTCTGACCGATCGTGAAGGGCTATGCCGAGACGGACGTACCAGCGGGCCTGCCCCGTATTCTTTCGTTCGGCAGCGGTGCATCGCAAAGTACGTATCAGCTGGCGATCGACCCCGATCTTGAATGTTTTGTCGGTCATTTCCCGGGCAGGCCGGTGCTGGCCGGTATCGTGCAGGTGCACTGGGCCGTTGTTTTCTCAGGAACCTGCTTCGGGCTCAAGCGAGTACCGGTGCAGATCAAACGGCTGAAATTTAAAAACGTGGTTGTGCCGCCTGCGATCCTCGAACTGTCACTCGTGCGCGTGACGGAGATTGACGTTACGTTTACATACATCGGCGCGGGTGGGACGTGCTCCGAAGGACGGCTGATCTTCCCCGGAATGCTGCCGTGAAGACCTGCGTGATCGTTCCTCATTTCGATCATCTCGAAGAGTTTCGAAGCCTTTTGCCGAAGCTTGCCGCGCTTGGACATCATCTTGTCGTAGTCGATGATGCTAGCCCGACCGCCGCCTTCCTAGCCCTCGAGCGCCTCCTCGATGAGGGCGGCCACGATGCAACACTGATCCGGCACCCTGAAAACCTGGGAAAAGGCGGCGCGGTGGCGAGCGGCCTTCGCGCCGCGCACGAAGCCGGTTTTTCGCACGCGGTGCAGATCGACGCGGACGGGCAGCACGATCCTCGGGACATCCCGGAGCTCTGCGCGGCAGCGGCAGCCAGCCCGGGCAGCCTGATCTGCGGCGAGCCCGCGTTCGGCAAGGACATTTCCACGCTTCGCTATTATGGCCGTTACATCACCCTGTACCTGATCTGGCTTGAAACCCTTAGCCGTACGATCCGCGACGCGATGTGTGGCCTGCGCGTCTATCCGCTGCGTCCGGTGATGGCGTTGCTGGCGCGGAACCGTCTGCCGACGCGAATGGCGTTTGACCCCGAGATTCTGGTTCGGGCGGTGTGGGGCGGCGTCCCCCTCGAGTTCGTCACGGTTCACGTGCGGTACCCGGAGGGGGCTAGATCGCACTTTCGCTACCTCGGGGACAACCTGGAAATCGCCTGGATGCATACGCGGCTGCTGGTCGGCATGATTGCGCGCATTCCGCATTTGCTCGCTTCCTCTGACGGGCGGCACGGCAGACGCGCGAAGCCATGAGCCGACACTGGGCACAACACCGGGAAGCAGGGCAGTTATTCGGCATGCGCATTCTTGTCTGGATCCACAATCACGTCGGGCGCGCCGCGTTCAGCCTGGCCCTGCTGCCGGTGATGGCGTACTTCTTCGTTCGACGCGGCGAGGCGCGGCGGGCATCGAGGGAATACCTCGTGCGGGTGCGGCGATGCTACCCTGAGGCGCTTGGCAGGCGCCCGACCATGTGGATGTCCTTTCGCCAGTTCGTCACTTTCGGTCAGTCGCTGTTGGACAAGTATCTCGCCTGGGTGCAGGCGCCATCCGGCATAGCGATGGATCCTGACCAGGAGAAAATGCTGTTTGACGCCGTAGCCTCAGGCAGGGGCTGCCTTCTGATCGGCTCGCACTTTGGAAACCTCGAATATTCGCGCGGCATTGCCCATCGTCATCCCACGCTCATCATCAACGTGCTGATGTACGATGAGCACGCGCAAAAGTTCGCAGCATTGCTTGAGCGCTCGGCGCCCGAATCGCGTGTGAATTTGATACAGGTGACGGAAGTTGATTTCGCTCTGGCGTTACGCTTGAAGGAGAAAGTGCGTGACGGGGAGTGGGTAGTGATCGCCGGCGATCGTGTACCGGTCAGTCGGGGCGAACGCGTCTGCCATGCTGAGTTCTTTGGCGAAATAGCAAAATTCCCCGTCGGGCCATATGTGCTGGCAAGCCTTCTGCAGTGCCCGGTGTACCTGCTACACTGCTTTCGCGACACGGGTCGCTATCGTCTCGTGATGGAGTTTTTCAACGAAGAAGTCGAACTGCCGCGGGAAAACCGACAACTGGCCCTAGAAAAGAATGCACAAAAATTTGCTACTGCTCTGGAACGGCAGGTTGCTCGTGCGCCGCTGCAGTGGTTCAATTTTTTCGATTTCTGGCATGTTGAGGAACGTTCGGGGCGAGCAACCGTCGAGGCCGGAAGTTGAAAATAGAAAGTGACTTTGCGGACCGCCTCACGGCCGCAGAGATGTTTCAGGTTCCGTTTCACGATATCGACCCGGCAGGCGTCGCCTGGCACGGCCGCTATTTCAAGTACTTCGAAGCCGCGCGCTGTACCTTGCTGAACGACATCGATTACAGCTACAGGGCCATGACCGCATCCGGCTACCTGTGGCCGGTCGTGGATACGTCAGTGCGCTACCTGCGCCCGTTGTTGTTGGAACAAACGTTCACTGTCACGGCCTGCCTACGAGAATGGGAGATGCGTCTGGTCGTGAACTACAAAATCGAGGATGAGGTTGGTTTGCTGTACACCAAGGCGCGTACCGTGCAGGTACCCGTCGACGCAGTAACAAAGGTTCTCTCGATCGGCTCGCCGCAGGTACTGATCGACAACGTCCAGAAGCGCCTCGATTTGCTCAGGCGGCGAGACACATGATGGCGGACCAAGCCCTGCCAGAAGAGCTGCGGGCGTACGCCGGAATGCACGCCTCGTTTTTCGTGCTGCACCGCGCGCCAATGCTCCTGCTGGGGCGATTGGTGGAGTCGGGCTCGGAGGTGACGGTGTGTGAGTGGCGCGTTGGCGAGACCGACGCATTCCTCTCGCCGGGGCGCGGCGTGCCCGCCTACATCGGTGTCGAATACATGGCACAATGCGTGGCAGTTCACGCAGGTGTGCGCGCCCGTGCGCGGAACTTCGGCCCGCCCCTCGGATTTCTGCTCGGCACCCGTCATTACCGGGCGGCTGTTGAATACTTCGAGCTTGGTCTCACGCATCGTGTGACCTGCCGCGAACTTGTCAGCGACGACAACGGCATGGGGTCCTACGAGTGCAGCATCCTGCTCGGCGACGAGATTGTTGCCGAAGGTCGACTGGCTGTACTGCAAAAAGAAAAGGGGCAGGCAGGAAGTGGGTGAACCGCAAGAGAGCATTCTTGTGACTGGTGCAAGTGGCGGTATCGGCCGGGCCATTGCTGTGAAATTGGCAGGCGACGGCTACGAGGCTGTCGTGCACTATTCCGGCAACCGTAACGGTGCCGACCGCACTGCAGACGCAATCCGCTCTGCTTCAGGCAGCTGTCGCCTACTGCGATTCGACGTAACAATGCCGGATGAGACGCTGGCAGCGATCGAAACGGACATCGCGCGACACGGTACCTACTACGGTGTCGTCTGCAACGCCGGCATTACGCGTGACGGCTCGTTCCCAATGCTCGGGCGTGAAGACTGGCAACGCGTCATCGATGTGAATCTCAACGGCCTCTATAATGTGCTTCAGCCGATCGTCATGCCGATGGTGCGGCGGCGGAAGCCGGGTCGCATTGTTACCATCTCCTCCGTCTCCGGCATCATGGGCAACCGTGGTCAGGTTAACTACAGCGCCTCCAAGGCAGGGATTATCGGTGCCACTAAAGCTCTCGCAATCGAACTGGGCAAGCGGCAGATTACGGTGAACTGTGTTGCGCCCGGGCTGATCCAGTCGGATATGACGGAAAAACTGCCTGTACAAAAGATGCTCGAATCTATTCCCACTAATCGGATCGGACGTCCGGAGGAGGTGGCGGCACTGGTTGCCTTCCTCTGTTCGCCGGAAGCCGGTTACATCACGCGCCAAGTGATATCGATCAACGGCGGGCTTTGTTGATGCACCGCGTGGTGATCACGGGCGTCGGCGCGTTCTCGCCCATCGGCAGCAGCTGGGAGGAGGCAGAAGGCCGCCTGCGCAGCCTGAAGAACGGCATCCGTCACATGGAGTCCTGGGGGGTATACGAGGGGCTGAACACGCGTCTTGGGGCGCCGGTGCCGGACTTTACCCCGCCGCAAAGCTTTACACGCAAGAAAACGCGGAGCATGGGGCGCGTGGCTCTGATGGCGACCGCGGCCAGCGAAATGGCACTCCGCGACTCGGGATTGTTGAACGACCCAGTTCTGCAGTCAGGGCGCGTGGGAGTTGCCTACGGTTCATCATCGGGCAGCACCGATGCCACTAGGGACTTTGCGAACATGCTGTTAAGCAGGAGCCTCGACGGCATTACCGCGACGACCTACATAAGGATGATGGGGCACACGGCGCCCGTGAACGTTGGCGTCTTTTTCGGCCTGAAGGGCCGCGTTATCACCACGTCCAGCGCATGCACGTCGGGCAGCCAGGGAATCGGCTACGCCTATGAGGCAATCCGTAGTGGATTGCAGGACATCATGCTTGCCGGGGGCGGGGAGGAACTGTGCCCTACGCAGGCTGCGGTATTTGATACGCTGTACGCCACCAGCACGCGGAACAACAATCCGGAAGCGACGCCGCGTCCGTTCGACCGGGATCGGGACGGTCTAGTAATTGGCGAAGGAGCCTGCACTATGATTGTTGAACGCCGCGACCACGCTATCGCGCGGGGCGCAACAATCTATGCCGAGATCGTAGGCTTCGATTCCAACTCGGACGGTGCGCATGTCACGCAGCCGTCGTCCGAAACGATGCAGCGCGTGATAGAGCTGGCGCTCGAAAGCGCGGGTCTCGCCCCGCAGGCGATAGGCTACGTGAGTGCGCACGGTACGGCGACTGATCGCGGTGATATCGCGGAGACGGCGGCCACCTTCAATGTCTTCGGTAACAATGTGCCTATCAGTTCGATCAAGAGCTACACCGGGCACACGCTGGGCGCCTGTGGTGCGCTTGAATCGTGGCTTGCTATCCAGATGATGAACAATGGCTGGTTTGCGCCGACGATTAACCTGGAAAACGTGGACCCAGCATGCGCGCCGATGGATTACATCGTCGGCAGTGGCCGCGATCTCGACGTCGAACACGTGATGAACAACAACTTTGCCTTCGGCGGCATCAATACTTCACTGATTTTTCGCCGCCACATTTGACGCATCGATTTCTAAAGGAATCTGACGACAGGCGACCCTGCCCCATGCCTGCACTTGTCGCTATTCAACCCTCACGAAGGTGCCGATAAGTGCCACGCCCGACATTAGTGCACCAGAGCCGCAGGTGTATTCTGTCTCGCTGCTGACTTCGTTGTTCTTGTAGTTCGAACGTATGTTCACCACAGCATTGGCGCCGACGGCTTGCGCTCGCTCGTGCAGCGCCAGGAGCGCTGATAGCATCACCCACTGACAAGCCTCCTCGTCGGTCTTGTTGAAGCCATTGGTTTTCTTGTTGGTGCGATACTCGCCGAGGCTTTCGACAACGGCCGGGTACACTTGCTCACCGAAGAAAAAGGACACTCCTTGCAGGCGCTCGGCGTACGCTTGATTCGTCAGGACATCCGCGATGCGCCACTGCTTGACAGTGTCGCGTGCCGATGCATCGGCGGCAATCAGCGTCAAGAAAAGTAAACAAATAAGGACGAGGTTTCGGTTCATCTTTTGCACCTCTTTGTTAGTGGTGTAAGTGTGTCGGGATTGGGCTCTATTGACGACGATCCTATCTCATCTCTAACGGTCTCGCCGAACCGTTCCCAGCCGTCGCTTTCGAGAATGCTCGTCCACAGCGCGGCCCAAGTCTTCCAGTCGTGGCTGCCATTGTTAAGGAAAACCATGTTTGGCGGAATTGACCGGGCGAGCAGGGCACCGGCTGGCTCGAACTTGTCTTTTGCCCCATAGGCTATTATGGCGGCGGGAATAGTACCGGTATCGGCGTCGACCATGTCTTCGAGCCAGAGCCAGGCTTTCCCCTCCCTTTCGGGGTCGTAGTCGAGCTGTTGCTTCCAGTTCCGCACGCCGCCCGCCTGCTCGATTTCCTGGATTAGTGAACCGTCGCCGAGAAAGGGTGCGAGCAGCACCATGCCGGCAATCCGGTCACTATAGTCGTGGTTCAGGCCGATTGCTCCCAAGCCACCTAGCGAGGTGCCGACGAGGATGAAACGCGAGTAGCCACAGTCGCCGTAGGGCAGCAGGACGTCTTCATAGACACGCCTGCTGATCGAGCCGTTAATGTAGTATCCGAAGTGGGCATCGACGGAAACGGAGTCAAGCGGCCGTCTGGATCGTCGAAGCTGGTCGATGAAGCCTGCGCGTTCGAATGCTTCTATGCCGTCCCCCAGACCTGGCAGGAAGATGACCAGTTCTTTGGTCTGGCCAATCCCGCCGTCGTGGAACCGGGTCGGGATCGGAATTTCAACCGGCCGCAGTGCGTCACAGGCAACGAGTACCATGGCGCCAGCCAAAAGACAGCACCACCGAAAATGGCGGCACAAGACCGGGGCGAGAGACGCAGGCGTCGTCCTGCTCTTATTCATGCCGCAAATGATACTGCATTAGCGGCAAGCCGCCGCGTCGGCCGAACGCCGGTGCGCCGTATCGGCCTCCCGGCGGAATGACGGCCCAGCCACCCGCCATCGCCCGATACAGGCCGACGAGGGCCACGGCCGAGCGCGTCTCGGTCTCGACCAGGCGGTCTTCCGTCGCCAGTTGCGAGCGTTCCGCGTCCAGTACCTGCAGGAAATCGGCGACCCCGCCGTCGAAGCGCAGCCGGGCGAGCCGGGCGGCTTCGTTGCCTGCTGCAGCCGCGGCCTGGAGATGGCGGCGCTCTCGTTGCAGGCGCGAGTAGCGCACCAATGCGTTTTCCGTTTCCTCGAGGGCCAGCAAGACGGTCTGTTCGTAATTTGCGAGATTCGCGGCGGCATCGGCATCTGCGGCGGCAATGCGAGCCCGCACGCGCCCGACGTCGAGGAACGTCCAGTCGATGCCTAGGGCGATCGCCCGGGTTTCGCTGCCGCCCTCGAACAGCATGTCGGTATCCACAGTCTGAGTGCCGATCAGTCCCGCCAGGGTGAACCGCGGAAAAAGGTCTGCTAAAAAACGGCATCGATGTGGCGCTAAGGGTGGGACCGCTGGCCGATACCACCCTGGCCGCTCGCCGGCTGGCGGCCTTTCGATGCTGGGAGCGGGCGAGGGACTGATGCTGGCGAGCGACGTCATGGTGAATTACTGCAGGAAGGTCACCAACGTCCGTCGCGTTCTTGCCGCCTGGAAAGGCCCGGACGTGGAACTGAACGCGCTGTTCCAGGGAGGCCGGGTGCTGTCACCGAAAATTCGCGCCTTCGTCGACTTCACGGCCGAGAAGATGGAAATGCAATGCATGTTCGCCCGCATGGGCGGGAAGTGCGGTGGACTTGCGCAGCAGGACGCGCTGATCGCCTGACGTCCCCGTCGCGGCCTCGCGCGCCGTAGGAGGACGACATGGCCCCACCCGATGTCGTGAAGAACCAATCTCGTCGGGACTGCGCCGTTAGGCTGGGCTAAAATGATCGATATGAAGTACACGCGGTTACGCCGTATGCGTCAACTATCGCCGCAATCAGGATGCGGCGGAGCAGATAGTTTCGGAGATCGAAGCCGCTGGTGGCTGCGCAATCGCCGTCCCTGCCGATATTTCGGTAGAAGCGGAAGTGATGACTCTATTTGAAGCCTGCGACAAGCGTCTGGGTAGATTGACAGCCCTCGTTAACAACGCCGGCGTCCTAGAAAAGCAGAGCCGTGTAGAGAACATTGACGCTGAACGGCTACACCGCGTGCTTGCGACCAATGTTGTTGGCGCGTTTATATGTTCGCGAGAGGCGGTGCGCCGCATGTCGCCGAAGTTTGGCGGCAACGGTGGAGCCATAGTGAACGTATCTTCAGCTGCTGCGCGTCTGGGCGCGCCGGACGAATATGTCGATTATGCCGCCTCCAAAGGGGCGCTCGACACTTTCACTATGGGGCTATCCAAGGAGGTAGCAGCTGACGGGATTCGGGTAAACGGTGTCCGGCCCGGATATATCTACACTGACATGCACGCGAGTGGCGGTGAACCGAATCGCGTGGACCGCGTTAAAATAAACGTGCCCATGAAACGCGGTGGCCAACCGGATGAGGTGGCGCGCGCGGTACTCTGGCTGCTTTCCGATGATGCATCCTACACAACCGGAAGCTTCATCGACGTGACTGGCGGCAAATGAAGAGATCGCCTGGAAACGCAATGCAGACGATGATCGCAAGCGTTAGACATCAATAAACGCGCCGGTCGCCATGACTCGAGCAGCAGCAGAGCTCACGCAGGAGACTCGATAAGCACAGGATCGTTCAGTCCGACGCGCCCCGGTTCCACGGTTGAGCCGTATACGCCGAGGCAGCCCTGGCGATCGCGGGCTACCGTGCGCAGGATCGCGGGATTGCGCTCCGTCGTCACGGGGTCGATCGTGATGACGACGCAGCGGCCGTCGCGTTTGTCGACGCGCATGCGCATGCCGCCGATGCGAATGACGCAGCCCACCCAGCCGTCCTCGGCAAAAGGCACTTCATCGGCTGCCTCCACCAAAATGTTCGGTCGAAATCGCTGCACGACGAGCGGGGCGCCGAGTGTTTCACCGAGCCGGGCAATCGTCTGTGTCGTTATGAGGGACAACGGAAAGGTGTCGAAGACGCCGCGATCCTGCCGAATTACTCGCACGCCACTCGGCCAGAGCTCTGCCGCCAGGGCCGAGTCTGCAACGTCGAAGATGTCACCCGACGGAGTCCGCACGGCCATCGGCGATTTGTCGGGGCGATTCGGGTCGGCAAACGACGGGCGGTAGTGACTCATGTCCTCGCGCTCACGAAGCGTTAGCCAGGGGAACCCGCTCCGCGTCACGCCGTTTCGGATGAAGGCCCAGCGGCGATCGCCAGCGAAGCCATGCCAGGACACGTCGACCTCAGCCACCGCCTCGCCCCCCATCGATTTGACCGGGTAACGCCACAATCCCGCGACGCGGCCGACCTGCCTGCCATTCGGAGAGCGATCCATAGAGCAGTCCTCATGAGAGGCGCCCTTAACCTGCGAATGAACGCCGAGCGTGGCGGAATTCGATCCGCTGCAGCGCCCCTCGGCCAACAGTACGCGCTGCCGGCGGCAGCGCTACCGCACCGTCACCGACGGTCCGTTTGCGGAAACGAAGGAACTGGTGGCGGGTTACTGGCTGTGGCAGGTAAAATCGATGCAGGAAGCGATCGACTGTGGACGGTGTCGGCAGCGCCGTGCTCGAGGGTGCGCGATGAACGAAGAGAACTTCAAGAAAATTCTGGTGCGGCTGCGGCGCGAGTTGGAGGACGTGAAGGATCGCGATCCCGAGACGCAGCGGGAGTCCGAGAAGATTCGCCGCTACGTGGACGAACTGGAAGACCCGCAGAACATGGACCTTGCGTTCACTCGCAACCGTGTCAAGGAACTCGAAGCGCGCTTCGCTGCTACGCATCCGGCACTTGAGCGCCTCGCCAGGGAGTTGGCCGACGCTATTGGGAAGATGGGTGTGTGAAGGAAAGACGATTGCTGGCCACAGGGCGTAGAGGGATGGGCGCATCATCATGTCGCACAGTAGCAGCGGCACCTCAGTCGAGGTAAGGTGAAACCCGGTATAATCCGGCCTCGGTCGTCCTCGGGAAGCGCATGAACATCGACACTCCGCTACGAAAACTCGGTGCCGTGGACTGCACGGCGCTTTGTGAAGCGGTGTTCGCCCAGGAAAACAGGGCCTGGCATGAGGACAAGTACCGGCAGGAAGCCTTCGAGGTTCACCACGCGACGCAGTCAATCGTCCTGTTGTTTGTCGACATCGGCCGCTGGCCCGACATTGTCGTCAAAAAGGAGCCGGGCTGGCCGCGTCTTGCGGACATGGCCCTGCCCCTGATGAACGACATCATCAGCCGACACTATGAACCGGGCGGTACCGTCATACGCGCGATGGCCGCGAAGCTCCTGGCCGGGGGCAAGATTACGCCGCACGTCGACCGGCACCCGTCGTTCCATTCCGGCCATCGCATCCACGTGCCGATTTCGACCAATCCCCGCGTCCGCTTCATGATCGATGGCCAGCCCTACCAGCTCGAGGTCGGCGAGGCTTACGAGATCAACAACCAGCTGACCCACTCCGTAATGAACAAGGGCAGCGAGGACCGCATCACGTTCATCTTCGACTACGTGCCTCGCGAGCGGGTGGCCGAACTGTCGGCCCCGGCGCCGGAAGACAGGACGGGTGAAAGGATTTCCTTCAGCGGACCCAACTTCGATACGTAGTGCTGCCAGTAGCCGACCGCGTCTTCGTAGATCGGCTCGCGCACCTGTTCCGCGCTGGCGGTGTTCACCGGCCGCGGGCTCTCGTGAAAGCGCAGGCAGCGCTCGTCGAACTTCAGCCCGCAGTGCGCCAGCAGCCGGCGAACCTGCCCCTCCAGATCGCGAACGATTTCCTCGTAGTGCACCGTGAGAATCCGGCCCGGCATTACCCGCTCCCAGTGCTGCATGACGCGGAGGTATTCCAGATAATATTCGCCCAGTTCCGAGAGGTCGTAGCTCTGGTTCTTGCCTTGCGCGAAGAGCTGGCGGTAGTTGGCAACACAGGCATCCAGGGGATTACGCCGCGCGTCGATGAAAACGGCCTCCGGCAGCATCAGCCGAATGAATCCGAGGTGTCCGAAGTTGGCCGGCATCTTGTCGGTAAAGCAGAAGGTCTTCTCGCTGCGGTGCGCGAGCGAGTGCCGAAGGTATTGTTCGCCAAGCTCGAGCCGGTCGTCGCTCGATAGCTCAGCGGCGATATCGGGGTACTGCGCGCCACCCTCCCGGTCCTTGCCGAGATTCTCGGACAGCATGATGACATAGGGGAGCTCGCCGCAGCCTTCGACGTCGCCGTGAGAGGCGAGAATCTGCTCTATCAGCGTCGAGCCTGAACGTGGCAGGCCAGTGATGAATATCGGTCTGACCGCCCGCTCCCCGGCGGCCGATTTGATCCCCGCGAGGAGGCGCTCGTCGAACACGCGAAGCCGCAGGTCGTGCTGCGTTTCGAGCTCGACGGGGTCGTACGCTACGCTGCGGCGCTTGGCCTCGTTCGCCGTCTCGTAGTACGCCCACGCACGCTCGTAGTCGCCCTCTTGCTCGGAGGCTCGAGCGGTTGCGAACTGTAGTGCAATAGCGGAATCCGAGCCGGGCGCCGCCCCGGCGAGCTGCCGGCGCATCGTTTCCCGTTCGAATTCCGTGAACGCCAGCCCACGGAAGCTTGCCAGTGCCCACCATGCGTCGCCGAGATCCGGCCGTACAGTCGCGCACCTCCGGTAGGCGGCAATCGACTCCTCCCGCCGGCCGTGGATGCGAAGCATGTGACCGCGACCGAGCAGCGCGCGCGGATCGTCAGGCTGCAACTCGAGCACGCTATCGTACCCGGCCAGCGCTTCGGTCGACCGTCCGACGATTGACAGGGTATCCGCCAGCGCCTGGCGGAGATCCGCGGTGCCCGACGGAATATTCACGGCCGACTTCAACGTCTCGATGGCTTCGTGAAACCTGCTGCGCTCCAGGAGAAACCACGCCAGGTCTCTTAGCGCGAGCGAAAAGTCCGGCGCGATGGAGATCACGCGCCGCAAAAGACCTTCCGCAGCGGCGTCCCGTCGGCTGTCGGCGCAGATCCGTGCGAGCAGCCGCATCGCGTGAAGGTTTCGCGGCTCCTTCGCCAGAATTTCGCCGCAGATGCGCTCGGCGCGATCGGTCTGCCCGCCGAGAAAGAGTTGCCCTGCCTCCGACAGCGCCTTGCCACCGGGCGAGAGTGCCAGAAACCGCAGCCTCGCGATTTCCGCGTCTTCGCGGCGGCCGCTCCGCTCCAGCGCCGTCGCCAACCCGTAAAACGCAGAGGCCTGCCGTGAATCGAGGCCGATTGCGCTTTCGTACGCAGCGATCGCGTCCCTCGGCCGCTCCGTCACGAGGTACAGTGCGCCGAGGTCCTCGTACGGCTTCGCGAATCGGGGCTCCAGTTCGATCGCCCGCTCGAGGTGCTTCTGCGCCTCGTCGTATCCACCCTTCCTCATCAGCAACGCGCCCAGCGCTGCCACCAGGTTGACGTCGTCGGGTAGCGCGGCAAGATGATCGCGGCATAGCGCCTCGGCGTCGTCGAGCCGCTCGGCCCGCGCCAGGGCGAATATGGAGTCGACAACATCCTTGGCGGACTTCGGCCGGCTCTCCGTCATACGGCTTGCCTGAGCTGTCCGGCGGCGGCGAGAACGGCCGGAATTGCGGCAAGGTTGCGAGTCGCTATCAGATGCACGCCGGATACACCGGGGATCGTCGCAACTTCCGCGAGCATTTCCGCCGCGATGGCGACACCCTCCTGTTCCGCATCCCGCGCTTGCTCGAGACGCCGGATCAGCGCATCGGGAATCTGGAAACTCGGGCGGTTCCGGCACAGCCAGTGCGCATCGTCTGCCGATTCGGGGATCGCAATCGACACGATCATGTCGACGCGCCGGAGGATTTTTGCCGCGACCAGGTGCCTGAACCAGATCCTCAATGTCGGCACGTCCATGCAAACGTTCGTTATCATGAACTGCGCTCCCGCCTCTATCTTGCGCAGGAGTGTGCGCGGCGTCCAGTCGTCTTCCGGACGGTGCGCCGTCACGACGCCGCCGACGTAGAAGTCGGACAGCGCGGGCAAACCTTCGTCCGCGCGGATCCGCGCCGCCGTCGCGATCAGCTCCCTCGCATCGAGATCGAGTACCGCCTTGGGACGCGGATTGAAACCCTCCGGTACGTGATTGCCTTTTACGAGCATCAGGCTGGTCACGCCCAGCGCACCGGCGCCCAGCAAGTCGCTTAGCAGCGCGATCCGGTTCCGGTTCCGGCAGCTCAATTGCATGATCGGGTCCACGCCGTTCGCGATCAACAGCGCGGCCGCGGCGAGCGTGGACATGTGGAGCTGCCCGAACTGGTTGTCGGTAAGCAGCACGCCGTCGACGTGATCTTTCAACAGCTTCGCCTGCTCGGCTATGGTAGTGGCGCTCGATTCCGGGGAGAGAAAAAGCTCGCCCGAAACGCAGAAATCGCGGGTGCGCGCCGCTTGTCGGTAAGTATTCACGTCGAAGTCTGCTGGACTCTTCACGGCGGATTCCGGATGCCGCAACAGGTTAGTGCGTTCCGGTTTCCGCCACAAGCAGGCGCCGGCTGGCGGCCATACCGGCGATATGGTCCAATTTCCCGAACTCACACCGATTGGCAGCAGATGACAACGGACATCGCCCGTCAACGGCAGTCGTTCGAACACGCACTGGCAAAGCTTCGCGCCGGCGAATACGCGAGGGCGGCGAGCCTTTGCGAGGACGCATTGCTTTCCTTTCCCGACGACGCCAACACGATGTGTCTGGCGGCGAAGGCCTATCTCGCCCTGCGGCAGTTCGAGCAATCGGAACGCTATGTGAAGGAAGCGCTGCGCCGATTTCCTGATTTCGCCGTGGCGCATGACGTCCACGGCGACCTGATGCTGGCGACCGGCCGCGCCAGGCCTGCGGTTGCGGCCTATGAACAGGCCGTGAGGCTGGACCCGGCCCGGCCGGCGACGCTGGCCAAGATCGACAGGGCCCGGCAGGCCGTCGCGGCCGGCGGAGCCGTGTCCAACGACAGGAAGACTCCGAAGACCCGCATGGCGTTCGCCGCGGAAATCAGCGAGGCCGAATCTCTGCAACAGGCCGGCGACGTCAACAAGGCCGAAGACATCTATCGCAACATTCTGAAAAAGGATCCTGACCACGTCGAAGCGGCGCGCCTGCTCGCCGGCATTGCATCGCTCAACAAGCGGTTTCGCGAAGCGGAGGTCTTTCTGCTGCGCGCCACGTCACTCGCCCCGAACTACGCGCGCGCCTGGGTAGACCTGGTCGACGCGCAGCGCGAACAGGAGAAATACGACGAGGCGATAGAGAGCGCGGAACGGCTGCTGGCGCTGGAGCCAAACAAGCCGGAGTCGTACATGGTGCATGCCGGCGTCCTCGGAGTCGCCGGCCGTCACCGGGAGGCCATCGCCTCCTATCGCAAAACGATTGAACTGGCGCCGCAAAAAGCAGCGGCCATGTGCGGCATGGCGCACCACCTGAAGACGATTGGTGAACCGGAGGAAGCAATAAGGCAGTACCGCGCCTGCATCGCCGCGAAGGCGGACCATGCGGAAGCTTACTGGAGCCTCGCCAATCTCAAGACGTTTCGCTTCGAAGAAGCGGAAGTGGCGGCGATGGAGACGCTGATCCGGGAGGGAGGATTGCCGGATGAAGCGCTCAGCATGCTCCATAACGCGCTGGGGCTGGAATACGAGGCCCGAGGAGATTTCGACGCCGCGTTCGCGAACTTCAAAAGCTGCAACACGCTTCGCAGAAGGCAGGAATCCTACGACCCGGTCGACACCGAAGCCACGCACGACCGCGTAATTCGCTTTTTCGACGAGACACGCCTGGGACAGTGCGTCAGCGCCGAGCTCCACCCGGTGCCGGTATTCATCGTCGGCCTGCCGCGCTCCGGGTCGACCCTGATCGAGCAGATCCTCGCATCGCACACCCTGGTCGAAGGCACGCATGAGTTGAGTGACCTGTCGAAGGTCGTGCGAAGGTATCGCAGCCACAGGAATGAGCAGTTTCCGCAGACACTGGACGGCCTCAAGCCCGAAGGCTGGGCACGGCTCGGACGGGAGTACCTGGAGAGTACGCGGAAACACCGCAGCGGCGCGCCGTTTTTCATCGACAAGAATCCCAACAATTTCGTCTTCACCGGCCTGCTGAAGCTCGCCATCCCGAATGCAAAGATTATCAATGCCCGGCGGCACCCGATGGACAGCTGTCTCGGAAGCTACAAGCAGCTATTTGCCAGCGGTCAGCCTTTCACGTACGACCTCACCGAACTCGGCGAATATTATCTGCAGTACCAGCGGCTGATGGAGCACTGGCAACGGGTCGTCCCCGGCTTCGTACTCGACGTCCATTACGAGCAGGTCGTCGCGGACCTCGAAAACGAGGTTCGCCGCATACTGGATTTCTGCGGGCTGCCGTTCGAGGAAGGGTGCCTGAATTTTCACGAGACCCGGCGGGCCGTGAAGACGGCGAGTTCGGAACAGGTCCGCCGGCCGATCTACTCCAGTTCCATCAATATCTGGCACAACTACGAGAACCACCTCGGCGAGTTGTTGCACATCCTGAAACCCCTTTTGGCGGAGCTGCCGGATGAAAATCACCCCGAACCCGGCGAGCAAATGTAATCGTAACCTTCGGATATACAAGCAATTAAGGCGCTTTTCTCGTGGTCGTGGCGAAAGTGCCGCGCCGAAATTACCATACACCTACAACACAATCTCTCAACATGTCAATACGATTCTTGCCATCGAGGCGCGGGTGCAATAGATTGTAGAAGACGCCGTCGATAACGTTGAGCCATCGATTGATGGCGGGGGATAAAATGATGGTCCGCATGCCGAATGGAGGAATTTCGCCCGTCGCTGCCGCGGTAACGGCCGCACTTTATCCGGGCCATTACGCGCTTGCGCAGGACGTCGGCAGGGAGGCCGGCGAGTCCAGAGCGCTCGAAGAGATCGTCGTCACGGCGCGCAAACGCAGCGAGTCGGCGCAAACCATTCCATCCGCCGTTCAGGCCATCTCCCAGGAGTCTCTTGCCGCCATGGGCGCCAAGGGCCTTGAGGACTATGCCCGTTTCGTGCCGTCGATCAATGTCGTCAACTACGGACCCAGCTCCAGTACCGTCGTATTCCGCGGCGCCATAACCGGGGCCGGCTATCTCGGCCAGTCGACCTCGTCGGTCTATCTCGATGAAATCTCGGTGACCCAGGTCGGCACGCAGCCGAACATAAGGCCCGTCGACATCGCGCGGGTCGAAGCGCTTTCGGGGCCACAAGGAACGCTCTACGGGTCCGATGCCCAAGCCGGTACCCTGCGCATCATCACTAACCAGCCTCGGCTGAACGAGTTCGAGGCGGTATTCGACGGCGAGGTGCGTGGCGGCGGCGACAGCGACGCAAGCTATCGCGGCTCGCTCGTATTCAATCTCCCGCTGGTGGACGACCGGCTTGCGCTGCGCATCGCCGGCTACAACGATCACGACGGCGGCTTCGTCGACAACGTGTTCGGGCATACCGCCGACTGGTACGGTGTCGACGGCACCAACAGGGCGCCCGCGCCATGGGGCACGCTCGACAACTCCGCCTCCGTCGAAGAGCGCTGGAATGACGCCGACGTTTACGGCGGCCGCTTGCACCTGCTCTGGCAAGTGAACGACAGCTGGTCGACCACACTGTCTTATCACCACCAGACTACGGACTCCGGCGCAGACAATTACTACGACCCGTTCGTGGGTGATCTGCAGGTCGTTCGCTTCCACGACGAGTGGCGCGAAGAAGAGTTCAACATGGGATCGCTGAAGATCGAGGGCGACCTCGGTTTCGCGCAACTCGTCGCTGCCGTGTCCTATTACGAGCGCAAGACCGAGTATTTGTCGGACATTACGACCTACGCTCATTACTGGTCAGCGCAGTACTGCCACGACGCGGATCCGACCTATTACAGTCCTGCCGATTTTCCGTACTACTGGACGAATCCGGAGACGGGCAACATTGTTTGGTGGCCCGTTTACTGCCACGGCCCGCAGGTCGATTCGGACTTTTTCAACAGCTACCGGGGATCCTCCAAGGACGACAAGGTCACAGCCGAAATCCGGCTGTCGAGCCAGGGCGACACGCTCGACTGGATCGTGGGGTTCTACCACGAGGAGAGCACCGACTCCTGGATTTCGCCGTTCGCCACGCCGACTCTCGGCGGCGATGCATCGACACTGACCTACCAGGATTCGATCTCGCTCAATTACTGGGAATGGTACTGGTCGAATTATTACGGCACGCCGACCACCTATCCGAACGCGGAAGCACAGTGGTATTCCCAAAGCCATACAGACTGGGAGCAGGATGCCGTATTCGGCGAAGCAACGTGGCACGTCACGGATAACCTGGATCTGACCGTGGGCGGGCGGTATTTCGAACGTTCCAACACCAACTTCTATTTCGTGAATCATCCCGGCGGGCCGAACTACGCCGGCGAACCCGACGCTACGGCCGGAGACCGCGAATTCCGGATCGCCAACAACGGCCGTCCGCCGGGGCGCTCGGGAAGCGAAAACCAGTTCGTGCCGAAGGTCAGCCTGAGCTACAACCTCGACGACAACAAAATGATTTATACGTTGTTTACGCGGGGCGTGAGACAGGGCGGCGTCAATCGCAGTCGCGGCGAGCCGTTTTTCCCGAACGAGTACGATTCGGACATCATGGACGATTATGAAATCGGCTATAAGTCGACGTTTGCCGGCGGCAGTGGGCGGCTCAACCTCACGGCCTACCGGATGGACTGGAGCGATTACCAGCTCCAGCTCGTCGACCCGACGGATAAGCCATGCGAGGACGACAACGGCCTTCCGCTGCTGCCGGAAAGTGAATTCAACACCCCCGGCGTGTGTGGCCAGCCGTGGCAGGTGCTGATCGCCAATGCCGGCGATGCGCATATCAACGGTGTGAACATAGAGTTCGACTACGCGTTCGCCGACAATTGGCTGATCGGCATGAATTACGAGAGGATGGAAGCCGAGACCGATACCGAAGCCGATCTTGACGGGGACGGCGTAAGCGATCTGGTCAAGGGTCTGCGGCTGCCGCTCGTACCGCAGTCAAAAGGCTCGGCCTGGATCGAGTACCGGCAGCCGACGCAGCTGTTCGGTAACAACGAGTTCTTTATCCGCACCCAGTGGTCACATACCGGCGACAGCCTGAACATCCTGGAACCGCGGGGCCTGACGCATCCGAATCCGCAGTTCAAGTCCGACGCCTACACGATCGGCGACCTGCGTGCCGGAATCGTCGGTAATGACTGGCAGGTGGACGTTTTTATCAACAACCTTGCCGACGAGCGGGCGACCTATACCGTGCAGGCGAATCTGTTCGAGTGGGCGGCGGCACAGACTGCCGAGGGCCGGCCGCATCACCGGACGGCGTTCGTCAACCGGCCGCGCGAGTTCGGCGTGCGCTACATGAAACGCTGGGGGAACTGAGCGAAAGCTTAACTTCAATCGTCGTACGGCCAGATTTCCAGGCCGTGAATGGCATTGCGAATGTCCATCGTAAGGTTCACGGTCCCGACGGTCGTCCCGGTTACCGCGTCGTAGACGCTGACGGTTGAAGGGGATGAGCCGCCGATGATCAGCCGGCTACCCGTAGTGCAAAGCCCGCGGCCGAAGGCCTGCCGGGCGGTCCTCGAATCGTCGACGCCGGCGAAGAGGATGTCCGATTCGTCATAGCGCTTGACGGGGAATGCCTGCTGCCGGCCGTCCCGCCGGACATAACGTACGCAGTCGGCCACCGTATCGTTGAACAGCACGCCGCCGCTCCAGGGCCGTGCGTTGTGCACGCCGGCCGGCAGGGTGCAAACCTCGCTTACGGCCCATTCATCGTTCAGGTGCAGCAGCGCATTGGTGCGCAGGCCGCTCAAGAACATGCCCGATTGGTCGACGTGCACCATGTTGATGTGGAACTCGTTGGCTGGCGCCGGCCCCAGGTCCGACCTCGGATCGAAAGAGAAACCGGACCATGCGCCGTATCGCTGCTCCAGATGGAAGCCCCACTCGAAACGCCGGCTGTCCAGGTCGAACGCCAGAATGCTGTCGTATCCTGTCGAGGTGAGGAATATCTTTCGGTCGATTCGGAAGATTTCGTGACAGTGCTTCAGGTAACGGTTCCTGAAAGACCCCGTGATCGAGAATTTGCGGTCGAAGCAAAACAGCTCGTCACTTGCCGCAATGTAGATGTCGTCGCCGTCAAAGGCGATGCCGCGCAGGCCCCGGTCGGCGCCGCGACCTTCGAAATCGATCGCGACAGTGTTCCAGTCCACTCGCTGCCGGCCGCTGCGGGTTTCGAAGTCCAGTGTATAAACGCCGCCGTGACTTTCGCCCTGCCGGCTTCCGCGAATGACCGACGTCACAATGAGCCGGGGTAACCTGATTGACATAGGATCGGACTTCCGGGCAGGCGCTTCGGTGGATTCAAACAGATGAACCGACGGCGGACAATGGCCGTCGGCCAGGGCGCCAATATAGATGACGATGACGGCGGCTTCCAGCAGGTGCAAAATATGCTGGCGGTTCGAAACCGGGGAAGGTATGGGTATGCTGGAGAACGATCGGCGCGGTTCCACAAACGCACTGGCGGCGTTAATGCTGGCCACATTTACCCTGATTATGCCGGCGCAGGCGCAAGACGCGGAGAAGTCCTACGACGACTTGCTGCAATTATTCGAGGACTGGCGGGAATTCGAAAGCCCACCCATGCGCGACGGCGCTCCTGACTACACCAGGGAGCGATTTGCGGCGGCGTATAAGGAGTTCGGCAAATTCAAGCAGCGCCTGGAGTCGTTCGATATTGGCGCCTGGCCGATCAGCGAGCAGGTCGACTGGCACATCGTGCGCGCCGAGATGAACGGCTTCGACTTCAACCATCGGGTGTTGCAGCCATGGGTTCGCGATCCCGCGTTCTACCAGTCCATATGGACGCACAGGAGCGACGTACCTGCGCACGAGGGCCCCACGCACCACGCGGTTCTTGAGCTCTGGACGTACAGCTTTCCGCTGTCCCGGAGTGAAGAGCGGCGGATGCTCAATGATCTGCAGGTCATCCCGCCTTTGATGAAGCAAGCGCAGCGAAATCTGTCCGGAAATGCGCGCGATCTCTGGATCGCCGGCATCAACAACATAGAGGACCAGCGCGAGCACCTCGATACGATCGAATCCACAGTAGGCTCATCGGCGAGTCGTGATTTGGTCCGGGCGGTCCGCGCGGCGCAGGCCGCCACGGACGACCTGATACGCTGGCTGCAGAAGGAGGCGCCGTCGAAGACCGGGCCGTCGGGCATTGGCAAGGAAAATTACAACTGGTACCTGCAGCAGGTGCACTACGTCCCTATGACCTGGGATGACGAGGTGCTCCTGTTACGCCGCGAGCTGGATCGCGCATGGTCATCGTTGAAGCTCGAGGAGCATCGCAATCGCAACTTGCCAGAGCAGGTGGCTGCGAAGGACGAGGCGAGCATGAACCGCCTCGCGGACGAGACCGCAAGGAGCTTCATGCGCTGGCTCGAGAACAACGACATCATGCCGGTCAAGAGCTATCACGAACCGGCCTTGCGCGAGCACCTGTCAACGTTCGTTCCGCTAGAGATGCGCAACTTCTTTTCGATCGTTACGCACTATGATCCACGGCCGCTGTACTCGCATTTCTACCACTGGTTCGACCTGGCGCAGATGGAACAGGAGCCGCATGAAAGCTCGATCAGAAGCGCGCCCCGTTTGTACAACATCTTCGACAGTCGTAACGAAGGTACGGCCACCGGGGTGGAAGAGATGTTCATGCACGCAGGGTTGTACGACGATACCCCGCGCTCGCGTGAACTCGTGTGGATCATGCTGGCGCAGCGGGCGGCACGCGGGCTGGGCTCCCTCTACGCTCACTCAAACGATATGACAATGGCGGAGGCCGGCACCGTGCACGTCAAGTGGACGCCGCGCGGTTGGATGGGCAATGAGCCGGAACTGATGAAGTTCGAGCAGCAGCTATACCTGCGGCAACCCGGCTACGGCACCAGCTATGTGACCGGCAAATACCTGCTGGAAAAGCTGGTCGCCTATCGCTCGCGGCAGCTCGAGGAGGAAGGCATCGAGTTTGAACTCAAGGAGTTCTTCAGGGAGTTCAACGAGGCAGGAAGCGTGCCCACGTCGCTGATCCAGTGGCAGCTGACCGGTGACGACTCCTATATCCGCGAGATCATGGACGCCAACTAACGAGGAGAAATAAACATGCCTGAAGCTCGAAGCCTGCCGGCTGTCGTCATATTGGCCGTTTTCCTTGCCTGCGCCGCCGACGGAGCAGCGCTGTCGGACACGGAGCAGCAGCTGGCCGAGGTGGTCGACACCCGGCAGTCGGAAGCCATGGCCCTGCTGCAGCAAGCCGTAGAAATCAACAGCGGCACCATGAATCCCGCTGGAGTGAAACAGGTCGGGGAGCTGTTCGGAAAGGCTCTCGCCGAACTGGCGTTCGAGGTCAGTTGGGTGGACGGTGCGGATTTCGATCGTGCGGGCCACCTGGTCGCCCGGCATCCCGGAAGCGGGCCGCACCTGCTGCTCATAGGCCACCTGGACACGGTATTCGAGCCCGACAGCCCGTTCCAGCATTTTGAGCGCCTCGGCGCGGACCGGGCGAAAGGGCCTGGCATTATCGATATGAAAGGTGGCAACGTGATCATTGTCGAAGCCCTGGCGGCGTTGAAGGCAGTAGGCGCCCTCTCTGACCTGCAGATCACGGTGGTGATGACAGGCGACGAAGAATCGTCCGGCAGCCCGCTGTCCGAGGCGCGGCGGGTACTGCTGGAAGCGGCGGATGCCGCCGACGTAGCGCTCGGCTTTGAGGACGGCGACGGCAACCCGGAGACAGCCGTCATCGCGCGGCGGGGATATACCGATTGGCGGCTCACGGTATCCGGCACACCCGCTCACTCCTCCCTGATATTCCGCGACGAGATCGGTGACGGCGCGGCGTTTGAGGCGGCTCGCATACTGGACGGGTTCCGCCGCGAGCTGACCGGAGAACGCTACCTGACCTTCAATCCCGGCATCGGGCTGATCGGTACCCGGGTGGATTACGACGATTCCCGTTCCGCCGGCGATGCCTTTGGCAAGGCGAATGTCATTGCGGAGCATGGTGTGGTGACCGGCGATCTGCGCACGCTCACCCTGGATCAGCTCACCTCCGCCAGATCCCGCATGGAAGACATCGTGTCACGACATCTGCCCGGCACGTCGGCGGATATCGAGTTCACGGACGGATACCCGCCGCTCGCCCCGACGGATGGCAACCGGCGCCTGCTATCGCTGTACGATCAGGCCAGCCGCGACTTGGGATTGGGCGCGGTGACTGCCGTGGACCCCGGCGCCGCGGGCGCTGCGGACATTTCCTTCACCGCCGGCCGGGTCGTCATGGCGCTGGACGGGCTGGGGCTCATGGGCGAGGGAGGACATACCGAAGCGGAGACCGCCGATCTGGCCACGTTGGGGAGCCAGACCAGGCGCGCAGCGGTTCTCATGTACCGACTGCGCGATCTGGATCTTCCGGAGACGTAAAACCAATTCAGGAGGGTCTGGGTCCTTGCCCGCGGCGAGCTTCAGCGGGGCCTGCTGCCCAGGTTTCGCGTAGTCGGTCACATCGCCTGTCCGGGCCAGGTCTTATGCTGGGCGGCGATTATGTCCGTGCACCGAACCAACCTTAACGCCTTCCCGGATTCGCCGTATGCCGCGGAGCTGCGACGTGGCGTTGCAGGCCGGAGCTTCGGCCGGCACCTCGAGCAGGAGTACGTTCGCTCGCGTCTCTCGGAGAACCTGGCACTGATCAGGGTGACCTGTGTGCTTGGCGCGTTGCTGTCGTTCTTTGCGGCCCTAAGAAATTTCCTCGAAGGCTACCTGAGTCACGGCTATCTGCTTCAGATGGTGGTGGTGTTCATGGCCTCTGTCGTGCTCGCCTCGGTCGCCTGCAGTCCCCTGTTCCTGCGCCTTTATCTGCCGCTGGCTCAGATCGTTGTCCCCGTGCGGAACGCGCTCGCGGCGGTCTTCATTGCCAGGATCGCTGCGTACGGGCAGTTGGAAACGCTCATGGTCCTGCCGCTCATGGTGGTGGGGCCGTTCTTCTTGCTCGGGCTACCCGCGCGCGTGGCACTGCTCTCGGTCGCGGTCACGATCGCGTCCTTTGTCGTCTCTGCCGCAGTCTTCGGGCTGGGACTTCCTGTGATCGCCTACGCTTGCGCACTTTTGCTGATGGTCGCCGTCTCCTGCGCTATCGCAAGACGACACATCGACGAAAGTTCGCGCAAGAGCTTCCTCGAAGGCCGCCTTATCGAGGAGTTCGCGGAGCACGATGCGCTGACGGGAACCAAGAACCGCCGCATGTTTGACGAGCACCTCGCCAGCCTGTGGCAGCGGTCGATCGAAGACGGCCGCAGCATCGCCGTCCTGCTGATCGACGTCGACCATTTCAAGGAATACAACGATCGCTACGGGCACCAGGCCGGTGATCGCGCGCTGCGTCGGGTCGCAGATACGCTGCAGAGGTTTGCCGGCCGTCCTCTCGATGTGCTGGCGCGTTACGGAGGTGAGGAATTCGCCATGGTGCTCAACGACATCGAAAGCCAGGAAGCCGCCCGGATTGGGGATCGCATGCGACGCGCGGTGGCCGAGCTGGCTATCGAGCAGCGTGATGGAGTTTCCCGGAGGGTGACCATCAGCGTGGGCGTCGCGGCGCTTGCTCCGACCGCCGGTCGCGGCCCTCGAGGCGCGCTACAGCTTGCGGATCAAGCGCTTTACGAGGCAAAGGTTCGCGGCCGGGATCGCGTCGAGCTGAAGGAGGAGGAGGACTACAATCTGCTAATCACCGGCGTGTTCTCGACAAACTCCTTGCCCGGCTCGCGCAACAGTGCCGCGGCCAACTCCTGATTCCGGGGTAAAGGGGACAGATCTATTTTTCGAAAATAGATCTGTCCCCTTTATCCTCTGTAAAGCTTGCTGTCGCCTTGTACTCTTTCCCAACGCGAGGGCGCCGCTGCGAGCGCCGCCGGTTCGAATGACTCCTTTGGCGCAATTTGTGCATGCGGGCTGTGTTTTATATGTCGAACGCAACGTGGTTTGTGATAATTGGTGCAGTGCTGCTATTCATGGCACTGACGGCCGCTCGCATTAAAAGACTGCCGTTGTCGACGGCCATAATTTACCTCTGTGTGGGGGCGGTGCTTGGTCCCTCGTTCGCCAATCAGTTTCACTTCAACCCGCTCGAACATTCTGCACTGCTGGAGATCATCACCGAGTTGGCCAGCTGAAGGTGGCATCTACGTCGGCCGCGTTAGGCGCAAGTACATCCTCTGCGACGGTCTCGGCGCGGCTGCAGAGTTCCTGAAGCCTGGAGGAGAACGTTCTGCTCATAACCGGGTCGCGCAAAACAAGAAAACACCTGCCTCTGCTCCACCCATTTGCAGCCCAACTGTTTCATGGTAACAGATGAAACGATGATCCATCAGAAGCAGGCGTCTATCGGGCGCTTTTTCCCCCTGAAGCCCCCGAATCCAGAAGGCCGCTTCGCGCCCGTCCGCGCGACACGCCACAGCTTCCATATTGTGCAGCGTTCTTTCATGCTGATGCCTGGAATGTCATAAAATCGAAATGGTTCATCTGTACAAATCCTCTTAATTCAATCCTCGATGCTGAAGCTCCGAGTTGAGGGCAAGGACGAACGGTAACGACCGGGCTACCGGTCAGGAACACTCTCTGCACAGGAGCAACAACATGAACGCGATCCCTGCCTACGTCGTTAGGCTTCTCCGCGGCCTGATCCCGGGCGTGATTCTGATGGGTCAGGCGGGCATAGCGATGGCCGAAGAAGCCCCGATCGTCCAGCCCGGTGCCCCCGGCGAATCGTCGAGGACGCTCAGCTCCGAAGAAGCCGTCAAGATTGCCAATACGAGCTACTCGCCGGCCGATGCACGGTTTATGCAGGACATGATCCCGCACCATCATCAGGCCATGCAGATGGCTGCTCTGGTGCCGGATCGCACGAATCGGCCGGAGTTGATCGACCTGGCAGGCCGCATCAGCGCCTCGCAAGGGGACGAGATCGCCTTCATGAAGAATTGGTTGCGCGAGCGTGGCGAGCGCGTTCCGGAGCCGTCCGCGCACGAAGCCATGCACACCGGTCACGTGATGGCCGGCATGGCGACGGCGGAACAGATGGCAGAACTCGCCCGATCGAACGGCGCGGAGTTTGACCAACTGTTCCTCGAACTGATGATTGCCCACCACGAGGGTGCGGTGAGGATGGTCGAGGATCTCCTCGAGCAACCGGGTTCGGCGTACGACACGGTGCTGTTCGAGTTCACGACGGAGGTTACCAACGACCAGACCTCCGAGATCGAGCGGATGAATGCGCTTCTGGTCGGTTCGTCGACCGATCCGCGCGCGGGTCTCAAAGCCGGACTCCATGACGCCGGCCAGGCGATCCGGAACATGCAACTGCTGGGGTCGTTACCCAGGCCGGCGGGGTTCTTCGACCCACAGAACCCGGCAGAGCTGCCGCCGAGTCTCTTGCAGGCGAGCGGGGACGGCTCCGCTGGGCAGGCGGAGGACGAACCAGATCCGAAGAAGCCGGAAGACGAGGAGGAGCGCGCACCGCTCTTGAGCTTCTCGAACACCGACATCGCCTTTTCCCGCGACGTCATGGCTGTTGGCAGCTATCACGGCTTCAATCTCTACCGCCTGGAGGAAGACGGTCTGCCGGAGCTCCAGAGCTCCGTGGTCTGCCCGGGCGGCCAGGGCGATGTTTCCATTGTCGGGAATCTCCTGTTTATGTCGGCGCAGGAGACGCGCGGACGGCTCGACTGCGGCCTGCAGGGCGTAACCGGGAACGTCAGTCCCGAGCGCTTCCGCGGGCTTCGTATCTTCAACATCAGCGACCTGAAACGGCCGGTACAGGTTGGCGCGGTGCAGACCTGTCGTGGCTCGCACACGCATTCGGTTGTCGCGGGCCCGGATGAAAACGGCAAGATAATCGTTTACAACTCCGGCACCTCGAACGTTCGCGACGAGGAAGAGATGGAAGGCTGTATCGGCGAAGTCCCCGGCGACCAGCGAACTGCGCTGTTCCGCATCGACGTCATCGAAGTCCCTGTCGACGATCCCGGCAGCGCGCGCATCGTCGACAGCCCCGCCGTCTTCGCTGATCCGAAAAAGGGCACCATGGCCGGACTGTGGCGCGGCGGCGATCACGGAGACGATACACAGGAAACGAGCCGGACCGATCAATGCCATGACATCACCGTGTTTCCGGAGCGCGGCATAGCCGCCGGAGCGTGCTCGGGCAACGGCATCATTTTCGATATCGGCGATCCACTGAACCCGCAGCGCATCGACGTGGTCGTCGACGAAGGTTTTGCTTACTGGCACTCGGCGACGTTCAACAACGATGGCAGCAAGGTCCTGTTCACCGACGAGTGGGGCGGCGGCAGCCGGCCCCGCTGCCGCGCCTACGATCCCCTCACCTGGGGCGCAAACGCGATCTACGACATTGTCGACAACCAGCTAAAGTTTCGCAGCCACTTCAAGCTGCCGGCTCCGCAGGTCGAGCAGGAAAACTGCGTGGCGCACAATGGCTCCATTGTGCCGGTTCCCGGCCGCGACATTTTTGTCCAGGCCTGGTACCAGGGCGGCATCTCGGTGATCGACTTCACCGACTCGGAGAACCCGGTCGAGATTGCTTACTTCGACCGCGGTCCCATCGACGCCGAGGACCTGGTCTTTGGCGGCTACTGGTCGACCTATTGGTACAAGGGAAAGATTTACGGCACCGAGACCATGCGCGGCCTTGACGTACTGGCGCTCACTCCCGGCGACCACCTGAGCGAAAACGAAATCGCCGCGGCGGCCATGGCCGACCAGGGCGCACGGTTCAATCCGCAGCAGCAATTCCCCGTCACCTGGCCGGCCGAGCCGGTCGTCGCCCGGGCGTACCTCGATCAGCTGGAGCGCAACAGTACGCTGCCGGCGTCGACCGCAGCGGAGCTGAACGCGGCGCTGGAAAGTGCGGCAACCCGGCTCGGGAACGGCGGGCGCGACGCACAACTGGCGGCCACGCTGGAATCGCTGGCGGGACGCCTCGATGAAGGCAAAGGTGACGCCGTCACGACGAAGCGGCGAGTGGGGCTGGCGGAGACTTTAAGCGGAATTGCGGCCAGGCTACGCTGAAGCGTGCGAGCCCGTCCTCGAGTTCGAGCCCTACATCGCAGACGGCAAGTGCCCGGCCTTTAGATAAAGGACTGCTCCCTCGCTGCCGGTAAAGGCGTTGTGATTGCTGCCGTCGGGATAGCGCAGCCAGGTGCCGGCCGGATAACGGCCATGTTCGTCGCTGAAGCTGCCTTCGATGACAAAAACTTCCTCGCCACCGTCGTGGCTGTGTTCGCTCCACGGCGTGTCGGGTGCCCAGCGCATCAGTAGCACGCGTTCCTTTCGAAACTGATGCAGCGGCACGATTTCGATACCGGGGCTGCCCTGCGACAACCAGGGCAACCACTCTGCATTGCGCGTGTCGACGACCACAGAGGCGTCGTCCTCCGGGTCGAACTGATGCAGCTTGACGAAGATCGTGGAGCCCGAATCTCCGACACGGGGGGAGTGACTGCTGCCGATCGGATTCCGGACATAGGTGCCGGCCGGATAGGTTTTATGTTCGTCGCCGAACTTGCCTTCCAGCACGAGGAACTCTTCGCCACCGCCGTGGACATGCGGGGCAAATGTGCTGTTGGGGCCATACCGCACAAGCGACGTGGCACGGGCGACTTCGTCGCCGATTCGATCGAGCATCATGCGCTCGACTCCCGGCATCGGTGAGGCAACCCACCCGTAGTCTTCCGGCAAGACGACGACTCTTTGGGAAAAATCGGCGTTGATACGCATTGGAGATGCCGGTTGTTCAGACGCCAGGGCTCACCCTGTACGGGTGAGCCCGATGACCGGTCCGTGTCTGGCGGATGAGCCTAGGCAGGAGTCGGCCAGGCAAAATCAGGACGCAAGCCCTCATAGACTGGCCGGCCGTCCTTCGGGGCCGGAGCACCGGCGGCCGCGTCAAAAAACGCGTGGTACGTCGCCGGCATCTTCTCCGCATCGTGTCCCATCAGGTTGGGCACGATGGCCCGGATGCGCCTTTGTTTGTCATCCAGCATGATGGGCGTGCCGCAGGTCGCGCATGTGCAAAGCTCCAGCGGCCCGTCCGGATTTTGATCGTTAAACGGCTGACGGTTCAGATTACCGGGATCGTCCACCTTCAAATCGCCATGTTTAAAGAAAACGACGTGGGTATCTTCCTGCCCGGTTACGCGTTTGCAGACGGAGCAGTGGCAGGTGTGGACGTCTATCGGATCGTTGTCGGCATGGGTATGGACATGCTCGCAGCCCCCGGCATACTTATGTGTCATGGCAAGTCCCTCTTTTCACTGAAAATTGCACCGATCGGTCAGGATCGATGGTGACAGGCTCTTTTCCCGTCTAATTATAATCCCCGCGAGCCTGAACCGCTCGTCAATGGCAATATGCGAGACTACAACCAGTCGGGGATCGCATAACCCGACATCAATGAGCGTATCTGGTTCAGGCACGGCCGGAAAGGGGGGTAGAAAGTACAAATCCTCAGATCAGGAGAACGTTTTATGACCGAAGCGACAGAACCTGTGCGGCTGGCAGGCGCGCTCCTCAACCGCTCCCGCCATATTTGCGCCTTCTTCCACTCGAGGGAGGAGGAATATCGCGTGTTGATGCCGTTCATCAAGGACGGCTTCGAGCGGGGCGATCGGGCCTTCCACATCGTCGACCCGGATTGCCGGCACTACCACCTGCAGCGCCTGGAGCGGGAGGGTATAGACGTCGGCGAGGCCGAGGCCAGCGGCCAACTCGAGGTCCGTCGCTGGCAGGAGGCCTACCTCAAGGACGACTATTTCGAGCAGCACCGGATGATCGCCACCATCAAGGAGGCACTGGATCCTGCACGGAAGCCGCCCGGCAAACTGACCCGGCTGGTCGCCAACATGGGATGGGCGCTGGAAGACTTACCCGGCGTACACGACATCGTGGAGTACGAAAGCCGCCTGAACTATGTGCTGCCGGATTATCACGATCCCGTCATCTGCACCTACGATCTGACCCGGTTCGACGCGCATGTCGTCATGGACATCATGCGGACGCATCCGATGGTGATCGTCGGCGGTATCCTGCAGGAGAATCCGTTTTACGTTCCGCCCGACGAGATGCTGAGGGAACTGCAGGAACGAACGGCCGACCAAAGCGCATGAGCCGGACATAAATTCCTCAATGGATCCTCATCGGCCGCAGACGGAATCAGAGGTCGCTCGGGAAGAGAATCGCCGCCTCCGGCACACCATAAGAGACCTGGTGGCTCTGGCGGCCCTGCCTGCCGTCTGGATCGGGCTCGATCGGAGAGGCATGGCCCGGAGCCTGGCTGATGTGCTGCTGAGCGCGCTGTCGCTCGACCTGATTTACTTTCGCTTGGACGGACATTCGGACGAGGACCCGGTTGAAGTCTTTCGCAGCAAGCATCGTAGCGCCGGCGCTTGCCTCGAGGCAGTACGGGAGTCGCTGCTCCCATTCATCGACAGGGATAGAGCGGAAGCTCCCGCCACCATTCCCGATCCTTTCGGAGCGGGGAAGCTGCATATCGCCGTCACTCGCTTCGGCAGCGGCGATAGTCACGGCCTGGTGATAAGCGGCTCCCGAAAGCGCGGCTTCCCCACCGAGGAGGACCGGGTCCTGCTGGGGGTAGGAGCCAATCAGACCGCCATTGTCGAGCAGCGTCGCCGCTCCGAGGAGCAGCTGCGGGAAAGCGATGCGCAAACAAGGGCCATACTGGAAACCGCTCTGGACTGCGTCATTGCGATGGATTACTCCGGCAAGGTGGTGGAGTTCAATCCGGCAGCGGAGAAAATCTTCGGCTACCGCCGTGCAGAAGTGATCGGGCGAGAACTTGCCGAATGCATCATTCCGGCGCCACTGCGGGCGCGGCATCGCCGGAGTCTGGCGAATCACCTCGCCACCGGGCAGACCAACATCCTGGGCAGGCGTATAGAACTTACTGCATTGCGGGCGGACGGAACGGAATTCCCCGTTGAACTGGCCATCACCCGGATATCCAGGGACGGCCCGGCGCTCTTCTCGGCCCATCTGCGGGATCTCAGCGAGCGAGTCCGCAGCGAGCGCCGCCGCAATGTCCGCTTGCTTGTGCCGCAGGTTCTGGCGAAAGCGGCGGCCATCTCAGAGGCGGCGAGTAACGTGTTGCAAGCCATTTGCGAGGGACTCGGCTGGGAGGCAGGCTTCTTGTGGAAGCTCGAGGCCGATACCGGCGCACTGCATTGTCTCGGCGGCTGGCATGCCCCCGGTCTCGAGCTGTCCCGATTTGACGCGGCCAGCCGCGAGCGGACGTTTCGACGCGGCGAAGGACTGCCCGGTGAGGCCTGGGCGAGGGGTGAGCCGGTCTGGCTGCCGGATGTGGATGACGCGCAAAATTTCCTTCGCGCGACCGCCGCCGCCGAGGAAGGACTGCACGCCGCGCTTTCCTGGCCCCTCCTGGCGGGCCGCGAAACGATGGGCGTAATTGAACTCTTCAGTGACCGCATTCGTGAGCCGGATGCCGACCTTCTGGAGACGATGGCGACCGTCGCAGGACAGGTCGGGCAATTCATGGAGCGGAAGAAAGCCGAGGAGGTACTGCGGCAAAGCGAGGTCCGATTTCGTGGCCTGATGGAACAGGCGCCGTTCAGCATCCAGATGTTTGCACCGGACGGCCGCACCGTTCAGGTGAACCGGGCCTGGCAGGAACTGTGGGGCATCAGCTTCGAGGAGGGCCTCGCGTACAACATTCTCGAGGATCGGCAACTGGAGGCCAAAGGTGTACTTCAGTACGTTCGCAGGGGTTTTGCCGGGCAGGCCACTGCCATCCCGGCCATTCAGTACAACCCGAACGATACGCTTCCCGGCGCGACCCGCTACGCCGATCCGCGCCGCTGGCTGTCGGCCGTAATCTACCCGCTCAAGGACTCTGGCGGCCAGGTTCGCGAGGTGGTGCTGGTCCACGAGGACATTACGGTTCGCAAGCGGCTGGAGGAGGAGTTGCACGCTCGGGTGAAGGATCTGGCCGATGCCGACCGGCGCAAGGATGAGTTCCTGGCGACTCTGGCCCATGAACTTCGGAATCCGCTCGCGCCGATCCGCAACTCGCTGCAAATCCTGAAGATGCCGATGGTCGACGCAACAACCGCCCAGCGGACCCGGGAGGTGATGGAGCGTCAGGTCCATCATCTCGTGCGGCTCGTAGACGACCTGCTGGATGTCTCGAGGGCAATGCGGGGCAAGATCGAGCTGCGCAAGGAGTCGGTGGAGCTCGCCACTGTCATTGCCCGCGCCGTGGAGACGGCGCAGCCGCTAATCGAAGTTCAGGAGCACGATCTCAGAATCGAGCTGCCGCCCGGGTCCATGCTTATGAACGCAGACCCGGTGCGTCTGTCGCAAGTCGTCGCCAATCTGCTGACGAATGCGGCCAAGTACACCGAGCCCGGGGGGCGCATCTCATTGTCCGTTCGACGAGAAGGCAACGAGGCGCTGCTCCGGGTGACCGACGACGGGATCGGCATCGCCCCGGATGTTTTGCCCCACATTTTCGAATTGTTCGTGCAGGTCGATCATGCCACCACCCGATCGCAGGGCGGGCTCGGTATAGGTCTGACACTGGTAAAAAAGCTGGTCGAGATGCATGGCGGCACGGTGGAAGCTCACAGCAAAGGGCTGGGCGAGGGCTCGGAGTTCGCGGTTCACTTGCCGCTCCTGGTCCGGGAGCAATTGGCACCAGGGGAAGAGGAGAAAGATGAGCGGAGGCCGGTAGCGGTTTCGTCAGGCTATCGGCTTCTGGTGGTGGACGACAATGAGGATGCCGCCGCAACCCTGGCCACTCTTTTGCGGTTGCAAGGGCATCAGGTCCGGGTGGCTCATGACGGGGTTTCGGCGCTCGGGGCGGTGAAGGCGGACCGTCCGGCGTTGATTCTTCTCGACCTCGGAATGCCGGGGATGGACGGCTATGAAGTCGCCCGCCGGATCCGGGAAATTCCTGAAGTGAAGAACACGCTTCTGGCGGCACTAACGGGATGGGGACAGCAGGAAGATCGCCGCCGCACAACCGAGGCGGGCTTCGATTACCATCTGGTGAAGCCTTTACAGCCGGCAGTGCTGGAAGCCTTGATGGCTGATCTGAAAAGTACGCAGGGGGAGCAATGCGATCCCTCTGCTGAGGGCCTTATCGAATGAGAAGCATTCACAACACCGCCGAGACGGCCGATGCTACGAGCCGCTTTGACCGCAGCGACCTGCCGGACTGACGATGTCGCTTTATACCCTTGGGAATATGGCCCGCAACATGCTGTGCCTTCTTGTGCTGACCGCGGCATTGTGGCTGTTCCATATGTATGGCCGAACACTGCCGACGGCGGCCCTCGTAGCCGTGTGGGCGGCTCTGACGGCGGCCATTGCCGCCGCGTTGTTCTGGCGCAGTCGTATTCGGCGGCGTGCCTTTCTTGCCGCGTATATTGCGCCCGCGAGCCCGCTGCAGCGCTGGCTGCGCGGCGGCTGGTTGCTGGGCCTGCGTCAGGTGTTGCTCGGCTCGGTCCTGGCGCTGGTCCTGGCCGTGGCCCTGGTCCGGCTGGACAGCATTGGGATATGGATCGTCCTGATCGGCCTTGCGCCGGCGCTGGTGCTGGTGGAGAGGCTGCTGCGCCGGTCCCTGGCAATGCACGTCAGCCGCAGCTACCTGCCGGAGCTGACCTGGCGGTTGTCTTTGCTGATGGTGGGTGTCGTGGTGGTCGTGCTGCTTGTGGTGCTCGCCTTTCACCAGGCCCATCCCGACTTTAGCGGCGTGAATCTGGAGCGCGCGGTATGGCACCTGGTGGATCAGGAGCAGGCCCGCAGCCCCGCAGGCTATACATTGCTGCAAATGGCCGCCGCCACGGAAGGGCTGCGCCTGTGGCTTGCGCAGCAACTGATGCCTCAGCCGGGTGCATCCTTGCTGCAGTTGCTCGGTTGGCTTCTGGTTTTGGCGGAGGAAGCATTGTTTGTGTGGTCTTATCTGTTGGTTTGTAACGCTGTGCTGATCGGAGTAAGTGCGGATGACCGTGCTCGCGGTTGAAATGAACGGAGCGTACAAGCGCCCGGCCCGCCCGTGGCTCATGCTCGTCCTGCTCCTGGTCACGGCCGGCGCGCTCCTGTGGCTGGTCACGCATCAGTCGCAACGCGCCTGGAATGGCGGCGACGAGGTAGCCCTGACGCTCGCCGGCGAGCATTATCGCGTCACCCCGCAGCAACTGGCGTGGCTCGAGGGTTTTTCGGCGCTGCACTTCAGCGAAGGCGAGGTTGCGGCGCGTGAGCTGATCGCGGGCGAGGTCGGCGGCCGGCTGGACCGCGTATTTGCGGGTGTGCAGCAGCGCTTGCCGGCTTTCGCTGACTGGTACTACTCGCTGGGCGGCGAGTACACGCGCCTCGCGATGATGGCGATGGCTTGGGTCAATCTCGCGGATGGCGACTACGTGGCAAATCGAGCCGCCGACATGTTGTTCCGCGATAGTGACTGGGACAGCGACCTGGCACGGATGGAAAGCGAGACGGCGGCGCGCGTGCAGGGCCATCACGAGCAGGTTCGCGAGGACTGGCTGAGCGAGCTGACTCGCCGTCTATCGGCGCATCGCGTCCCCACGCCGCTCACGATGCCCGGCGCCGAACCGGCAGCGCGGTCGGGTCAGATCCGGCTCGATGCGCTGGTCGGTGAGGTGATGGCTCAGGAACGCGCGGCGCTCGAAACAAGAGTGTCGATCAGCACGCTGGCCGCGGGCGGGGCGATGGTCGGTCCTGGCTTATGGCGCGCCGCCAGTCGGCGCAGCGCGACCACCACCGGCCGCGCGATAAGCCGCGGGCTCGGCCGTGGTGCGGCACGCGCCGGTTCGGCGGCTGCCGGCGGCGCGGCGGTCTGCGCGCCGAGCGGTCCGGTCGCCCTGGGATGCGCGCTGCTCGCGGGTGCGGCCACGTGGCTGGCGGCCGACTGGGTGTTACTGCGCATTGACGAACACGTCAACCGGGACGAAATGCTGCGCGCACTAGAGATCAGTCTGTCCGCGTTGCGCGGCGAGATGGAGCGCGATCTGCTCGAGGCCTACGACAGGATGGTCGCCGACCATTATCAGGCGGTGCAGCAGGATATTCACGACAGCTTCGTGCCGGCTAAGAAACAACCGCGCGCAGCTCACTGAAAAGCCGGATCAAGTGGGGGAGCTGGTAGTGCGCGTTAAGCCCGCTCGGATTCGGAAGAACCCACAGGCCGGTTGAGTTCAGCCGGGCCGACTGCTCACCAATGCTTGCGCCGCGCTGCCCGAAGGCGGTTCGGTAGGCGCCGATACCCAGCACGGCGAGCCAGCGCGGCTCAAACTGTTGCACCTTGCGCTCCAGCTCACGCCGTCCCCTGGCGAGTTCGGCATTCGCGAGTTCGGCGGCGGCCCCGGTCGTGCGCGGCACCAGGTTGGTGATCCCACATCCGAAATCGAGCAGCCGATGCTCTTCTGAAGGATCGAGCAGGCGGTCGGTGAATCCTGCACTGTGCAGCGCAGGCCAGAAGCGGTTGCCAGGGCGGGCGAAATGATGTCCGGTCGCGCCGGAGTAGAGGCCGGGATTAATGCCACAGAACAGTACATCGAGATCGCGAGCGATCACGTCAGGCACCTTTTTTCCGCTGGCTGCCTTCAGTTCGTTTTTCGTCGGTCGCCGCATGCGGCAATGATAACGATATTTCAATAATCTCTGCCCCGGCCCCGTCGTTCGCGGCTGAGCCCCGCCCGGGCTGTTCCTTGCAGATTCTTGCGTTCGCACATCCATCGACGTACTGTCGATTTCACTTCCAGCTAACGATCGATATGAGTCGTCTGGATTTGCCCTCGAGGCGCACCCGGACCGGGGGGAGAATATGAAAGACAAGGTCACTCGTCGCGACTTCCTGAACGGAACGCAGGTTGCGATCGGTGCTTCGCTGCTGTCGCCGTGGACAGATGTCTTCGGCCGCGCCGAACACAAGTTTGCGCTGGGCCGTGACTACTACCCGCCGGGCAAAACCGGGCTGCGCGGCAGCCATGATGGTTCCTGGGAGACCATGCACGCGCGGGTCGCCGGCAGAGCGTGGCCGCAGGGCGTGCACGAGGAGGAAGTCGACCTCGTGGTGGTGGGTGCCGGCATCAGCGGCCTTTCGGCGGCGCATATGTATAAGAAAGAGAAACCTGACGCCAGGATCCTGATCCTCGACAACCACGACGATTTCGGCGGGCATGCCAGGCGCAACGAATTCAGCATTGGCGGCCAAACCCGGATCGGCTATGGCGGCACCGAGGCGATTGATACACCGTCGGGATACAACGGTGTCTCGAAAGCGCTGCTGTCCGAGATCGGCGTCGATGTCCAGCGCTTCTACGACTATTTCGACCAGGACCTTTATTCATCCATGGACTTGTCGTATGCGATTGCCTACGACAGCGCGACCTACGGGCAACGGAAACTGGTACCCGGCTACGGCCGCATCCCCTGGAAGGAGTTCGCCGCCGCCACGCCGATGAACGAGCGCGCGCGGGCCGACCTCGTGCGCGTATTCACGGACGAACGGGACTACCTGCCTGGCATGAGCCGCGGCGAAAAGCAGGCACTGCTGTCGAAAATCAGCTACCGCGAGTACTTACGCGACTACGTCAGGGTCGACGACCAGCTTCTGGAGATGTACCAGCGCTGGGGCATGAGCTACTGGTGCGTTGGCATGGACGAAGTCCCGGCGATTTCGGTGCAGGGCTATACCGACGGCGGCGGCATTCCCGGTCTGGAGCACACGATTCCGCGCATCGGCGATCGCGGCGACGAGCCCTACATATTCCACTTTCCGGACGGTAATGCCTCCGTAGCCCGGCTTCTCGTCAGGAGCCTCATTCCCGCTGCCATTCCCGGCGAGACGATGGAAGACAGCGTCACGGCACGCCTCGCTTACGAGGAACTCGATCGCCCCGGCGAACAGGTTCGCCTCCGCCTGAACAGCACGGTGGTGAATACCGCGCATACGGGCGACGCCCGCGCGGTCGACATTACCTACGTGCACGGTGGCGATGCCCATACCGTGCGCGGAAAGAAATGCATACTCGCCTGCTATAACAGTGTCATCCCGTACATTTGCACGGAGCTGCCGGAAGAGCAGAAACGCGGCCTGGCGCACAACGTCAAGGTGCCGCTCACCTACACGAAAGTGCTTGTCCCCAACTGGCGCGCGTTCGCGGAGCTTGGCATCCGCTACGTTTACTACACCAACGATTTCTACAAGCAGGTGGAACTCGACTACCCGGTGTCACTGGGCGATTACCGCTTCAACAAGTCGCCAGACAAACCGATGGTTCTGCACATGTGCTATGTGCCTTACTTCGACGATATTCAGGGACCGGAGCAGTGGCGTGCCGGACGGCGGAAGCTGCTGACGACACCATTCCCGGTATTCGAGGAGCACGTGCGCGACCAGCTCGACCAGGCGTTGTCAGGCGCAGGATTCGATGCCGGGCGCGATATTCACGCCATCACGGTCAACCGCTGGGCGCACGGCTACTCCTACGCTCCCGGCAGAACCTGGGAGCCGGAATACGCATCGGAAGCCGACAAGCCGTGGGTCAAGGGGCGCCAGCCGTTCGGCCGCATCACGATCGCGAATTCAGATGCCGGCGCCGCCACCAACACGGATTCCGCGATAACACATGCCTACCGCGCGGTGAGAGAGGCGCTGGGTAGCTGAACAGGCTGCTGTGGGCTGCTCAGAAAAAGCGGCTGACGAAACGCAGGCCAAATTCGCTGGCGTCGTTTGCGAGCATCACCAGCACGTAATCTCCCGTGTTCAGCCGCGCTTGATCGTAACGTTCGTCCGTAACATTGCGACCGTACAATCCGACGGTCCAGCGCTCGTCCGGCGACTGGTAGCTGAAGTCGAAGTTGACCAGGTCGCGGCTGCCGATCAGCGTAAAGCGGCCGGGATCGTCGCTCGGCTCGCCGAACATCTCGTCCCGATAGGACCAGTCAGCACGTAGCGTGATGTTGCCGCCGTTCCTGGTGGCGAAAGTGTATTCCGGACTGACCGATGCCGTGATTTCCGGTGTCAGCGGCGCTACGGCATCCGGGTCGTCGACATCCACGTCGATGGTGCCGAAGGTGACGTGGACGAAGAGGCCGTGGGCCAGCGCGAGGCTGCCCTCGATCTCGAGCCCCACGGAATCCTGTTCGACAATGATGTTGCGGGTGTCGAAGCCGGCGCCGGTGGTGGTGCTGACCTGGTAGGGCAGGTCGGAGTACTCGGTGTAGAAGGCGGCAACGGCGAGCTGCAACCACTCGAAAGGAGTCCCCTTGAGGCCCAACTCGTAGTTGGTGGCGGTAATGTTGTCGTTTGCCACGAAGCAATTGGGCTGGCTCACGTTACCCGGCCGGGTGAAGTCGAGCGAGCCGAACAGGCAGAACGGCCGCGGCGGAAATTGTCCGGACTGGTAACCACTGGCGACAGAGCCGTAGCCGGTGAGTCGGCGGTTGAGGTCATAGGACAGCGAGACGTCCCAGCTTACCTCGTCCCAGTCCCGCGAAGCTGCCGTATCGATCAAGCCATCGTTGATATTGACGGTGGCGTCTTTCTCGTCTTCCGTATAGCGCAAACCGCCAGCGAGTCGCAGGCTGTCGGAGAACGAATAACCTACGTTCGCATAGACGGCGACGCTCTCCACCTCCTGCCCCAGGCGGAAGGTGCCGGGAAAGCCAAGGAACACCGTCGGACGCTGATCGTTGAAACCTTCCTCCTCGAAAAAGTACAGACCCGAGACGAAGTCGAAATCTCCGTACTCGCCATTGACCTGCAGCTCGACGGAAGTCTGGTCTGCGAAACCGGTCTCGGGAAAGGACAGAAAATCTTCCTCCAGACTGTCGTCATCCAGCCCGCTCTCGTACTCCGAATGGCGGTCGCTCACGATCAGCTTCGCACGCAGGCTGTTGTTGAAAGCGTATTCGGCCGTGAGCGACAGCCCGTAGGCCTGATTCGTCACCTCGGTCTGATTGGCCTGGCCGGTGTTGTTGTCGAAGGGATCCGCCGCGAGATCCGAGTTTCGGAAGCCCGCCTGAAACAGGCCGCCGTTCGGCACTTCATCGATCAGTGTCGTATAGGGACGCAGCCCGTTCTCGCCATCGTTGGCGTCGGCGGTGAACAGCAGCGAGAAGTCCGCACTCGGCTCCCACTGTACGGCCAGCCTTGCGGCAATGTCCCGCAGCTGACCCACGTCGGCTGCGGGACGGGCCACGTTCGGGAATTCGCCGATGCCGTCGCGCCGCTTGAAAGCGCCGGACACCGAGACCGCCAGCGTGTCGGTGAGAACCCGGTTGGCATAGAAGTCGGTGTTGACGCGCCCGCGGCTGCCCGCTTCCAGGCTCACCCTGGCCTCATCGCCGACGCCAGGCTTCAGGGTAATGATATTGATAGCGCCGCCGATCGAGTTACGCCCGTACAGCGTACCCTGGGGGCCGCGGAGCACTTCTACCCGCTCGATGTTGCTGAGATCCCAGTTTTGTCCTACTTGGCGGCCGAGATACACGCCATCCACGTAGACGCTGACGCCCGGATCTGTGGTGATAAGGTGATCCTGAAGACCGATGCCCCGGATGAAAGGATTGGCTGACGATGTGTGGCCGGCCGAAAAGCCGGTTACGTTCAGGTTGGGCACGAATTTGCCCACATCCACAAGATCGGAGATTCCCTGCTTCTCGATGGCGGCACCGGAGAAGGCGCTGATCGCGGTTGGCACCTCGTAGATGCTTTGTTCGCGCTTCTTGGCTGTGACAGTGATCTCCTCGAACATACTGTCGGCAGCAGGAGCCTGGGCATGGAGCGTGGTTGTGAAAGCCAGGAGCGTCGCGGAAAGGGCCGTTTGCAATACGCCGGTCGATGCTGTGCGCATGGTCGTTTAGCCTCGGTTACGCTTTTTTTTGGCGAGACCGGCCGAGCGTATAATCATTATTGGCGTCTAGCAACAGAAGTTGACTGCATGGACAGGAATTTTGCGCGGTGAGCGCCGAGCGGGTAATCATCGATTGCAATCCCGGCCAGGACGATGCCATCAATCTGCTCCTCGCCATGGCCGCGCCGGAAGCGCTGGCGATACAGGGGGTGACGGCAGTAGCCGGCAATGTGCCGCTCGCGCTGATCGACCGGGTCGATGCACAGGCCTTTTTCGATTTGCTTACCGATTATCTCGGGCGTTATTAGGTGAGCGATTCGAACCACTCCGTTTCGATCGCTGTGCTCGGTTCGGTGAATCTCGACATTGTGGCAAGCGTGCCGCGGTTGCCCGTGCCTGGGGAAACAGTGACGGGTGCAGACATCCGCCGCTATCCCGGCGGCAAGGGAGCGAACCAGGCGCTGGCGGCCTGCCGTCTGGGAGCACGCACTGCGCTGATTGGCTCCGTCGGCGAGGACGCGGAGGCCGGCGAAGCGCTGGCGCTGCTGCGCGCTGCCGGCGTAGATCTGTCCGCATGCCGCGCGGCTCATGGGTTCCCGACCGGTATCGCGCTCATCGCTGTCTCCGCCGCCGGCGAAAATCAGATCGTTGTGGCGCCGGGCGCCAACAGGGCACTCGCTCCGGACGCGCTCACGTTGCCGCCCGCCGACGCGCTCCTGGCCCAGCTGGAAATACCGATCCGCACCTTGGAGACCGCAGCCGCGAACTTTCCCGGCCTCATATGCCTGAACCTGGCGCCTGCAATGCGCGTGTCTCGACCGCTCCTTCATCGCGCTCACCTCATCGTAGTGAACGAAACCGAGGCCGCCTTTTTCGGTGACGCCTTGCACGACGGGCCGGGCCTGGTAGCCGTGACATTTGGTGCGGCCGGCGCGCGGCTCTATCGCGGCGGCGAAGAACTGGCCGCCGCCGCCGCGCCGCGTGTACAGGCCATCGATACCACCGGCGCCGGCGATTGCTTCACCGCTGCGCTCGCGGTGGCGATGGTGGAGCACCAGGCACTGGAGGACGCGCTGGCCTTTGCCTGTGCCGCCGCGGCGCTGGCGACGACCGTGCGCGGCGCCCAGCCATCGCTGCCCGACCGCGGCCGCGTAGAAGCGTTCCTGAGAAAAAGAGGCTAGTCGGCAGGTAACAATAAGGAGGCGCGGGCGCGCGCCCTGGACCAATGGGGTCCTCAGCAGACTTGTTGTGTTGTCCGAGATCGCTGCTGTGACTATCCTGAGACGGAAATTATGATCCAACGCCCGATGGCTAGCCCCGGCTTGGCCGCGCAGAGGCAGCCGCTGATGCAAAAAAGGAGAAAGACGATGCGGGATCACCGGTACCTGACAAGAAGAGCCTTGCTCGCCCGCGGTGCGGCGCTGGGCGGGCTGGCGATGATCGGCTCGCCTTCCGCTTTACTGGCCCAGGCGGCTTCGCAGGCGGCAGCCACCGGCGGCAAGACGCTGGAAGGTCTTGGCGCTGTTCTGCGGGGCGAGACCCTGATGCCGGCAGACGGTGGTTACGATTCAGCGCGGCAACTGTGGAACGGCATGATCGACAAACGCCCGGCCGCCATTGCACGTTGCGGCGGCGTTGCGGACGTCGTCAATCTCGTCGAGTATGCGCGCGAGAACAATCACCCCATTTCTGTACGCGGTGGCGGTCACAGTGTCTCCGGCAAAGCTGCGCGCGACGGTGCCATCATGATGGATTTGTCGCAGATGCGCGCCGTGCGGGTCGACCCCGTAAAGAAGTCCGCTCGTGCCGAGGGCGGTGCGACCTGGGCCGATTTCGATCACGAGACGCTGGCGTTCGATCTAACCTGCACCGGTGGCACCGTATCGTCGACCGGCATTGGCGGGCTCACGCTCGGCGGCGGCCTCGGCTGGCTGATGCGGAAGCATGGGCTCGCCTGCGACGATCTCGTCTCGGCGGACGTCGTGACTGCGGACGCGCGGTTTCTCACGGCCAGCGCGACGGAAAATCCCGACCTGTTCTGGGCATTACGCGGCGGCGGCGGCAATTTCGGCGTCGTGACCTCGTTCGAGTTCGGGCTGCATGAACTGGAACCTGTCATCGGCGGACTGGCAATCTACCCGCAAGACAAACTCGAGGACATGCTCCATTTCTTCAAGGAGTTCACGGCGAACGCACCCGACTCAGTGACGACCATGGCCGGCGTGCTGTACGGGCCGCCCGGCAGCCCGGTCGAAGGCCAGAGCGCCGGCTGGATCGGCGTCTGCCACAGCGGACCGGTCAATGAGGGCAAGCGGGCGCTCAGTCCGATCGATTCTTTCGCCACACCTGCCCTCGGATCCATCGCGCCCCTGCCTTATTCCTCGCTGCAGACGATGTTCGATGCGGGCTCGCCGGCCGGCAATCGAAATTACTGGCGGTCGAATTTCATGACGGACCTGCATGACGACGTGATCGACATTATTCATGCGCGAACGGTCGATGGACTGCCCAACATGCAGTCGCTGATCCTGATCGAGCACATGGGCGGCGCCGTCGCCCGGGTGGGCGACCATGAGACGGCATTTTCGAACCGTGCTGCGAAGTACAACGTGTCGGTAATGAACGGCTGGAGCGATGCGGCGGACGATGCGGCAAACATCGGTTGGACACGCAGCTTCGGCGATCAACTGAAGGCGTATGCGACGGGCGCGGGCTATGTCAACTACATGATGGACGACGAAAGCGCCGAGCGGGTACGCGCCACCTACCAGGCTAACCTGGAGCGGTTGCGCGAAGTGAAACGAAAATACGACCCCGACAATTTCTTCAACGTGAACCAGAATATCGCGCCCTGAAGGGCAGGCTGGTGTGCTGGCGATTCTTTACCGGGAAGATCAGCCTTGGAGATCCAGGTATTTCGTCGAGATGGTGTGCTGGCAGGACATTCAGGGTGCCGGATTAGGGCGAACCTGCGGCAGCCAGGGGTAGCTGATCGCGCGAATTGCCTCCGGATCGTTGCGCCACTGCGCCTCGATCCGCGCCCAGGTTTCGCCGGCCCGTGGATCCTCCGCGGCGTCCCGCGCCCGCGCAAGCCCAACCAGGGATAAGGTCCTGTTCGTATTGCGGGCGAGCGATTGCTCGAACATCGCAGCCGCCTCTGCCGGGCGGTCCAGTGCCAGCAGCATTTCGCCCATGAGTTCATCCGAGGGCTTTGGTATGTGCGGCGGGCCGTAGTAGGGCGGCCGACCGGTTTCGTCTTCAACTGCCTCGCCGAGCAGCTCGAGTGCCCGCGCGGGGTGGCCTGCAGCGAAAGCCAACAACGCTTCGACCTCGCGGGCGACGATGCCCGCCATCAGGAAGTCGTCCGCGGATGTGGCGCTTTCAGTCTCGTGCAAGCCTTCCTCGACGGTCAGCACTTTGGCTTCGGCCAGCCGGCGCTGCATGCGTGCATGCACCTGTCGCGCGTCTGCGTGCGAGCCTTTGGCAAACATGATCCAGGCCGATGCGAAGTCGTCCATCACCTTGTAATAGAGTGGGGCGTCAATCTCGCCGAGCGGCGCCAGCACGCTGTCCACTAGCGAATCCTCAACCACGAAACTCGCCCGCATCATTGCGCTGTGCCGCGCATTCGACGCGTCGGGCAATGCCTCGACGTCCTCGCGCATGATCTGCAGTGTCTCCCTTGCATCCTCGTACCGGCCCTGCTGCAGCAGGGCGTATTCGAGCCAGTGCAGCGAGTGCTTGTTGCGCATGTGCTTGGGTCGTCCCGCCCGAAGCATGCTTTCCTCGGAAACACGGACCGCCGTTCGGTTGGCCTCCACAACCTGGTCCCAGCGCCCGAGCGACGTGTAAATGTGCGACACCATGTGCTGCGCGTGCGCTGCCGACGGCGCGATGTCGCTATAGGCACGCGCAGCGCGCAGGCCCAGCGGAGCGTGTATCTGATCGTCGTAGCTGTGAATCAGGTAATGCGCCGCGCCGGGGTGCTGCGGTTCCTTCGCAAAAACCTGCTCGGCAATGGCTGCGGCCTGCATGTAGGTCCGGTAATCCCGCTCGTAGACAGAGCCGAGAATCGACAACGCATGAAACGCCGCGACTTCCAGGTCGTTCGGGTAATCCGCGTGCATTTCGGCCATCGCCTCGCGGTAGGCGAGATCGCGGTCGATCTTGCTGCCAGGCCCGTAGAGCCTCTCCACGGCGTCGATAAAACGCTCCTCGAGCGCTGTTGTTTTGCGCACATCGGGCGGCGGCAGCTTGGCGAGCACCTCGAGCGCTTCCGTCCGGTTCTGCCGGTTCCACAGCGGGTGGTTGAGCGTCATCGCCTCACCCCAGATCGCCATCGCGAACCCGGGATCGATCGCCTGGGCTTCGAGAAAGGCGCTGCGCGCATCTTCGTACTCGAAGCTGTGCAGCAGCATGACGCCGCGCGCGAAAGCATCCTGCGCCCCCGGCGCGCCGGACGTCGGAAAGTCCAGAACGCCGAGGATCAACGGAGCCTTCCCGGGCGATTGCGCGGCCAGCGCCTGCGGGGCTGCCGCAAGTAACGATGAAAGAATAACCAGCAGAAGAAGTTTGCTCAGCGCGCCCATGTTTTGTATCCGATGATTGTCGGCTCGGACGCTTATCATTCCATTATTTCGTGTTTCAGGCCATTCCGGCTTCCGGCAAGCCGCGTCCCCGGCCCCTTCGCGCTTCCGGCAATAGGCTCTTCGCCCCTTGGTAAGTTACCCTTCTGCCTGGAAAAACAACAACGAAGCGCCTCAAAATCGAAGGGGGCGGCGAGCGAGGGAGACAGCGAGATGTCCAGACAATGGTTACTCATGATGACGGCGCTGGTAATTTGCAGTGGATGCCAGCCGGCCGGCGATCCTGCTACCACAATCGAGCGGGCGGAGCCGGCCGCCGCTGACCCGATGTCCAGTGCCGATACCCGGCGGCCGGAGTTTCGGCTGGACGTCAGTGGCAGCTTTTCTGCGGATAGCGTCGCTCGGTATCCCGGCGCCCACACCTCCGTCTATGCACATATCGATGCCAACCTCGACGAGCATATTGCCAACATCCAGCGCTGGGTTCGCCAGCCATCGATCAGTGCACAAAACGAGGGCATCGTGGAAATGGCCCGACTGCTGCGCGATGACCTGAAGACGCTGGGCTTCGCGGAGGCGGAACTGGTACCGACGGACGGGCACCCGGGTGTGTGGGGTTACTACGATGCCGGTGCCGAAAAGACGCTGATGTTGTACATGATGTACGACGTTCAGCCAGTCGACCCGGCCGACTGGAAAAGCCCGCCCTTCGAGGCTGCGCTCGTCGACCACGAACTGGGTACGGTGCTGATGGGCAGGGGTGCTACCAACCAGAAAGGGCCGCAACGTGCCTTTCTCAACGCCGTGCAGTCGATCCTTGCAGTTGACGGTAAATTGCCGGTCAACCTGATGGTTGCGGCGGAAGGCGAAGAGGAGCTCGGTTCGCCTCATTACCCGCAGATCATCGATAAGTATGAGCACAGGCTGCAGGAGGCGGTCGGCGCCATTTTTCCGTTCAACTCGCAGCGGCCTGACGGCGTGCTGTCAATGATCCTGGGCGTCAAGGGGATCATTTACTTCGAGCTCGAGGCGCGCGGCGGGCCGCAGGGCGGCCCCACTGAAGCGGAAATTCACGGATCGTACAAAGCGGGCGTCGACTCTCCGGTGTGGCGCCTGATACAGGCGCTTGCCTCAATGACGACTGCAGATGGCAACACGATACTCATAGAGGACTACTACGACGACCTCCGTCCCATGAACGAGGAAGAGCAGCGCCTGATGCAGAATGTTCTCGAGAACCTTAACGAGGAGCAGCTTAAGCAGTCGCTGGGCGTGGAACGGTGGATCGACGGCATGAGCGGCGAAGAGGCGCAAATGGAATTGCTGTTGATGCCGACGCTCAACATCGACGGCATCTGGGCAGGTTATACGGGCGAGGGTGTCAAGACCATCCTGCCGCACAAAGCGACCGCAAAGGTCGACTCACGGCTTCCGCCGGGAATAAATCCGGAGGAGGCGCTGGCAAAGATTCGCGCGCATCTTGATGCAAACGGTTTCGAGGACATCGACATGCGCGTGCTAAGTTCGTATCCGGCGGCGCAGACTTCCGTCGACACCGACATGGTGCGGGCCGCCATCAGCGTCGGCAACAAATATGCCGCAGAGGTTACTCTCATGCCGCGCATCGCCGGCAGTGCGCCGTTCTACCAGTTCACCGAACGGCTCGGCATTCCCATGGTGCCGTATGGCATCGGCTTCGGTACCGGCGCACATGCGCCGAACGAGATCATGCTGATTTACCCGCGCGAGGGATCGGCGGTTGCCGGACTGGCCGAGATCGAAAAATCCTACGTCGATTTTCTCTATGCGCTGGCGGCGGACGATCAGTAATGGATACAACCTGGCGGTTTCCCGGTTCCCGCGCGGAGTGCATTACCGTCCGTCGCTACCACGGCAGGTCACACTTCCTGCTTCTCACAGCATTCCTCCTGTTCAGTATCGCCGATGCCGCGGACGTCGAGCGCGCTGCGTTGCGGGCCAGTGGAGAACGAATGGAATCTCGCATTGTCGAGCTGTCCCGCTACGGCGCCGATCCCGAAGGCGGCGTCAGCCGCGTGGCTTTTAGCGATGCGGACATCGAGGCGCGAAATTACGTCCAGGATCTGATGCGCGATGCGGGCCTGAAAGTGCGCGTGGATGCGGCCGGAAACATCATCGGGCGGCGCGAAGGTGCGGATCCGGGCCGCGTGCCGATCATGTTCGGTTCTCATATCGATTCCGTGCCGGGAGGCGGCAACTATGACGGTAACGTAGGGGTAATAGGCGCCCTTGAAGTCATCGAGGTGCTGAAGGAAAACGGTGTGACCACCCGCCACCCGCTGGAGGTCGTGAGTTTCACCGATGAAGAAGGCGGCCTTACCGGCAGCCGCGCGATGACGGTCGGGCTAAGTGAGGCAGCGCTCGATGTGGTAACACACAGCGGCCTCACAGTCCGCGAGGGCATGCGCCGGGTGGGTGGTGATCCTGACCGACTGGGCGAGCCCCTGCTGCAGCCGGGTGAACTGTATGCTTTTGTCGAATTGCACATCGAGCAGGGCGCGTTTCTCCATGAAAACGACGTCGACATCGGCGTCGTCGAAGGCATAGTGGGCATCCGCTGGTGGGACGTGGTGGTCGATGGTGTCGCCAATCACGCCGGCACGACGCCTATGAACCGGCGCAACGATGCCATGGTCACCGCCGCAGAGATGGTTCTGGCCGTCAATAACGTGGCCAACACGATGGAAGGCCGACAGGTTGCGACGGTTGGGCGCATCCGTGCCGAGCCCGGCGCTCCCAATGTAATTCCGGGACGCGTGATCATGAGCCTCGAAATACGCGATCTCTCATCCGACAAGATCGAGCGCGTGTTCGATGCTATTGCGGATGAGATAAACGCGATAGCCGACCAGCGAGGCAGCCGTGTGGATTTCCGGGAAATCGATGTCGCATCGCCGCCGGCGCCGACTGACGAACGCATGAGAGACCTGATTGCCGATGTTGCGACGGCACTTGGCCTGACTTCGGTCCGCATGCCAAGCGGCGCGGGCCACGATGCGCAGGACATGACGCACATCGCACCGACAGGAATGATTTTCGTCCCCAGCGTGGGCGGCGTCAGCCACTCGCCGCGGGAATTCACGAGCGCCGGGGACATGGCGAGGGGCGCTACGGTGCTGCTGCATACGGTACTGGCCCTCGATGAGCCATCCGGAATGCCGATTCACTGAGGGAGCGAAGGAGCAGGAGTGTCTCCTGACCAGGGATAAGGAATACGGGCGTTGCCGATACGTCCGTGGCTATCGTGGTTTTTTCTGGTCTCCCCTGACCCATTCTCAGGACCGGACGCCTCCTCAACCGTTTCTCATGACCAGATCGTCGAGACATCACGCGCCGTTCTGTCGAGGCCGGATCTGGGCCCGGCAATTTCCGAAGACATCGTTCGTATATCCGCCGTTGGCCTCGAGTGGGGCTTCGGAGGCATGAATTACGAACCGGCTGACCGTGCGCGATCAGTTGATGAGTATGTCTGATCTCATTGAAAAACATTTGCGTCTGAGGCCGCTGCGCTGATCTTCATTTCATTTGCAACCAAAGAATTCTTGTAGCGGCAGCAATGCCTCTGGTAGAAGCGGACTGACTGGCATTGACGTACGGGAATGGAACGGATGAATTTCAGAAAAATTACGCTGGCGATTGGACTGCTATCAAGCTCTGCCGTCTGTCTGGCGCAGGACAATTCGGTGGCGGCGATCCTCGGTTATCCGGACATGATCGTGCACAACGCCAAGATCGTGACCATGGACGACCCGTCATTCTCATCAAGTCCCGGTACCGTGGCGGAAGCCATGGCTATACGCGGCGACAAGATTCTGCTCGTCGGATCCGATGTGCAGGTGCGCGCCCTCGCCGGCCCCGAAACTCGGCAGCTCGATCTCGCAGGCCGCACCGTGTTGCCCGGCTTCATTCTGACGCACGAGCACCCGACCGACTGGGCGTGGACGGAACCCAGCGCGCTGGCGCACGTCTTTCCCGAGGGCAACGAGCATATCGTGGTGCGCTTTCTCGAAGGCGATGCGGCGACTCAGCTGGCGGGCTGGGAAGCGGCGCTGCAGGACGCTGTGCGGGAAGCCAGGCCGGGTCAATGGATCCTGCTCAGTTCCGACTGGGGTTCGAACTTCGAGAATATGCCGGAGCTCTTTCCGAAGTTCCTGCCGCAGATTAGTCGCGAACGGCTCGACGACCTGGCGCCGGACAATCCGGTGCGAATCAAGAACAGCTGGGTGGACGGTCTGGTGAATACGCGGGCGCTGGAGGAAGTGGCGAGGGTATTTCCCGATCAGGAGGTCGAGGGGCGCGGCAACCGGGGCCCCACCGGTCGACAGCTCGAACCCGATGTCATGTTGCACAACAAGGTCGAGCTCAACGCCGAACTCCTCAAGTCGGAAATGGAGCTATGGGCGGCTCACGGCGTGACAGTTTACGGCTCGTCGCCGTACACGATCGGCAACCTCAACGCGCTGCGGCTGCTCGACGAGGAAGAAAGCATGCCGGGGCGTTTTGCCTGGAGCTATACCGGTCCGGATCTGCACTACCACACCATTCGCCTGATCTCGGCGCTGCTGGGGAACGGCTCCGACTACCTCTGGAATATTGGCGCGCACGGCGAGCGTTCGGGCGGTACCTGCACTACATTGCCCGCGTCAGAACGGGTCAAGGCGCAGGAAAACTGTCGGCTGGAGCCGGGCGATGACGGTCGTCGGGTGAAGGAAGACATTGTCCGCAGCGGCGGTCGGGTCGCTGCCATGCATTCCGGCGGCGACCTCGACATCGATCATTTGCTCGACGTCATTGAGACTCGCAGCGTCGAAGCAGGTCTGTCGCTGGATGACATTCGGGAGCGCCGGCACGGCTTCGATCACGCCTCCGGCGCGCCGCGGCCGGACCAGATCCCGCGCATCAAGCGCTTGGGGATGATGGTCAGTATGATCAATACCGTTTTGTGGGAGAACCGTACGGGTTACGACGCGTCGTACCGCCTGCGCAATTACGGTGAGGAAAACCTGCATCTCACCGTCCCGCGCAAGAGCGTGACCGATGCCGGAATCATGAACAGCCAGGAAGTCGACCGCGCGCTGCCGCATTACCTGTTCTACAACCTTATGGTTGGTATGACGCGCTACAACTCCGCCATCGACCGTACGCTGGCGCCCGAGGAGGGAACCGATCTGATGACCCAGCTCAAGGCGTTGACGACCTGGGGCAGCTATTACGTGCTGCGCGAGGACCGGCTCGGCTCGCTGGAGCGCGGAAAGCTCGCGGATTTCGTCGTGCTGGACCGTGATCTCCTGACGGTCCCCGTCGACGAGATTCCCCAGGTGAAGGTTTTGATGACGGTAATCGGAGGCAGGACGGCGCATCTCTTGCCGAGCCTGGCGGCCGAAGTCGGCGTGCCGGCGGCGGGGCCGACGACCTGGCCGAGCAAGCCGCTCGAAAATCGCTTTGTCTTCAAGGGACCGCCGCCGTTGCCGGAGTACATGAAGCCCTGGGTCCGGTGACGGCGCCACAATACCACTGCTGGACGAACCGTAACGGTCCTGCTGGGAGCGGTCATACCGGCAAACCGGTCGCGGGCCCCGCTGTCGCGTTCCTGTGTATGGCGGTGCTGTCGGTCGCGCAGGTTTCGTTTGCCGGCGACGAAGATATCAGTCCGAGCGCCTACCAGATATTCGATCCCGAGACGGGGTACATGATCCCGGTCGAACCGCAGACGAATCCGCAGCAAGGTCACGGCCCGTCGCCCGATGACGCGCAGGATGACGCAGCTACGGGGGGCGGCAAGACCGCGCGCCGGCTATGGCTGTACCTGCCCATCCTCCTGATCGTGCTGGCCCTGGGCGCTACCCGGCTGCGCAAAAAGCGTGCGGCCGGCGGGGGTTCCCACTAAGCGCCTGCAGGTGATGCTGCTGATGGCGCGCTAGAGCCAATTCTTCTCAGCAACCCAGGGTATTTCGCCGTAAACACCGACCTGCAGGGCTGTCTCACCCACTTCCACTAACACCTCGTAGCCTTGTCGGGTTCTGCCGCAGGAGCAGACGTGCTTGCGCCCGTCTTCGTTACGCGGGAGCGGGATATTCAAACCTGGCGGGTTTTCATGCGGTTTTTGCTAGCATTAGTGAAGCTGGGTCCTTAGCTGTACCAATGTGCTTCCGCATGTGGTGGACAGCCGTAAATTCATTGAGGAAGGAAGGTTGAAAGCCATCAGCTATGAAGTGACCGTGGCGAAGAGAATGCTGAAAGCGGTAAGGAATCTCGTTTTGGAGTTTCCACCGCGGCGAAAGGCACTCGAGTTGATGGCTGCAAACTTATCGGCGAATACGCTTAGCCTTCGCTACCACGCCTGCGGAGACAGTTTTGAAATCACCGTGGAATTTCCAGAGCCCTTCCAGTCCGCACTTGAGGAGTTTCCGGCCGCGCCTCGCCAGCAATTGCTCACCTTACTTGGTCTTTGCTTCGCTCCATTTTTCTTCAAGCTGGCGGATTTCCGTACCGTCCAAATTCGCACGGCCACGCTGGACGCTGAATCGATCGATTTCTTTGAAAAATTCCTTCTCGGCGGCTTGGCAGAATTCCGCTATCGGCACGGGCTGGATCCGACAAAACTGATTGACGTTCTTGCCGAGCCCGACAGTGACCGCACGTCCGTCAGAATCGGCTCAGTTTCCAGAACGTTAATGCTTAACGGAGGAGGCAAGGACACCATTGTAGCTGCTGAACTACTGAGGGCAGCCGGCCTGCCTTTCTCCTGGGTATCAATCGGCCCCAATCGCACAAGACGGCGCGTGATCGAGATTTCCGGAAATACGGAATCCATGGAAATTTCGTATGAAATCGACCCGAAGATGCTTGCCAGGCGCAGGTACAAATGGGGACACACACCGCATGCCTCAATATTCCTGGCAATTGGCCTGGTGGCTGCGATCATTACCAAGTCGAAATTCGTGGCCGCAGGAAACGAGAGCTCGGCGAATGTCGGAAACGTCGTTTACAAGGGTTTTGAAATAAACCACCAGTACGCTAAATCGCTGGAATTCGAAAAAGGGCTGTCTGACTTTGTACAGCGGCGAATCGTTCAGGACGTCGAAGTATTCAGTGTCCTCAGGCCGTACTCGGATCTGCAGCTGGCGCAGATGTTCTCGCGGCATTCAGCTTACTTCAACGATTTCATCAGCTGTAACAAAAGTGGGCGAGAAGGCAGGGAATGGTGCAAACGCTGCGCAAAATGCGCCTTTACGGCACTTGCCCTGTATCCGTTTATAGGTGTAACCGGAATCGAAGCCATCTTTTGCGAGGACGTCATTCGACGTCCGGCCATACGGCAGCACGTACTGCAGCTTGTCTCCGGCAAATTGAAACCGTGGGACTGCGTCGGAACTCGCGAGGAATGCGTTCTTGCACTGGGGCTTTTGCTACAAGCCCAGCCAGGGCTGGATTTTCCGGATCGCCCGAATCGGAACGATTTCACGCGCGCCATCGCGGGCGCTGACCTAAATGATCTCCGAGAGAGAGTTCTCCGTACGGTAAACGACCAGCACCTGATACCGGGAGCGCTCGTATCAAAGCTCAATCGCGGCCTGCAACGGCAAGGAAGCGGCGAATTACAGATAAGCCCCGGGCTGGCCTGAGGGTGCCAATCGCCGTCAGCTAACGGTTCTGCTCCTGAGCCTTCGGTGAATCTCCGCTGTCCGGCGCTCGACAGGAGGCGGACAGCGAGAGCCTGCGCCGCTACTGGCGTTCAAAAATATCCCGCACGGTCTGAACCGTGTCCGCCTCACTCGCCGGCTTGTCCTCACGGTACCGTTTGACGCGCGCGAACCGCAGGGCCATGCCGGCCGGGTACTGCGGGCTTGTCTGTATCTGGTTCACGGCGATCTCGACGACAAGCTCCGGTTTCACGTGCACGACGCTGTCTTCGCGTCCAATCTCCAGTTCCAGCAAGCGCTGCGTCTGCCACGCGAGCATCTCGTCCGTGAGCCCTTTGAACGTTTTGCCGAGCATGACGAAGCCGCCCGATTCGGGGTCGCGCGCGCCGAGGTGCAGGTTGCTGAGCCAGCCACGCCGCCGCCCGCTGCCCCATTCCACGGCGAGCACGGCGAGGTCGAGCGTGTGCGTCGGCTTCACCTTTAGCCAGTCGGCACCGCGGTTGCCGGCCTGGTAGGTTGCGAGCAGCGATTTCGCCATGACGCCTTCGTGGCCTTTTGCGAGAGCGGTGTCAAGAAACTCCGCGGCTTTGCGCTTGTCGGCGGTGACGATGCGCGGTACCTGCAGCTCGGCCGTTACCGCGGCCGCTAAACGCTGGAAGCGCTCGACGCCCGGCCGGTCTATCAGGTCGTCGCCATCGTGATGCAGGCAATCGAACAGAAAAACGTGAAGAGGCAGTCTTCCGCTTGCGGCGATCCCGTCCCTGCGGCCGAAGCGCGACATTGTGATCTGGAATGGATGCGGCCTGCCATCGGCGCGCATTGCTATCGCTTCACCGTCGAGAATGACCTGTTGGCCAGGGCAGGCCTGCACCGCACGTACGATCTCGGGGAGACTTGCGGTAACGTCGTTCAGGCGACGCGAGAAGATCCTTACTTCGGATTGCACCTTATGTATTTGCACGCGCGCGCCATCGAGCTTGTACTCGAGCGCCGCTTCGCCGAGTGTATCCATCGCTTCATGGATGTCGGTCGCCGGCTGGGCCAGCATAGGCTGGATCGGCGACAGCGGCGTCAGTCTGAAGTGCGCGAGACCAGCGCGACCTTCGCGCATCGCAGCCGTTGCGACCACGGCCGGGTCGCCGGCGAGCATGACCGCCCGGCGAACTTCGACGGCATCCAGGGAAGCCGCGTCCGCAATCGCGTCGGTCAGCACTCCTTCGAGAGCCCCCTGTCGCAGCTCGCCAAGAATCAACCGCACAAGAAAATCGCGCTCCGCCGCGGCCGCACGATCGAACAACCCCGCGAGCTGCTCGCGCCGGGCACTCTGCGAGCCCTTACCGAGCGTGGCGGTAATGCGCTCGAACGCGGCATCGACATCGATCAACGAAAGCGTCGGGGTGCTCGCGGCCTCGCCGCCCGCGAGCCGTCGAAGAATCGCCGGGCCCAGACCGATGCGCCCCTGAGGAAGCCTGCCCGTCAGATAGTTGACGACGAGGCCGACCTCTGCGGGTGCGGCTTGCCGCAGGCAGCCGCTCAAGGCCGCACGTTTCTGCAGGCGGCTGCGAGTGGCGCCTACGCGGCGCGATACGTCGACAAGATCCGAGAGCTGCATACCTGAATTGTCATCAGCTTGATGACGGCCAGTATCTCACCGCGAGGCCTGGCCGGCATGCGCTCCGAGCGCAGAGTTCGCGGCTTCCTGCGGCTGCCTCTCGAGAAAGTGAACGATCTCCACCATCGCCTCGGTATCGAAGCGGCAGTACCGCAGCAACTGCTGTTCCAGAAGCGCCTTTCGGTCCGGCTTTGTATCCGCCCTGATCGCTTCGAGGAAACCTTCGGAGGCACCGGTTCCCTCGTTGATGCCGTCCAGCATTGCGTAATCCATCTGCGGTGCGATGGCGGGCGCGGCGGCTTTGATAGACCACGAGCCGGCCATGCGGGGATGGTAGTAAAAGGCCTGGAGCAGATTCGCAAGATCGAACAGGCGGTCAATAATGGCTTGAAGCCTTTCTTTCAGGTCCGGGCACCAATCGATCAGGTTTTTTATCACTCCCAGTTCATAGTTCGTGTACATAAACACCGGACCGGCGTTCCCCAGCGCGTCTATCATCTTCTCCGCCAGCAGCCTCATGGGCGGCTCGCCGGAGAGGTCCAGAAACTCGGCGTGCTTCATCCGGCCCAGCGAACCGTCACCATGACCGTCATCGACGTGGATCGACCACTGAACCGGGATAGCCTGGTACGGCCGCGTGCCCTCCCAGATCGGGATTGCAGGCCCCACGGTTTCGAAATCCAGGAAGTAGCGCGGATAGCCCAGTGCCGCCAGCGCCTCTCTTGCGCCGGGTAAAATCTCTGGGGTTCCGGCGCAGGTGACCCGATAAATCCGTAGCTGCCGTTCAGCGGTAATTTCCGACGCCGGCAGGTCACGTATGTCCGTGAAGCCGCGGTTCACCCACTCCGCATGCTTCGCCTTGCTGCCGCCAAGGCCGGGAACCGGATACTCCGTGTTCAGCGGCCAGCAAAAGGCACGAAACTCGCACTCGTAGGGTTTGTTGCAGTGAGCTCCGACGGGGATATCAGGCAAATCCCCGGCCAGTGTTTTCCGCGCCCGGTGAACAAGATCGATGACGCTGTCGCGCAGCCGAACCGCCTCCGCAGTCACGTCCTGCTCTGCAATGAGTCCGGCGTAATTGCCGTCTCCACGGTAAACGAACCGGTTATTGACATAGCCGACCGAGATCGACTTGATCGGCAGTCCCGCCCCCTCCATCACCCACAGCTGCACAGCGCAGTCCAGCAGGTGCACTCTCTTGACCGACGTGGATGCCTTCACCTCGATGGCATGCCAGCCGTCACCGTCGGGGAGAAGCATGTCCACGCGCACGAGTACTCCCTGGTGCCGGAACGTCGCCTCGAAAACGGGAAAAGCAAAGCCGTTTCCGAGAACCGCTTCTGTCTCGCGCAGCATTGCGGCCGCGTCTTTCGCATACGGCATGTCAACAGCCTCGGGCGTGCCATATATCCGCTTCGCAATTTCACCGACATCATTGCCCGTTCTGAAGGAGGACTCCGTCTTTGTCAGCTTTACCGCCAGCTCCGGCCTGTTGACGATCAGATGAAGCTTCTTCAGGCACTGCCAGGCGCTTACCAGCTTCGATTTCGAGAGATAGGCCGGACCTTCAGTTGTCATGGAACCCCGCACGGCTTTGGCCGCTGTTTATGTTTTCCAGGCGCGGCCACTCTGGCACACATATTGCTTCACCAACAGTACCAGTTCGCCAGCCACAAAACCGGAAGACATTGGAGTTATGGACCCTACCGAAATCGACAACCTGAAAGATCTGATCGACAGCGGCGCGCCGCCGCGCATTTCCCTGTACCAGCCGACACATCGCCATTTCCCGCAGAATCAGCAGGATTCGATTCGCTTCAGGAACCTCCTGGAAGAAGTGGAGAAATCGCTTTCGCACGAATACGAGTCGGGCGAGATCGGCTCGCTCCTCGAGCCGCTCAAGGAGGTTGCCCGGAACGAGGAGTTCTGGAATTGCACGCTGGATGGCCTGGCCGTGCTTGCCGCACCCGATTTTTTTCGCGTCTTCAGGCTTCAGCGCGGGGTTCCGGAGCTTGCAGTTGTGGCCGACAGCTTCCACATCAAGCCGCTGCTGCGAATCCTGCAGTCGGCGGATCGCTACCAGATACTCGGCGTCACGCGCGACCGCGTCAGGCTGTTCGAAGGCAATCGCGATGTCCTGGACGAAGTCGAGCTCGCGCCGGGCGTGCCGCGGACTCTCACTGAGGCGTTGGGTGAGGAAGTGACCGATGCGCGCCTTACGGTATCGTCCTACGGCGGCGCCCAGGGTCCGGCGATGCGCCACGGTCACGGTGGCCGCAAGGACCAGGTCGAACACGACGCCGAGCGCTTTTTCCGTGCCGTCGACCGGGAGACCAAGGCGAAACATTCGTCGCGTGCGAAACTTCCCCTCATTCTCGCGGCGTTGCCGGAAAACCAGAGTGTGTTCCGACGGGTCAGCCATAACCCGTACCTGGCGGAACAGGGTATCGACGCGGATCCTGAGGGTCTGTCCCTCAACGACTTGCGGGATGCGGCCTGGCAACTCGTACAGCCGCATTACCTCGAGCGGCTTGGCGCAATAGTCGAGGAGTACCAGGAGTCCCGCGGCCAGGGACTCGGCACGGAGGAAGCGGGCGATGCCGCCGCCGCAGCCATTGCAGGACGTGTCGCGAAACTGCTTGTCGACGCAGACTGCGAACTGCCCGGCAGGATCGATGCCACGACCGGCGAAGTCGAATTCGATGACCTGGAAAAAGCGGATGTTGACGACGTTCTTGACGACCTGGCGACGCTGGTGGCAAGACAGGGCGGTGAAGTGGTGGTCGTGCCAAGGGACCGGATGCCAACAAAAACGGGGCTTGCCGCTGTCTTCCGATATTGAGTCGGAAAGCGCTACACGTATGTATGAGGAGTAACAATGCTGGTTCAGATCAATACGGACCATAACATCGAGGGCCGCGAACAACTGTCTCGCCATGTCGAGGAAAAGATCCAGGCTGCTTTGAATGCCCGCTTTGGAGAAAGACTCACCCGCGTCGAGGTGCATCTCGGAGACGAAAACAGCAGCAAAAAAGGGGGCGGCGCCGATAAGCGATGTCTGCTCGAAGCGCGTCCCGCGGGACTCCAGCCCATCGCTGTCAGTCATCAGGCCGAATCGCTCAACCTGGCGGTGGATGGTGCCCTGGCCAAGTTCAAGCGCGCGCTCGGCCACGCTTTCGGGAAGCAAAAAAACCACTAGCGAAGAAGCACGTTGCCCTCTGCAGGAGAAGGTAGACAGGCTCCCACCTGAACCCGCTACAATCGGCGCATGGGGAAACTGCTTACTGTCCTGATCCTTTTTATCGCGGCGGCCGGCGCCGCGTGGCACTTCGCCGGCCGCTCGGACCCGCCGGCCATCGACATCGCTCAGCCTGCGCGGCTTGTGGGCCCGTCCGGGGAACTCGACGTTACCGTCACCACGCCCGGCGGGGAACTGACCGGCCTCGAGGTCACGCTGCATCAGGGCGGCGCAACCCTGCCGGTGTTCAGCCTTGCCGGTTCCGATGCTGCACATCTTGTGCGGGAAGGGGAGCACAAGCTGCGCCTCGTCCGGTCGATCGGCAAGCGTGAGGTGCCTGAACTCTCAGCAGGGCCACTGACGGTGCAGGTCACCGCCGTTCGCCCGGTACTGTTCGGTTTGCGCAAAATCGGATCGATCGCGAGCCGTGAAGTCGAGGTGCGACTGACGCCGCCCCACGTCAGCGTCGCTTCGCAGTTTCACTACATCAACCACGGCGGTTCCGAGATGGTCGTCTATCGGGTTCGGCCGGAGGACGTCGATTCCGGTGTGCGGGTAGGCGACTACGAGTATCCCGGCTATCCGGCGAGCGGTGCGGGCATTGCAAACGCGGACCCCGGTTTGCGCGTGGCTTTTTTTGCGCTCATGTGGGACCAGGACGTCAAGACGCCGATCAGCCTTTACGCTCGCGACGAAGTGGGCAACGAGGGCCGCGCAAATTTCGACTACCGGGTTTTCCAAAAGAACTTTCGCAACAGCCGTATTTCAGTAAACGAGCGGTTCCTGCAGAAGGTCGTACCGGAGATCCTCTACAACACGCCCGAGCTCGAGGTCGAGGACCCGACCGACCTGCTGGCTTCTTACCTGCGCATCAACCGCGACCTGCGCCGGGAGAACGATGCGCGTATAGCCGCCATGGCGGGCGAGACGGCAGGCGAGATTCTATGGCAAGGGCCGTTCCAGCAATTGCTCAACACGGCGGTCGAGGCCGGTTTCGCGGACCAGCGCACCTACGTCTATGACGGCAATGACATCGACCAGCAGGTGCACCTCGGCTTCGACCTGGCCTCGACGACCAATGCGCCGGTGCTGGCGGCGAACAGCGGACGCGTCCTGCACGCCGGCTGGCTTGGCATATACGGCAACTGCGTGGTGCTCGATCACGGCATGGGCCTGCAATCGCTTTACGCACACCTGTCTTCCGTGGGAGTCACTGTGGGCGATACGGTGCAAAAGAACGACCGCCTTGGATTAAGCGGGGAAACCGGACTGGCCGGCGGCGATCACCTGCATTTCACGATGCTGTTGGGCGGCCGCGCAGTCACGCCCGTCGACTGGTGGAGTGCGCAGTGGGTCGAGGATCGGGTGACTCGAAAGTTGCGCCAGGCTGGAAGTCGGCAATAGCTCGGCGGTACAAGCCTTATCGGCGATCAC
>JBBDSK010000270.1:0-15009 GCA_040904985.1 Woeseia sp. | reverse complement strand
CCGGACGCCTCGAGGATTGCCCTGCATCATCGCCAAGATGTCGCCGACGGAAGCCACGTCTAGATAGTATCAGTATTGATACTTGCGTCAAGTGGGAAGTACGGTTGCGAAATGATCCCGGCGGACACCTCCGTTCGGCCGAACCGTGCGCGGGCTCGGAGGTCGCTGCGCTGGCTGGAAATGCAAGGCTACACCGCTGACGCGGCGTTGCGGGTCGAGTAAACGGGCAGGCGGAGGCCAGCGCAGCCCACGACCGCCCGGAAGACGACAAAGCCGCGCAGGGTCGGCGGCGGGGATCTGCATGGCGCAACACAACTCGCCGGGCGGTGACAGCGACACGCTCGCGTGCAGGCGCGATCGCAGAAGCCTGGCCCGTGTTCCTCGGGAAGCCGAGGCGCTGCAATGCCTGCCGGACGACCTGCGTGCAGTCGTCCGAAATTTCCGCAAGGGACTCGGGGCGCCAACCTGAATTTTCAGCAACAGACGAGGTTCCGCATCCTCCGACCGACCTTCGCCGCACTTTCGGCGATTGCCATAGTCTGCTCGACGACGTCACGCACCGCCGCCAGGCTGACCGGTTCGGAATCACCTTCGAGCGCCTGTAATGCCAAATGCAGATTGACCTGGCGACGACCTGCTTCATTCCTGAGTTCATCGATGCGGTCGATCATCGATACGACACGCGATACCTGAAATCCCCGGAATCCCACGAAAAGCAGCACCGGCAGGTGGCCGACGCATCGACGTGCCTGTTCCGCCGTCCTGACGCAGCAGTCGACCAGTTTGGCCGTTTCGCCGGCAATTGCAGCGGGAATCCGCGTTTTTCGAACTACCATCGATCCGGACAGCTTGCGCGAGGAGCCGGTCATCCGGCCTTGCTCGGCGACGAGGGCGAGAAGGTCCGTTCGGGCAAACGGCATCAGCAGGCGTCCGGACGAGCGCCGTCCGATGTCCCATTCGAGGTCGTCCGCCTCGCACTCCAATCGGGCAATCGCATCGCGCGTCAGTCGCGCCGCGTCCCACTCTTCATCGGTTACACTTTGGAAGAAGCGACCGAGCTCCTGCACGCACCGGAAGACGATGTCTGCGTGCCTGTCGATGCCGGGAAGCGGCGACGGCCCGAAGATATCAGCGACATAAGCAGTCACAGGCAACCTTCCTCGGCCACGCTCCATCGGCCGCCTGTTGCGGACGATGCGGTCACTTGACCGTAATTCGCTGTCCGGTCGCCAGATACATGAGCTTCTCGGTCATCTTGCACACGTTGTCGCCGCAGCGTTCCAGGTACCGGGCGACCATCATGTACAGCGCACCGGGCTCAATGTTGCGATTCGATTCGAACATTCGGACCAGCGAGGAGTCCCAGATTCGCCGTCGCATCGTGTCGACCTGGTCCTCGAGGCGCGTGATGGCGGCCACGTCCGGCTCCTTCCCTTCGCGAAAGGCCGTGAGCGCGAGATCCAGCATTTCCAGCACCTTGTCGCCCATGTTGGGGATGTCGACTATCTCGAATGCATGCGGCTGTCCTTCCGGCCAGCGATTCAGCGCGTTCCCGATGTCGCGTCCATAACGCCCGAGGCGGTTCAGGTAGGTGATGAGCTTGAGCGTCGCGCCGATGCGGCGCAGGTCGCTCGCCATCGGACCCTGCAGCGCCAGCAGATTGAGCGCTGCGGCCTCGATCTCATCGTCGAGATCCGCCAGCTTTTCCTTGCGGCTGTCGACGTCCTCCGCCAACTTGCGATCCAGATTCTCGAATGCCAGCACCCCGTCGCGAAGCATGGACTTCGCGAGGTTGGCCATGTCGTCCAGCCGCGCGGTCAGGTCCCGGAGCTGGCTGTGGAATTCCTTGCGGGTCATATCGTCCTTTCCTCGTTAATAACGACCGTCCGGGCCTGAGTAGCGCCACAGGCTTTCGCAGCACCCACATGGCAACCTTGCGCGTTGCAACCCGCTCGTTCGCATTAGCCGAACCGGCCCGTGATGTAACGTTCGGTTAGCTCCTTCTGCGGATTCTGAAAGATCTGGCTGCTGGGACCATACTCGATGAGCTCGCCGAGGTAGAAAAAGGCCGTGTGATCCGAGACGCGGGCGGCCTGCTGCATGTTGTGCGTCACGATCACCACGGTGTAGTCCTTCTTCAGCTCGATGATCAAGTCCTCGATGCGGGAGGTGGCAAGGGGATCCAGGGCGCTGCAGGGCTCGTCCATGAGCAGCACGTCGGGACGCACGGCCAGGGCGCGCGCGATGCACAGTCGCTGCTGCTGCCCGCCGGACAATGACGTGCCCGGCTGGTCGAGTCGGTCCTTGACCTCGGCGAGCAGGTGCGCATCCTCGAGCGCCATCTCAACACGGTCCCTGATTTCGCTGCCGCTGAGCTTTCCCTCCAGGCGGAGCCCGTAGGCCACGTTCTCGAAGATGCTCTTCGGAAACGGGTTCGGCTTCTGGAATACCATGCCGACCTTGCGCCGCAGAATCACGGGATTCACCCGGCGGTCGTAGATGTCCTGGCGATGAAAATCGAGCCGGCCTTCAACCCTGGCGGCCGGGATGAGGTCGTTCATGCGGTTGAGGCAGCGCAGGAAGGTCGATTTTCCGCAACCGGACGGCCCGATGAAGGCCGTCACCCGGTGCTCGTCGATATCGATGGTCACATCCTTCAGCGCGTGATTGTCGCCGTAGTGCACGTTGAGACGATCGACGGCAAACACGGTACGCGTTCGCGCACCATCGCCGTCGCCAGCTCGCAAAGGTTGTTTCCTGTCTGTCGCACTTACCATCGGTAACGCCGCTGGTAACGGTCGCGCATCAGGATGGCGGCCAGGTTGCCGATCAGCACGAGCACGATCAGCACGAACGCCGCGCCCCAGGCCAGCGCCTGGAACTCGACTCGCGCATCGAAGGCCCAGATGTAAGCCTGAATGGGCAGCGCCGTAAAGGTATCCAGCACTCCCCGGGGCAGGTAGGCCGTATACGCGACGGCGCCGATCAGGATGAGCGGCGCGGTTTCACCCATTGTCCTGCTTAGCGCAAGAATGCTGCCAGTGAGCATTCCGGGCAGCGAGTACGGCAGCACGTGGTGCCGCACTACCTGCCAGGGCGTTGCGCCAAGGCCATAAGCCGCCTCGCGCATGCTGTTCGGGACCGCCTTCAGCGACTCCTCCGACACGACGATGACGATCGGCAGCGTCAGCAGGCCCAGTGTCAGACCGGCCGCCATGATGGAGTTGCCGAGCGCCAGCGCCCGCACGAAGAGAGCGAGGCCCAGAATGCCGAAAACTACGCTCGGTACTCCTGCGAGATTCGCAATGCTGGCACGAAGAAGGGAATTGACCCGGCCGTGTGCCGCGAATTCGTTGAGGTACACCGCCGATGCGATACCGATCGGTATGGCGACCACCATGCTTGCGAGTCCGACGCCGATCGTGCCGACGATACCGGGCAGGATGCCCGCGCGCTCCGCCGAGCGCGTCGACGGATAGGACGAGAGGAACTGCCAGTCCACGACGGCGAGGCCCTCCCGGAGGATGACGAAGAGCAGGAACCCGAGGGCGATCAGGGCGCCGAAAGCGCCGAGGCCGAGCAGACCCGTGCCCAGCCAGCCTTTGAGGCGCCGCCCGAGGGGCAGCGACCGGAAGATGCCCCCCTGGCTCACGAGAACTTTCTCCGCTGCGCCGCCAGCGAAAACTGGGCAACCAGGTTGATCACGAACGTGATGACGAAAAGAACGAGGCCGAGCGCGAATATGGCGCGATACTCGATGCTGCCGGTCGGCAGGTCGCCGCCCGCGCGATTGGCGATGAAGGCCGTGATCGTCTGCGTGGGCTCGAGGAAGTTCCAGCTCATGTTCGGCACGAGGCCGGCGGCGAGCGTGACTGCCATTGTCTCGCCGATCGCCCGGCTGAAGCCGAGAATGACAGATGCGATGACACCGCTTCGCGCCGCCGGCAGGACGACGTTCCAGGCCGCCTCCCAGCGGGTCGCGCCGAGGGCGAATGCGCCTTCACGGAGCTCCCGCGGCACGGCGCGCAGCGCATCCTCACTGATCGCGGCGATGATGGGCACGACCATGACGCCGAGCGCCACCGCCGCGGATGCGGCGTTGAAAACACCGGTGCCGGGAAAAAGCTGCCGGACGATCGGGCTGATCACGAACAGGGCGACGAGACCGAAAACGATGCTCGGGATGCCGGCCAGTATCTCGATCGCCGGTTTGAGCACCGCCCGCAGCCGGCCCGGCGCGAATTCGCTGACGTAAAGCGCGCTGCCGACGCCGAGCGGCAGCGCCACCACCAGTGCACCGAGCGCGATCTGGAACGTACCCTTGACGAGCGGCAGGCTGCCGAAGCTCCGGGGCACGAAATCCGGCGCCCAGACCGTGCCGAGCAGGAACTCCCGCATGGGCACCACCGAGAAGAACTCCCAGCCGTTGACAATGAGGGTGAGGAAGATGGCGATCGTCGTCACCGTCGCCACCGACGACGCGGAAAACAGCATGCCCACGACGGCCCGTTCGCGGACGAGCTGCCATCCCTGTCCGGTCCGCAGCATTAGGCTGTCGCTGCGACGCCGGCCGGTCGTTTGCACGCCGGTAGTCACGACGGCTTCAGTGGGCTGAGGGCGATGCGCATCGGGGGACCGGCCTTAGTCCAGTTTTTCGAGATTGGCGAGCCGCGTCGATTCGGACAGCCTGACGTAGCCCACGTCCTGCACGAGGTGCTGGCCCTCTTCGCTCAGCCCGAGCCTGAAGAACTCGGCAAGCACCCCCACCGGCTTGCCGTCGGTGTACATGAACAGCGGCCGGCTCAGCGGGCTGTAGCGGCCGCTTTCGACGTTCTCGTCCGTCGGCATGACGGGGTCGCCGGCCTCGCCGTCCGTGTCATCCACGATCGGAACGATGCGCAGGCGTTCGGCGTTCTCCCGGGCGTAAGCCAGTCCGAAGTACCCGAGGCCGTCGTCGCTTCCGGCAACACCCTGTACCAGCACGTTGTCGTCCTCCGACGGGGTGTAGTCGCTGCGACCTTTCGTGTCGCTCCCGTCGAACGGGTGAATGATGACCTCGATGAAATAGTCGAAGGTTCCGGAGTCGGTCCCTGCACCGAACAGCTGGATCTCCCTGTCCGGCCAGTTCTCGCGCAGCTCGCCCCAGCGATTCACCTGCTTCGACTGGTCCGCCGTCCAGATGCGGTTGAGCTCGGTGACGGTGAGGTGGTCGACGAAATCGTTCGACCTCGGCACGACCACGGCGAGCCCGTCTTGCCCGACCTCAATACGGAATGGATCGATCCCGCTCACGGCACAGTCACTGTTCTCGCCATCGGCGATCGGCCGGCTCGCACCGCTGACGTCTATTTCACCGCGGCAGAATTTCTGGAAGCCTGCGCCGGTACCGCTGAAGGCAACGGTGATGCGGGCCTCGAGCCCCGGCCCGAACTCCTCCGCCCAAGCCGCCTCGACGGGATACACGGTCGAGGACCCGTCGATCCTGATCGTCTCGTCCGGACCCGAGCATGCGATCATGCCGAGCGCAAACGTCAACGCCACGAATGGCGACCGTCCTGGTACTCTCGTCATATACCCTCCTTTTAAAACTGCTTCAGGTCCCGCTACGTCGCCTCGAACCGCGAGCTTCAAAGGTCCGACCCCTACTAATCCGCACGGTCATTGCACGCTGCGTGCGCCGGGCTCGCAGCAACGGGGAAGCATGCTTTCGAGAACGGGCCTGCACAGTTCCGGGTGACCCTGGCAGCAATCCTCCATCAGGTACGAGAGCAGGTCCCGCGTACCATCGAACTCGATGCGGTAGATGATCGAACGGCCCTCGCGCCGCGACGTGACGAGCCCGGCATTCACCAGGATGCCGAGATGTGACGACAGGGTGTTGTGCGGAATTTCCAGCGCCCGGGCGATATCCCCCGCCGCCATGCCGCTGTCGCCGCCGCGGACCAGCAAGCGGAAAGCTTCCAGGCGCGTCGGCTGCGAGAGCGCGGATAGTGCTTTGCTGGCGGCTGTTGTGTCCATATGTCCAGACTAGACGACATTATCAATCCCGTCAACGCGGCCGGCGTTATCGTGATTGGATTGCCGTCGCCATCGACCAACGCCTCGGCTGTAAAAAACGCCTCGGCTGTAAAATAGGAATCCATCAGTTGCAAGTTGGCATTCGTAAAGGGATCGAGGATGACCAGCTGTCGCTGTTGAAGTCGTAGTCCGCGCCTGCGGAACTCGCGTTAAGAACCCACTCAGAAGGTGGATCTCCATTTGACGGGCTCCCCTTGGTTGCTTCCTGACACGCAATCACGAGTGATTCATGGTGGTTGAGCCATCCTGTGCCAGCTGCAACGGAACCGTATCGTTTATTTGAAAGCATTCGTTGTCGGCGCAAATTCTTGACACTGGCCCTGTGCGCCGCGTCGCAACGTAACACGCGCCGGATCGACTATTCCTCGCGCAATCGTCCGCGCTTTCTTCAGCCTGTAGCCGCGCGAAGGGGTGGACATACGCGGTTCAGCCGACTACGATGCCCGTCATTAAAAAGGAACGTGCATCGTCTGGTGCGTCGCCATGGGGGTGACGCCTCCCGCCGAGTCGCTAATCACCAGCAGCGGCGACTACCATGACTTACGAAACTCGCGTCGAACTCCTCGTGCGCCACTGCGCACCATCCCTCTGTACTCCGATCGACGGCTCCACGCCTCGCGCGTCGCGTTTGGCAACTCCACCCTAGTTACCCGCTTGGGCTATCCGGCAACTGTCCGGAAGCTGATTGCGGTACGCCGTTGTGACCTGGGAACTCGTGTTTGTCTTTTTGAGTGGAGAGTGTGGATGTCGAATGATGAAGGACTTCGCCCGTTGGAGGACGCCCTCCAACGGCTTCGCAAAACGTTCGCCGACAGAGTTGCGAATTACTCGCTGGAAAATTCGCTTTTTCGGATCGGTGAGGTCCCGTCACCGGGCGAACAAGTTTTTCGACGAGGCGGGACACCCTCGAAAACGCAACTCCAGGTGGAGTTGAAGCGAGTCGACGCCGCGCTCAGCCGCATCCAGGCAGGGACCTTCGGTGTTTGCTGCCGTTGCGCTATCGAAATTGACCTGAAGTGGCTTACGGAAGACCCTGCGACGCCGTTTTGTCGCCCCTGCTTCGACGAGCTGACAACACAACGGCAAAAACTGCGCCGTTAGCACTAAGGAACAAGACCAATGCAACCCTCCGCCACTCGAATTACCGAAACTTTCCGCTACGGCGCCCACGACGTGACAATCGAGACCGGTGCACTGGCGCGGCAGGCCACTGGAGCGGCGCTGGTTACCGTCGCTGACACAGTCGTACTGGCAACCGTGGTAGCGCGACGCGAACCTGCCCCCGGCAAAAGCTTTCTGCCGCTCACGGTGAATTATCAGGAGCGCTATTATGCGGGTGGACGCATTCCGGGAGGATTCTTCAAACGCGAGGGTCGCCCAGCCGAGCGCGAGACACTGATTTCGCGCCTTATTGATCGGCCGATCCGGCCACTGTTTCCGGAACATTTTCGTAACGAGACGCAGGTTATCGCGACCGTGCTGTCGCTGGATCCTGAAGTTGGCACGGAAATACCGGCGATGCTCGCCTGCTCTGCGGCGCTCAGGCTGGCGGGCATTCCCTTCAATGGACCTATCGGCGCGGCCCGAATCGGCTATGCCAGTGGTCAGTACGTCCTCAATCCTTCCAAAACTGAGCTCGAGACCTCCGAGCTGGAACTCGTCGTTGCCGGCACAGCCAGGGCAGTCTTGATGGTGGAATCCGAAGCAAGGCTGCTGGCCGAGAGCGTCATGCTCGGTGCCGTCGCTTTCGGTCACCAACAGATGCAGATAGCGATCGATGCGATTGAAGCACTCGCGGCAAAGGCCGGTGTGACGCCGTTTGAATGGTCACCGCCGAAGCGAGACCCGCAACTGGCCGAGCGCGCGGCCGAGATCGTCGGCGACCAGATCTCAACCGCCTACGCGATCACAGATCGCACGGAGCGGCGACAAGCGCTTGAAGCTGTGCGCGTCCTGCTGCTGATCGCCCTGCCGGAGGAGATCGCCGCCGATCGTTGGACCACCGTCGCGATCGAACAGGTGTTCGACGAGCTGAAGTATCGCGCCATGCGATCGCAAGTATTGCAACATCAACGTCGCGTCGACGGTCGCAAACTCGATCAGGTCCGCCCGATCGAATGCAGCATCGGCTGCCTGCCGCGAACACACGGTTCTGCAATCTTCACTCGCGGCGAAACCCAGGCGCTGGTGACAGTGACTCTTGGGACGAAGCGTGATGCACAACTTATCGATTCAATGGAAGGCACAACCCGCGATCCGTTCCTGCTGCACTACAACTTCCCGCCGTACTGTGTCGGCGAGACCGGCATGATGATTGGGCCAAAGCGGCGCGAGATAGGGCACGGCAAGCTTGCGAAACGTGGCATCCAAGCAGTCATGCCCGATCTGGACTCGTTTCCCTATGTTATACGGATCGTGTCCGAGATCACCGAATCCAACGGCTCCAGTTCGATGGCGTCGGTATGCGGCGCATCCATGGCGCTGATGGATGCCGGTGTGCCGATCACGGCCCCGGTTGCCGGAGTCGCGATGGGCCTCGTCAAGGAAGGCGAGGATTATGCGGTGCTGACAGACATCCTAGGCGACGAGGATCACCTGGGCGATATGGACTTCAAGGTGGCCGGCACGGCCGACGGAGTGACCGCCCTGCAGATGGATATCAAGATCGACGGGATCACTGAGGAAATCATGGAGGTCGCGCTCGAACGCGCACGGCTCGGCCGGCTGCACATCCTGGGCGAGATGGCGAAGTCCATCGACGCACCAAGGGCTGAGCTTTCCGTACGGGCACCCAGACTCTACACGCTGAAGATTGCCGCGGACCGCATTCGCGACGTGATCGGCAAGGGTGGCGCCACGATCAGATCTCTGGTCGAGCAGACCGGCACCGAGATCGATGTCACAGACGATGGCACCGTAACCGTTGCCGCGACAACGGCAAGCGCAGCCGAAGACGCGCTTGCGCGTATCCGGCTTATAACTGCCGATGTTGAGCCTGGCGCCACCTACGAAGGGCCTGTCGCCAGGATCATGGATTTCGGCGCGTTCGTCACGATCCTGCCGGGGCGCGACGGACTCGTGCACATTTCGCAGATCTCGACGGAACGCGTGGAACGTGTCTCAGACAAGCTCAGCGAGGGCGATATCGTAAAGGTCAAGGTTCTCGAGATCGACCGGCAAGGGCGGATCCGGCTGTCGATGCGTGCTGTCGAGGAAGAGCCGGGTGCAGTAGAAGAAAAGCCCGTTTCGCCGGCTGCCTGATAGCGAACGTGCTGGCCCGCCTGTTCAGCAGCCTTGACCGGTTGTCGCCGGCATTAACAGGCTCTATCAACCGCCGCTACGGATGGCGCCATAGTAGTGCCGAGACGTTAGCCCTGCGTTGGCTCAACTTCACCGTCACACTCAAGCAGCGCCCCAATCAGCCGTTGTTGCTTCCCTTGCACCGGGGTGCGTGCATGCGGCCGTGGAACCACGGCATACTGGCTTCTCCTCTTTGGCAACGTTAGCAGGGCGCTGACAAGGCTATGGCAATGAGCCGATCACTGGTACGCTGGTGCAATGACCTTACAGTCGGCCTGTTCTACCGATTTGCCGCCAGCGGCTTCATACCAGCACGGTGGTTTCTACCTGAGCTGCCGCCACGCAGTGCGCGTACCGGCAGGACGGGCCACCTTCATCTGGAAATTGTCAGTCATTGCTGGCAATACGCGCACCTGTTGGTGTATCAACTTAGTTCACTCGTCATCTTTCCTCCGCGCGGGGCAACAGTGACAATGACCATCTACTATAATCCGGAGGACGCCCGGACCCTGGACACTCTCAACTATTTTGGCGATTTCAAGGTGCCGAACGTCGTCTGGAACTGGCAACCACTGCCCAAGCGGGCGCTCTTTCGTCGCGCCATCGGTCGCAACCAGTCGGCGCTTGCTACCCGCGCCGACTGGATCTGGTTCACCGACTGTGACTTGATGTTTCGAAACGGCTGCATCGATGTTTTATCAGGCGCTTTACAAGGTCGTCGCGATGCACTCGTTTTCCCGCTCATCGAACACTGCACCTCCCTCTTAACCAGTCTAGATCCCATGCTGAACGTTGACCTCGAGCGTCTGTGTATCCAGGACATCGATAGGTGCCGTTTCACTGAACGTCGTCGTTCACGCGCCACGGGCCCACTGCAAATTGCTCACGGTGACGTTGCCCGGACATGTGGTTATTGTAATTCCCTACCCTACTACCAAAGACCAGCCGAATCATGGCGCAAGGCATATGAAGACCGCGCGTTTCGTTGGCTTCTTCGCACCGATGGAACTCCGCTCGATATCCCGGGCGTCTATCGTATACGGCATGCTGACAAAGGGCGTTACACCGGCAGTACGTTGGGTGCCAAACTCAGGGGCTGGACGAGGCGAATCAGTTCCCGGCTGAGCGAATTCCGCCTATAAATGGGTCTCAATCCGCCATGCAGTTTATCGTATTCTCATACAACCGCGGCGAGTTTCTGGACAACTGTGTCGCTTCGATTGAACACTGCGCGCCGGGGTCCAATATCACAATTTTTGACGATAACAGTGACAATGAAGGCACGCGTCACATCCTGCAAACGATGTCACTCAGACATGAAGTCGTCTATGGGCGCCCTGTCGGTGGCGCTTACAAGCACGGTGGCTTGTATCAGAATATGCAAGCTGCTTTTGAACGCCTGGACCCGGATTCCGTATTTTGCTTCCTTCAGGACGACACACAGCTGGTACGGAAAATAACCAGCAATGAAGTCTCTGATATCGCGCAGTACTTCGATTCGCATGAACACGCAGGGTTCATCCAGCCTGCTTTCTTTAAAGGTAGCAATCGCCATTCAGATCAACCTTTGACGCGTTTTGATCCCGCAAAAGGAGGATATTTTGTTGACCGGCTTGCGCGCAGTGCTGGTGCTTTTTATTCAGACATTCTGATCGCCCGGAAGTCGAATCTCTTGTCGGTTCGGTGGAGATTTCTTGATGGAGAATCGGTTAACGAGAAACAATCCAGACGAAAGTTGAAGCAGCTGATACACCTGCGAAATCCGTTCGCCGCATGGCTACCTTACGTGCCGGCATATCGAGGCAAAAGACTCACGCTGGCCTTGCGGATGGGGCAGAAGCTCAGCCGTTCCGGGCTGTATCCGTTCCGCTACATGTCGTATGAGGAAAGAGGACGATTTTTGTACCGCGACCCTTCAATTCTGCCATTTGCGGAGGACTTCCTTTCGACATCCGGACCTCCATTGCGCCAACCCTGGATCTACCACCCACTGCAGGGCCGGCGAATGCTCAAGCTGCTGCACGGGGCGGAGGTTGTACTACGCCGTCCATGGAAGTAGCAACTGCCCGCAACTCCAGTGACCTCGCCTTTCAGAATCCTCACTGTTACCTGGTCGGCGGACAGGTCACATTTCGCTTTACTGAGAGACTCCCTGGCATGTTCCAGTTTGGTCAATCTTCCGCACGACATCGTTGTCCAGACCGAGGATCTCGCCCTATTTGAAGATTTCCGCCATCCTTCCGTCTCTTTATACCCGACGAGCGAGATTCTTCCGAAGGCGGTTGAACGAGCCCGGCTGCTGGCCCGCAGAAGGCAAAGGAAAGCAGGCCGACGGGGTACCAAACTTCTGGGGAGCATCAGCCGGCGCATCGGCTGGCCACGCTGGCCTGGATATACCGGATGGCATACGCAACAGGTCTGCAAGTTAGCATATGTCGCAGCTTCCGCCAGCACGCCCATCGTCGTCATGGATTCGGACCTGGTCGTCACTGATCATGCTCGATTAGAGGACTTCCTGACGCCACATGGGACTGTCTGCTTCAGCAGATGGCAGCAACGTTCATCGCTGACGGGAAAAGTCAGAAACTGGCAAATCGCGGCGCATCGGCTGTTCGAGACGGCTATGGCCGATACCGAATCCTTTGACTGCTACTTCGATACGCCCTTCGTCATGCATGCGCCCGCGGTCCGGAACATGCAGCAATGGCTGGAGGCGCACTACTCAAAACCCTGGTGGAATATCTTACTGTCGCAGCCGCCGCGGGGATGGTCCGAGTTCTGCACGTACAAAACTTTCTTGCGGAATGTCACCAATCAGGATGTAGATTGGCGTAGCACGGACAAGTTCGGATACCTGTTTGATGCTGGTGAACCTAAACGACTGTTAAGGCAGTTTGTTCAGCTCGCCAACATCGAAAAGCGACACTACATCACCATTCATTCGCAAAGTGCGGGAAGGCAGCTATGGGCAGCGGAACCCTACGTCGATCTCGTAAGGTCGTACTTATTCCGAAATAGAGAGCGAATCCAATATGGATCGCGCTGGGACTGACCCAACACCAAGGCGGGAGATGCCAAAGTCAGTGCGCCAAACCTTGTATTTCTCATTGTGCAGGCGTAACGCCTTGTTATCCTTTACCTTGGCTGGATCGACGTAACTGCGCGAGTGGTGCAGGTGAATAACGACGGCGTTGTAACGCACATGCTTTGGGTTAATTCCCAGATTAATGAGCCGCACTCCGAACTCTCGATCCTCTCCGCCCCAATGCATGCGTTCATCAAAACCATCAACCGCAAGGACGTCGTTCTTCCACGCTGAACCGTTCGAACCCTTGAAGTTGCACTTGGCGGTCGTCAGGTGGTTCAGAAGGCGCGCCGTCCGCTTCCCTGCGGAAATCTTGCTTGTCTTGCGCCAGTATCCGAGCCCATGCTGCCTGAGCCAGGAGACATCGAAGCACGTGCCGCGTTGGATATCGGCCTTTGTAATCGCCCTACTCGTCTCCATGGGCAATTTGAAGTAGCTGCCCGATAGAAAGTAACCCTCTCTTGCCTCACTAGCATGCACTTCGACGAAATCGCTTCGCGGAATACAATCGCCGTCGGAGAATACTATGTAGTCATAGCTGGTACGAAGAATCGCCTTGTTCAGTATGCGGCACTTCCGAAAGCCCTTGTCCTGCTGCCACACGTGCTCGATGGGCAGCCCGGTCTCAAGCCGCATTCTGTCGATTAGACGTCTCGTCGTGTCGTCCGACCCATCGTCAGCGACGACGATCTCAAAGTCAGTCCACGACTGCTTGTGATAGCCCCATAAGACCTTTTCCAGCCACTGCGGAGAATTATAGGTAGACAAGACCACGGAGACCTTCATAACGCCAGTATAACCTGCCAGTCGATCGCCGACCTTGCCGTCACCGGGACGCCGCACCGGCAGTCCCAGATCGGCGGCCGTCCCTCGCGGTCCAGCTTGTTAATGAACGTGACGATCGCAGTGTCGCGCAGCCGGCACACCGTTTCGATCAGATAATGTGTAGGCGGCACGTGATTCGGAAGGATCGGTTATCCGGTGAAAGCCCGGATGCTGTCCTCGTCGGCTCCGTCCCTGCTGCATCTTTCGCAGAATCTCGCCGCAGGATCCGCTTGCAGCCGGTCTTTTTCGATCGGCTCGGCGCAGCGACGGCATCTGCCAAACACGCCTGCCGTCAGCGCCGACAGGGCGCTTTTGACGCGCCGCAGTTCGGCTGCGAGCCGTGCTCGTGTCAGACTCGACACGTCTGAGGCGGCGGAGCCACTGTCCCGTTCCGCAGCTTCCCACGACCGGACCATGTCCTCGAGTTCGCGCCCTACTTCGCTCAGCCGGCGTTCGAAGGCCGCGATCGTCTTGTCGCTCAGCTTGTGCATGTTCCCTCGATATCCAACCCATCGCAGGCAATCTGACGCCATCGCAGTCTTCACGACTTCGGGAACGTCGGCGGGAGGCGCGGCGGTCCGCAGCGCAGCCAGGCGAAGCGTTGTCAGAACCGACAGGGGGCTCCGGATTCTTCCAGCATACCGTCGGCGGATGATAATCAACTGTACTCGGAAGGTCCACTTTGCGACCCGATGGCTGCTCGCACACCTGCTCCGGAGATGTGACCAAACTCACACGCCTGGCGCGCCGGCTGTTCTACGTCGGGCAGGCGGCTGCCGCAGTCGTCCTGCAAGCGCGGTGCTTACACGTGCCGCCTGAACTGTAACAGGGTATTCTGTGGGCTGCAGGATGGTGAGGCAGCAGATGTATGATCGGAGCAATCGCAGGCGATATTATCGGTTCGGTATATGAGCACGCGCCTCTGAAGTCGAAGGACTTTCCGTTGTTTCACCCGCAGGCGCGGTTCACGGACGATACCGTGCTAACTGTCGCGGTGGCGAATGCGATTCTCGAAGGACAAAGCTACCGGTCATCCCTGCACACGATCGGTCGCCGCTATCTGGATGCCGGCTATGGCGGCCACTTCATTCAGTGGCTGCTGTCGGACGACATGCCGCCTTACAATAGCTGGGGCAACGGGTCAGCAATGCGCGTAAGCCCGGTCGGCTTCGCTTTCGATACCACCGAGACCGTACTCCGCGAAGCCATGGCGAGCGCTGCGATTACCCACGACCATCCGGAAGGCATCAAGGGCGCGCAGGCGGTGGCATATGCCATATTACGCGGCCGGCAGAAAGCCGACAGGGACGATATCCGCCGCGAAATCACGCAGCGATTCGGATATGACCTGCAGCGGTGCATCGACGATATCCGGCCTGGTTATTCGTTCGATATTTCCTGCCAGGGCACGGTGCCGGAGGCGGTGATCGCCTTTCTGGATTCTGTGTCCTGGGAAGACGCAGTGCGAAACGCCGTGTCACTCGGCGGCGACAGCGACACGCTGGCCTGCATCACCGGCGGTATCGCGGAAGCGTGGTACGGAGGGGTACCGAACGAGGTACAGCAGAAGGTGATGCAAACCTTGCCTGCAGACCTGGCGGCAATCGTGAAGGCGTTTCAGGTACGTCAGGCATGAAGCAATGCTTGACGAACTGTCCCGTTTGTCGCTCAGCTGAACCTTTGCCTTTTCTGTCGGTCGCCGGTCGAGACTATTGGCGATG
>JBBDSK010000269.1:0-15203 GCA_040904985.1 Woeseia sp. | reverse complement strand
CGACATAGCTTGCGCCGAGGCGCGAGGGGAGGTTCAGATCCACCTGGAGGGTGCCGCATTGCCAGTCGCGCCCGATTGCATCGCGCAGAACGAATTCGAGCTTCGGTCCGTAGAACGCGCCCTCACCGGGATTATGCGTGAACTCCAAACCGGATTTGCCGAGCGCGTCTAGCAGCGACGCCTCGGCCGCATCCCATATTTCGTCGCGGCCGACCCGGACAGGTGGGCGATCTGCAAATTTTATTCGTACGTCTTCGAAGCCGAGGTCGCGATAAATGTTCAGAATCTGGTTGCAGATGGCAATTGACTCATCGGTAACCTGTCCGGTCGTGCAGAAAATATGGGCGTCGTCCTGAGTGAAGGCGCGAACGCGCAGCATGCCGTGCAGAGCACCTGACGGCTCGTAACGGTGTACCTTACCGAACTCCGCCAGCCGGAACGGCAGGTCGCGATAGCTCGTGATTCCCTGCTTGAAGACCTGCACATGACCGGGGCAGTTCATGGGCTTTATCGCGTAGCTGCGCCCATCGGGTGTGTCGGTCGTAAACATGTTCTCGCCGAAGGACTCCCAGTGTCCCGAGGCTTCCCACAACGAGCGATCCATCAGTTCCGGTGTGTTGACTTCCTGATAGCCGGCGCCGTTTTGCTGCTGCCGCATGTAGTGGATGAGGTTCTGGAACAGAGCCCATCCTTTCGGATGCCAGAATACGGCGCCTGGCGCCTCTTCCTGGAAATGAAAAAGATCCATCGTGCGCCCAAGCCGGCGGTGATCGCGCTTCTCCGCTTCCTCGAGCTGTACGAGATACTGCCGCAGCTGCTTTTCAGTGGCCCAGGCCGTGCCATAGATGCGTTGTAACATCGCGTTGCGCGAATCGCCGCGCCAGTAGGCGCCCGAAACCCGGGTAAGACGAAAGGCTTTGCCGAGCACCCCGGTAGACGGCAGATGCGGGCCCCGGCACAGGTCGATGAAATTGCCCTGGCGGTAGAGGCTGAGAGTCTCGTCCCGGGGGATGTCCTCGATGATCCGGGCCTTGTACTCCTCGCCCTGGCCGCGAAAAAACTCCACAGCCTTGTCGCGCTCCCACACCTCCCGCTCGATCCCCTCATTCCGGTCGACGATCTCCTTCATCCGCTTCTCGATGACGTCGAGGTCTTCGGATGTGAACGGTTCATCGCGGGCGAAGTCGTAATAGAAGCCATTTTCGATCGCCGGGCCGATCGTTACCTGCGTCTCCGGCCACAGCTCCTTCACGGCTTCGGCGAGCACGTGGGCCGCGTCGTGGCGCAAAAGCGTCAATCCTTCCGGTGAGTCGCGGGTGATGATTTCAACTGTCGCGTCCTCTGAGATCGCACGCGTCAGGTCCCATAGCTCGCCGTTTACACGGACGGCGAGTGCGTCGCGAGCCAGGCTCTTGCCTATGCTCGCGGCAATCCGGGCGCCGGTTATGGTGGTTTCGAATTGACGGAGGGATCCGTCCGGTAACTGAATGCTCGGCATATCGACTGTCTGGTTCTGGTGCCCGGCCCGTCCCGGTGTGCGAAGACGCGGCCTCGAGGATAAGGCGCGCTATTGTACCCGAATCGCCGCGGCTCGCTAACGCGGGAGCGAGCCGACTGCGCGCGATCAATGTACAATCCCGGGCCAGGAGCAAAGAACATCGCTATGAATACGATTGCAGCCGCCGCGCTTTTTCCACCACCGCAACACGATCATGAGGACTGCGTGTCTGCAGCGGTAGACGCTGCCGAAGCCATCTGCCGCGCGCGCGGTCTGCGACTGACCGGCCTGCGGCGCCGCGTCCTGGAGCTGGTCTGGAATAGCCACAAACCGGCCGGGGCTTACGAAATCCTTGACAGCCTCAACCGGGAAGGCAAGAAGGCCGCACCGCCCACCGTCTACAGGGCGCTCGAATTCCTGATCGAGGCTGACCTCGTGCACAGGCTGGATTCGCTTAATGCCTTTGTCGGCTGCCGCGATCCCAGCAGCTCGCACTCCGGTCAGTTCCTCATCTGCCGCCAGTGCCGCTCCGTCGCGGAACTCGACGATGCCGACATCGACGCTCTGGTCGAGCGAAAGGCGGCGGCTCTGGGCTTCACCGCCGTGCGGCAGATGGTCGAGATCCAGGGTCTTTGCCGGGGCTGCGGGCCGGAAGAAGGCGACAGCCCGAAAGCCTAGGTTCCCGGCGGCCGACCTCCGGTCGCATTAGCACGTACAATTGCGCTTTTTCACGATGGTGGACCCTGCTCCTGTGAACGACGACAAATCGAAAGATAGTGCACCCGCCAAAGATTTCATCCGCCAGATCGTCAGCGAAGACGTGGCGACCGGAAAGCATGGCGGTGCCGTCGTCACCCGCTTTCCGCCGGAGCCTAACGGCTATCTGCATATCGGTCACGCCAAATCGATCTGCCTTAACTTCGGCCTCGCGCAGGAGCACGGCGGTCGTACCTATCTGCGTTTCGACGATACGAATCCCGGCAAGGAAAGGGAAGAATTTGTCAACGCGATAACCGAAGACGTGCGCTGGCTCGGCTATGACTGGCAGGACCGGTTGACGCACGCCTCGGACTACTTCGATCGTCTCTACGAGGCTGCGGAACGCCTTGTCGAACTCGGAAAAGCTTACGTCGACAGCCTCACGGCCGAGCAGATCCGGGAGCACCGCGGCACGCTGACGGAGCCGGGACGGAACAGCCCCCATCGCGACCGCAGCGCGGCCGAGAATCTGGAACTCTTTCGACGCATGCGGGACGGCGACTTTGCCGATGGGGAGCATGTTCTGCGGGCGAAGATCGACATGGCGTCGCCTAACATCAACATGCGCGACCCGACTCTTTACAGAATCCGGCACCTGCATCACCAGCGCACCGGGGATAAATGGTGCATATACCCGATGTACGACTTTGCGCACGGGCTTTCCGACGCGTTCGAAGGCATTACGCATTCGCTTTGCACGCTGGAATTCGAGGATCACCGACCGCTTTACAACTGGTTTCTGGACCAGCTCAAGCCGTTGCATCGTCCCCGGCAGATCGAGTTTTCACGCTTGAGCCTTGCTTATACCGTCACCAGCAAACGCAAACTCGGCAAGCTGGTCGAGGAGCGTATCGTCGATGGTTGGGACGATCCTCGCATGCCGACACTCGCCGGTATGCGTCGCCGCGGCTATCCGGCTGCCGCACTGCGGGATTTCTGCCGGCGCATCGGCGTGACCAAGAAAGAGAACGTGATCGAGATGTCACTGCTGGAGAACGGCGTCCGGGAAAACCTCGATCACGAAGCTCCGCGGCGCATGGCGGTCGTCCGTCCGCTGAAGGTCGTCATCAGCAATTATCCCGGCGAGCAGACGGAGGATCTGACGGCGGCGAATCATCCCAATCGACTTGAGCTGGGCGATCGGAGCCTGCCGTTCTCGCGCGAAATATACATCGAGCGCAGTGACTTCATGGAAGAGGCGCCGCGCAAGTTCTTCCGCCTGAAACCCGGCGGTGAAGTACGCCTGCGTTATGCCTACATCATTCGCTGCGACGAGGTGATCCGGAATGAGGCGGGGGAAGTCGTCGAGCTGCGCTGCAGCTACGATCCCGACACACGGAGCGGCACCGGCAGCAGCGACCGAAAGGTCAAGGGCACCATTCACTGGCTTTCCGTGCCTCATGCCGTCGCCGCCAAAGTACGCCTGTACGATCGCCTCTTCACTGATCCCGATCCAGGCTCCGCCGACGACATCAGCACGCATCTCAATCCTGCCTCACTCGAAACAGTAGACGCCTTCGTAGAACCGTCCCTCCGCAATAGCGATGCCGCCTTCACCTGTCAGTTCGAGCGCCTGGGCTATTTCTGCACCGACACCACCGACCACCGCCCCGACCACCCCGTCCTGAACCGCATCGTCACCCTCCGCGACAGCTGGGCAAAAATAGAAAAACAGGACATCCACCGATAGAAAAGGAAAAACAGGACATCCACCGATAACGGAAAAACAGGACATCCACCGATAGAAAAACGGAACGGGAAAAACGGGGAGGAAAAACGGAGAAAAACGGGACATCCACCGATAGAAGAAAAACGGGACACCCACCGATGAAAGAATAAGGGGGATTTCCATTGGAGAAGAACCGGGGCATTGACAGTAAAGCGCAGAAGTCGGGTTCCGCGCCTGCATCCAGCTCGCGGCTGACTTTTTGAAGCGGGGTCATGTAGACCAAGAGCGCTAGGCGCTGGCCCAACTATGGCAGGGGCGGGTGTTGCTCACCACTCGGCGCCCGGTTCAGAACCAGGTGTAGCGGTTGTGACAGCGGGACTGGCTATAAACCGCTGCGATGTGCGGCCGAAACGGCAAACGCTCTACCCGGTTGGGGCAAAGCTGCGGCGCATTCTGAACCGGCGTATCAGATCAGCCGGAATTCAATGCCAGCGGTTGCAAGTGCGCGTGACCTGCGCCTTTTAACCAGCGTACTCCCAGGTGTTCCCGATAACGCTCAACGGCGCTTATCGGCCCTACCACCCGGAAATACCATTTCCCGTAATGGCGGATTTCCCGCACCCAACTGCTACCGGAGCCCTCAACTTGCTTCAGGAGCGGCGGCGGTTTTTCGGAAAAAGACCGCGATCTTCGAGGTCGGATCATGCGACCCGTCCAGTGCACCAGGTTGAGGTACTCCTGTGACCTGATCCAGAGGGGTTTCGTTTGGCGGTGCGGTTCGTCCAGAAACGGCACCAGATGAGCCGCATTTCCCCCGATCCTCGCCTTAGCTGAAGTGTGCAAAGAATTTTGAAGCGTGGTGGCGCTACCGGATCTGATGGGATTCAGGTCGACATAAGTCATGCACTTTAGAAGAGACAGGTCGTCCAGCAACGCCTGCGACTTGAAACGCCCTTGCCAGAACCGTCCTACACAGTTGTCTTCCCTGTTTGCACGACGCGCCAATGGCTCGTTGACGCATCGCATGTACCAACTAATGCTCGAAAGCCGGGCCCTCCACTCGGATACAAGGTTGCTGCAGTCTGCTTCTGCGGGAACTTGAAAAATCTTCCCCCAGCGCCTGATAACTTCTTTATCCGACCATTGCGACGCCCGGTTTTCCGCAACTCTCAGTACAACGTGAAAGTGGTTACTCATCACGGCATAGGCCAGCAACTCAATCGCGAAGACGGTCGTAAGCTCGATGAAGCGGTTCTCTATCCATTCGCGTCGGTGGGAAAAGTCCCGGCCGGTGAAGCGGTCCTTGCCGCACAGGAATGCGCGCCGGACGCAGCGAGAAACGCAGTGATAGTAGGGCGTCTGGTCGAGGCTTATTTGCCTGGCTCGCGCCACAGTCATTGTAACTCCCGAAGTTAATGGTGAACCTCTATTAAATCGTCGGAGGGGCGCCTTGTACGAGACGATTTTGCGGAGATTTTGTCAAGATTTTGCGATGGAGAAATCTGCGGTGGATGTCCCGGTTCGGGCACCGTGGATGTCCCGGTTCGAGCATCCCGGTTCAGGCTCCGTGGATGTCCCGGTTCGGGCACCTCCCGGTTCGGGCACCGGTTCGGGCAGAAACCGTCAGCCGCGGGACAGCTCGACGAACCGGTCAAGATGAAAATCGGAATTGCCAAATAGCGTCTCGATTGCCGTAAAGCGCTTGAAGTAATGGGCAATGTCCAATTCCCAAGTCACGCCCATGCCGCCATGAATCTGCACCGCTTCCTGAGCGACCACGCGGCCACTGCTGCCAATCTGATATTTCAAGGCACTGATCGCCCGGGATACGCCGACGTCGCCGGACGCTGCCACCATCGTCGCCCACAGCATGAGCGAACGACACTGCTCGCAGAGCATGAGCGTATCGACCATACGATGCTGCAATGCCTGAAAGCTGCCGATCGGAACCCCGAACTGGATGCGGCTCTTCGAATATTCGACCGTCTTGTCGTGCATCGTTCGGATAATGCCCGTAGCCTCGGCGGATACCGCCAGTGTAGCTTCGTCGATCGTATCCTGAAGCGTTTGCAGCCCCGCTCCCACCTCGCCCAGCACGTCGCTCGCGTCCACGCGCACGTCGGTGAGGTAAATCTCGGCGGCACGCTGCGCATCGACGGTGCGATAGGGGCGCCGCTGCACACCTTCTGCGCCAGCGGCGAGCGCAAAGAGAGTGATACCGGAGTGGTCGCGCCGCTCGCCAGAGGTTCGCGCGGGGACGATCAGCAATTCCGCGTCGCCCCCGTTGAGCACAAACGCCTTCCGTCCATTCAGCACGTAGTGACCGTTCCTGGCCGCCGCTTGGGTTGCCACATCGGACAGATTGAAGCGGCTCTGCGGCTCCGACCAGGCCAGCGCTGCCTGCAGCTCGCCGGCGATCAGCGGCGATAGCCAGCGGTTCTTCTGTTCTCCTGTGGCCGTGCGGCGCAGAACGCCACCGGCCAGCACAATATTTGCCAGCCACGGCTCGACCACGAGGCCGCGGCCAAACTGCTCCATCATCAGCATCAGTTCGACCGGGCCGCCGCCGAGCCCGCCGTCCGCCTCGTCGAACGGCACGGCGGTCCATCCCAGTTCGGCGAATGCGCGCCACATCTCGGCGCTATAGCCGTCGTCACGGGCCGCGATTTTTTGCCGCGTCTCGAAGTCGTAGTCGTTGTCGATGAACCGCGCCACACTGTCGGCAAGCATCGACTGCTCTTCGCTGACTGAGAAATCCATGGATATCCGCCTCGCCTGTCCCTGGGTGACTAAAGGCCCAGCACGTGTTTGGAAATGATGTTCTTCTGAATCTCGTTGGAGCCGCCATAGATGGAGGCCTTTCGATTATTGAAATAACGCAGCGAAGTCGCAGTTTCAGTGCCGAAACCGATGCGCTGCTCAGGGGGGAAGTCGACCTCATACTGCTGGGGAAGCCAGGGAAGGCCGTAGTAGCCGGCAGCTTCGTAAAAGAGCGCATCAATCGCCTGCTGTATTTCCGTGCCCTTGATCTTCAGTATCGAAGATTCCGGCCCCGGGGCCTTACCGACAGCCACGGCGGCCAACGTCCGTAGCTCCGTGTACTCCAGCGCCTTCAGTTCTACCTCGACGGTCGCGACCTTGCGCGCAAAGTTTCGATCGTCCAGGAGCGGCTCGGCGCCGTGGACAGGCTGCGCTGCCCTGGTCCTGAGCCGTTTCATCCGGTATTTGGAGCGGGCGACGCCGGCGATGTTCGTGCGCTCATGCTGCAGAAGCACCTTGCCGTAGGTCCAGCCTTTGCCTTCCTCGCCGACAAGATTCCCGGCCGGCACTTCAACGTCCTCGAAATGAATTTCGTTCACCTCGTGGTCGCCTTCGAGCGTGATGATCGGCTTCACGCCCACACCCGTCGAGTTCATGTCGATCAGTAGAAAACTGATGCCCTTTTGGCGCCGCGCGACATCCCAGCTGGTTCGCACGAGGCAAAAAATCCAGTCGGCATACTGCCCGAGGGTTGTCCAGGTCTTGGTGCCGTTAACGATGTAGCGGTTCCCCTCCCTGTCCGCACGCGTCTTGAGAGAAGCGAGATCGGACCCTGCGCCAGGCTCGGAATAGCCCTGGCACCACCAGACGTTGCTCTGCAGGATGTCCGGCAGAAACCGCGCTTTCTGCTCTTCATTGCCGTAGGTGTAAATGACGGGCGCCACCATCTTGACGCCGAAGGGCACCATGTCCGGCGCATTGGCGGCGGCAATCTCGTCATGGAAGACGTGTTTCTGAATCGCGGACCAGCCGGTGCCGCCATACTCTACGGGCCAGTTAACGGCAGACCAGCCCTGTTCGTACAGAATTTTTTGCCAGCGGACCATGTCGTCCTTGCTGAGCCTGATGCCGTTGTCCTGCTTGTGCCGGATATCGGCAGGGTATTTTTCCTGTAAAAATACCCGGACTTCGTCGCGAAACGCCAGGTCTTCCTTTGAATAGTTCACGTTCATGGTCAGGCCCGTGTGCGTTTGACTCCGCAGCGCGGCGTCGGCTGCAGAAAGCATTTAAGATTGTCGAACCGGCCGCAGGGATCCGGGGGGTCGCCCCGCAAGGCCCGCGAAGTATATCAATGTTCGACGGTACACGAATAAAGGCTGAAAGAAGCCCAAGCCCTCACACGATGCCCACTGGACGGATAACAACAGCATGACTGCGCCGGCATGATTTCCCTGGCGGCGGTCTTTTTACTGGTTGCGATGCTTTATGCATCCGTCGGTTTCGGCGGCGGATCGACCTATACCGCAATTCTGATCGAGTCGGGACTCGCCCCGGAGCTCGTACCGCCCCTGGCGCTTCTGTGCAACGTCGTAGTGGTGAGTGGCGGTGTGTGGCATTTTGCGCGTGCGGGACACCTGGATCTCAAGTTCGCGACACCGTTGATCGCAGCCTCCGTGCCGGCCGCCTTTATTGGCGGCTACATGCGCCTGAGCGAGAACACCTTCCTGCTCATTCTGGGGCTGGCGCTCCTGGTCGCCGGAAGCCTGCTGGCGCTGGATCGGAGCAGTGGTAGCAACGGCGGCGAGCCGTCCCGCCGCAAATCGATGGCGGCCCCGCTGACGTGGACTCTCGGCGCCGTGCTTGGCGGGCTGGCCGGGGTGACCGGCATCGGCGGGGGCATATACCTCGCGCCCGTGCTGCATCTTTTTCGGCTGGCCAGCGCGAAGACCGTCGCGGCAACCTGCTCGCTTTTCATTCTTGTCAACTCGCTGTCGGGCCTGGCCGGGCAGCTTTCAAAACTGGGACCGGCAACCGCGTTGCTGATCGAGGACCGATACCTTTTCCTTCCGCTCGCGGTTCTGGTCGGCGGCCAGCTCGGAAGCCGAATCGCCGCCAGGCGGCTGCCGGCGGCGCCGATCAGGCGCATAACGGGGCTGTTGATCGTGCTGGTGGCACTGCGCATCCTGTGGCGCGCATGAGCCCGCCCCCCGCCGACCGGCCGGAATCCGCGGCGTTCGCATTCGCCGGTGGCGCGGGGCCCTGGTTGCACTGCCCTGGTTGTACTTAACAGCGCCCCCCGTTTTCATGCGAAAATAGCGCGCATGGACTCACCGAACGCAACAGATCCTGTCACCGCCGCGTTGGATCCGTACGCTTCCGAAATCAGGGACACCCTCGGCCGGCCTATACGCGATCTGCGAATATCCGTACTGGACCGCTGCAACTTCCGCTGCCCTTACTGCATGCCGGAGACGGAGTTTCACTCCGACTACCAATTTCTCAAGAAGCCGCAGTTACTCACGCACCGGGAACTACTGACCATTGCCAGGGTTGCCGTAGGAATGGGGGTGACGAAACTGAGGCTAACCGGCGGTGAACCTTTGCTCGACAAGAAACTGCCCGGACTCATTGCCGAGCTTGCGAAGTTAGGCGGTGTGGATGACCTGGCGCTAACTACCAACGGGACGCTGCTGGCGCCCATGGCTCAATCACTGGCGGATGCAGGCCTGCATCGGGTAACGGTGAGTCTCGACAGTCTCGATGAGGACGTCTTCCGCCAGATGAGCGGCAATCGCGGCGATCTCTCGAAGGTGCTGCAAGGCATCGACGCTGCGGCAAAGGCCGGTCTGACACCGGTGAAAATCAACACGGTTGTTCAGCGCGGCGTGAACGATCACACGATTCCGGATTTGCTGGAACACTTCAGGGGCACCGGCCACATCGTGCGCCTGATCGAGTTCATGGACGTCGGCAACCGTAACAACTGGCAGATGGACAAGGTGGTATCGTCGCGCGAGCTTCTCGGGCGAATCGAGGAGCGCTGGCCACTGCGCCCGATCGGCCGCAGCTATCCCGGCGAAGTTGCAAGCCGCTACGAGTACGAGGACGGACAGGGTCAGATCGGCTTCATCTCATCCGTCACGGCGCCGTTTTGCGGCGCCTGCAGCCGCGCGCGCCTTTCCGCCGACGGTGTGCTGTACACCTGTCTCTTTGCAACGAACGGTACCAACCTGAGGGATCCGCTCAGAAGCGGTGCGGGGGAAGAGGGCTTGGCCGATATCCTGGCGAATGTGTGGCTGCGACGCGAAGACCGTTACAGCGAGCTCCGTAAGGCCGACACTCCGCGTGTGCAGGTCATCAGGAAAGTCGAGATGAACAGGATGGGTGGTTAGCCTTGCGTTCGCAGGGCGGCATCCGCGAGTCGTTCGCACCGGCAGGAAATCAGTGACAAAACTCAGCCATGTAGACAGCAACGATCGTCCGGTGATGGTCGATGTGAGCGGCAAAGAGGTGACCGCGAGGCAAGCTCGTGCCCGCTCCGTCGTGGAATTTCCGGCGGTCGTTGCCGCGCGCTTCGCCGATGGCGATATAAAGACAGCGAAGGGCCCGGTGTTCGCCACCGCGATCGTTGCGGGCACCATGGCAGCCAAGAAAACACACGACCTGATCCCGTTCTGCCATCCCCTGGGACTCGATAATTGCAGCATCACGATAGAAATGGATGCTGACAACCGCGCAGTCGTCGACTGCGTCTGCAAGGTGTATCACCGCACCGGCGTGGAAATGGAGGCGCTCGTAGGGGCGAGCATCGCCGCCCTCACGATCTACGATATGTGCAAAGCGCTGTCGCACGAGATTACGATCCGCGATACGCGCCTTGTGTCGAAAACCGGCGGCAAGGAGGACTATCGCCGTGCCGGAGAATGACAGGATCTGCGGTCTTGTCCTTGCCGGTGGTGAAAGCCGCCGCATGGGCCGCGACAAAGCTCTGCTCGAGCGGGAGGGGCAGACTCAACTGAGTCGCACGGTGGCGCTTCTGCAGCGCCACGTTGCGCGAGTTTTCGTCTCCGCCCGACCGGATCAGGCGGGTGAGCCGGAGCGCGGCCGCTTCAACCGGATCGTGGACCGCTATACGGGTATAGGCCCGGTGGCGGGGATACTTTCCGCGCTGGAGAGCGACGCGTCGGCAAGCTGGCTTGTACTCGCCTGCGACCTGCCCAACGTCGACGATCGTACGATCGCGTTTTTGCTGAAATCCGCTTCCGCGGATAAGCCCTTTACGGCGTTTGAGAGCAGTTACGACGGTTTGCCGGAACCTCTTTGTGCCTTTTACAGGCCGGAATCCTGCGCGATTATTCAGCACTTCGTGAACGAGGGACTGGTATGCCCGCGCAAGATGCTCATTCGCTCTGACACGCATCTGTTGCGGCAACCGGAGCCCTCCGCACTGGATAATGTCAATACGCCGGACGATCTGGTCCGGGCGGGAATGAAGGCGACGTTATGAGCAAGACTTTGACCATTCGCTATTTTGCCGGTTTTCGTGAGCACGCCGGGGTCAACGAGGAAACGGTATCGCTGGCGGCAAACACGGCGCGCGATGTCTTCGACCAGTTGAAGAACCGTCATGGTTCCCGGGAGCCACTCGGGCACTGCAAGGTTGCCATTAATGATGAGATGTCCGACTGGGACGCGCCGGTCGGCGATGGGGACACCATCCTGCTTTTTCCTCCCGTGGCAGGTGGCTGACATGATGCAGATCAGCAGCGGGACGATCAGTCCGGAGGACCTGCGCTCGCGCCTCGCGGAACCTGCTGCCGGTGCCTACGCCTCTTTCGAAGGGTGGATTCGCAACGAGAACGAAGGAAATGCGGTTTTGCGGCTGGAGTACGAAGCTTACGAGCCGCTTGCGGTGAAGGAGGGCGAACGGGTTATCCGGGAGGCAAAGGACAAATATCCGGTTCTGCAGGCACATTGCGTGCATCGCACCGGTTTGCTCGAGCTGGGTGAAGTCGCCGTGTGGGTAGGCGTCGCCGCGCCGCATCGCGACGAGGCGTTCGCGGCCTGCCGCTATATTATCGACCAGGTGAAGTTCCGGCTGCCAATCTGGAAAAAGGAGCACTACGCGGACGGTCACTCCGGATGGGTCAATTGCGAACGCTGCGCAGCCCACGGGGAAGCCGATACGGCGATGCGGCGCTGAGCCTCAGGCAATTCGCAAATCAGGAACGCGTGACGCTTACCGCAGCCGGTCCAGGTCTGCGGGAGTGTCCACATCCACGGAGGCAGCCCGACATTCAACCGTGCGTACGCGCTCGCCGGCCTTCTCCAAAACGGTGCGTGCGCCGCTGTCCCCCTTCAGTTCGCACAATTCTCCGAAGTAGCGGCGAGGGAATATCACGGGCGGCCCGGCTGTATCCGCAAACGCCGTGGCGGCGATCCGCCCGGGCGACTCCTCCCATTGTGAGATCAAGTTTTCGAGATGCGCGCGGCTTATGAGCGGCTGGTCGGCCAGCAGCAGCAAAACAGCGTCAGCGCTATCTCCCACGGAGCTGACGCCGCGGGCGATGGACGTGGACAGACCTTCCCGGTACGAACTGTTGTGCACGAAATACCCCTGCAAGGGCGCACACGCCCCGACAACGTCGCGCCACTCGTTACCGGCTATCAGCACCGTTTTGCGTCCGCAGACGCTTTCGGCCAATCGTACGGCGCGAGTGACTAACGGGGTGCCGCGGTATTCCTGCAGTTGTTTCGCCGAGCCAAAGCGCCGTGCGGCGCCAGCGGCCAGCACGATTGCAAAAAGTTGCCTGTCAGCCAATGACGTACTCCATAAGGGGCAGCATGCCCCGGGTATTATTCGCCGCAAGCGGCATCAATGCGAACTGTCCGGATCAACTGCAGGCATGTGAACAAACCTGCTCGTGTTTCACAGGCATCTCCAAGGGCAGATATCTCTGCCAACTGCAGCGAATTCCGGCAGAATACTTGCTCCTTCACCGCGTTCTGTGTATCTCTGGTTCTGGAGTCACCGCGTAAACGCACCCGGGAGCGGATTTGCACGTCATAAAATCGATAGGAGACGCGAAAGCACTCGAGGGAACAGAGGTCGGATTGTCGGACTGGATCGTTATCGACCAAAAGAGAATTGACCAGTTCGCGGAGGCTACGGATGACTACCAGTGGATCCATGTGGACACGGCGCGGGCGGCGCGCGAGCTGCCAGGCGGGAGAACGATCGCTCACGGTTACCTGACCTTGTCCCTCATTCCATCGCTGACGGCGGATTTCGTGAAGGTCGAGAACCTGGCGCGCGCACTCAACTTCGGATGCAACAAGGTCCGCTTCTATACCATGGTTCCGGTCGGCAGCAGGGTTCGCGGCCGCGCTACCGTCAAGCAGGCGAGACAGCGCGCGGGGGCGCTGCATTTGCTGTCCGAAGTTCGAATCGAAGTCGAGGGAGAGCGCAAGCCGGCCTGCGTGGCCGAAACGCTGGGAATGTACTTTTTCAACGGCGAAAACAACGGCAATAACGGCACGGGCACCTGACATCGAAAGGAGAGGAAAATGGAAGTAAGTGGTTTCTTTGGCATCCTGATTCTCATCGCTGATATTTACGCTATTTTACAGATAGCGCAGAGCGGCTCGAGTACCGGCAAAAAGGCCCTCTGGATCGTACTTGTCATCCTGCTGCCCCTGGCCGGTCTCATCATCTGGTATTTCTTCGGTCCCAAGCCCTCCTGAATCTCCGGCTCCGGGCGGCGAACTTGCGGAGGGTGCCGATAGTTCTGTTTAATCCGCGTGTTCTTGATACGTTCCGGGATACGAAGGGAGAAATTTCATGCGCGGCCTGATGATGGACACCCCACTGCTCGTTTCCGCCATTGCCCGTCACGCAGAGCGCTATTTCGCGGACCGCGAAATTGTTTCCGTAACCCGGGAGGTTCCGCTCCACAGGTACAGCTACGGTGACTGCATGCGGCGAAGCCGCCAGCTGGCGAACGCGCTCGACAAGCTGAATCTGTCCCGGGGCGATCGCGTCGCAACCCTGGCCTGGAACGATTATCGGCATCTCGAGTGCTACTACGGTATCGGGGGCGCCGGCTACGTCTGCCACACCATAAACCCGCGCCTTTTTGCCGAGCAGATCGTGTTCATCATCAACCATGCCGAAGATAAATGGCTTTTTATCGATCCCATGTTCGTTCCGCTCATCGAGAAACTGGCCGGCAAGCTGCCGGCGCTCGAAGGCTGTGTCGTGATGACGGACGAAGAGAATATGCCCAGGACGTCACTGAAGGCTGCAGTATCCTACGAATCCCTGATTGGCCGGGAAAGCGGCGAGTACGACTGGCCGAAACTGGACGAAAACGATGCGGTCGCGCTTTGCTATACGTCAGGTACGACCGGCGATCCGAAGGGTGTTCTGTACAGTCACCGCTCGACCGTGCTGCATGCGTATGCGGGAATTGCGCCGGACGTTCTCAATCTTTCCAATCGCGATTGTGTGCTGCCGGTCGTTCCTCTTTTCCACGTGAACGCCTGGGGGATCCCCTATTCGGCGTTGATCGCAGGTGCGAAACTCGTCCTGCCGGGCGCGAAAATGGGTGATGGCGAGGCGTTGTACGAGCTGCTGGAAGGAGAGGGCGTCACGACCGCGCTGGGTGTGCCGACGATCTGGTCGATGCTTTTGCAGTACGCTGCCAAGACCGGAAAACGCCTCAACAAGCTGCAGCGGACCTGCATCGGAGGCGCGGCTGTGCCGGAATCGATGATCCGCGAGTTCCAGGAGAAACACGACGTCGTCGTTCACCAGGGCTGGGGTATGACGGAAACGAGCCCTCTTGGCGCCTGCAACACGCTGAAGTCGAGCATGGAAACATTGAGCCCGGAGGAGAAAATCAGGATCGGGGCCAAAGCCGGGCGCGGTATCTTCGGCATCGAAATGAGGATTATCGATGACGAGGGCAATGAGCTGCCCTGGGATGGGAAGGCGTTCGGCGCATTGCAGGTCAGGGGCGCCTGGGTGTGTAGCGGCTATTTTCGCCTCGAGGGTCAGAGCGAGACGCACAAGCCCGATGGCTGGTTCGACACCGGCGACGTCGGCACAATCGATCCGGAGGGATACCTGCAGATTACCGACCGTACGAAGGACGTCATAAAGTCGGGCGGCGAGTGGATAAGCTCCATTCAGGTCGAGAACGTGGCGGTTGCGCATCCGGCCGTTGCCGAGGCGGCTGTCATTGGCGTTGCGCATGAAAAATGGCTGGAGCGCCCACTGCTCATCGTTATCAAGGCCGAAGGACGAGACGTAACAAAAGATGAAATGCTCGCCTGGTTCGAGGGCAAAATCGCAAAGTGGTGGCTGCCCGATGACGTTGTCTTCGTTGACGAGATTCCCCACACGGCGACCGGAAAGATCAAGAAGGTCGATCTGAGGAAGCAATTCGCTGGTTACCGCTTACCGATGCAGGCCTGATTTCGCGTTGAGGAGTTACGATGGCTGATCAATTGCGC
>JBBDSK010000268.1:0-15261 GCA_040904985.1 Woeseia sp. | reverse complement strand
ATGGCTTCGACTTGTGCCATGAATTTTTTCATCAATCCTGTACGCGAATTTCAGTTCCTGTTCGGCTTCGTTCGCGCGCCCCCGCTCATCCCTCGCCTGCTGCCTGAGCCGCAGGCACTCTCCCAACATCCGCGCTGCCGGGGCAAGGATGTCGGGATGGCTTTCACTGCAAAGCGTTGCCGCTGCGGCATCACCGGCGCACAGCGAAACGAGCACGCCCTCGCGCTCATCGGAAATGCCCCGCAGGAACAGCAAAAGCGCCCTTCGCCCTGATGGCAGGGTTCGAGACAGTGTATCGGGGCCGGAGGCGGAGAGCTGGTCCGACGGCAGACCTGCCAGCTCGAAATCGAGTTCGAAATCTTCAGCGCCGGAACTGCTCCAGACGCAGGCGGGAGTCAGATCGTAATAGAAGAATGTGTGCGGCGCCGGCAGCAGTGATTGCAGCAGACGCACGGTCACCGCCAGGTCGTCGCCCACGGTCAGAAGATTTTCCGCTTCCGCTGTCATAGGCGACCATTGCTTCCCGACTCGCTAACCGGACCCGGCCTCGCCGGATCCGCAGAGGCATTGAGGGAGGCCGAGGTTGCCACGACGGCGGCGGCCCCGCTGTGATACGCGTCTCAGGCAGCCGCCGTCTGTTGACTTTTTCTGCTTCCCATTCAGTTAATTAAGACAGGCCTGCCAGCCATTCGTCGTCAGAACCCTCGTTGATCCCCTCAAACAGCGGCGTACTGAGGTAACGCTCCCCGGTATCCGGAAGCATCGCAAGAATGACCGAACCCTTCGCCGCCCGGGCCGCGACATCGAGCGCCGCAGCAAGCGTCGCCCCGGAGGAAATGCCGACGAACAGACCCTCTTCGCAGGCAAGGCGCCTGGAGATCTCGATGGCTCGCTCGTCCGTTACCGGGACAAGATCGTCGTATATCTCGCGATTCAATACATCGGGGATGAAATCCGGGGTCCAGCCCTGGATCTTGTGCGGACTCCACTCCTTGCCGGCGAGAAGGGATGCCGCCGCTGGCTCTGTTGCAACAATGGTGACCTCGGGGCGGGCCAGCTTTATTACCTCGCCCGCGCCGGTCATCGTGCCTCCGGTGCCATAACCGGTAACCCAGTAATCCAGCCGACGTCCCGCGAAGTCCTTGAGAATTTCGGGCCCCGTAGTATTGCGGTGATACTCCGGATTTGCCGGATTCTCGAACTGGCGGGCCAGAAACCATCCGTGTTTTTTCGCAAGTTCCTCGGCACGCCTCACCATGCCCGTTCCGCGTTCGGCCGCCGGGGTCAGGATCACCTTCGCGCCCAGGCCTCTCATGATTTTTCGCCGCTCGATGGAAAAAGACTCCGCCATCGTGGCCACGAATCCGTAGCCTTTGGCGGCGCAAACCATCGCAAGCGCAATGCCGGTGTTGCCGGAGGTGGCTTCAACGACCGTCTGGCCCGGCTTCAAAAGGCCCTTTTGCTCCGCGTCGTTGATGATTGCGAACGCCAGCCGGTCCTTGACCGAAGCCATTGGATTGAACGCCTCGACCTTGACGTACATCTCGATGCCGGACGGCGCGAGCCGGTTCAGTCGTATCACCGGCGTGTTGCCGATCGTGTCCAGGATGCTGTCGTAGATCATTTTCATTCCCTTCTGTTGGCCCACCCGCGGGCAGTCGCGGGTAGACCCGGATCATAGCAAATCCGGCCGCGGGACCTGCCGGGAACCGCCCGTTGCGACCGCGCAACGGCGGGACAGGAGCCGCACCCCTGCCATCAGAACGGGGGAATTCAAGAATTCTGAAACCAACTCGCGGCTTGTTGGTCTATCCGATTGGTCAGCGACAAAGAGCGGTGGTGGTTGGATGAAATTACAACAACTCAAATACTTTCTCGCGATCGTGGATAACGGGCTCAACATCACGGCCGCCGCCGAGCGGCTTTACACATCTCAGCCGGGCGTGAGCAAGCAGCTCAAGCTGCTGGAAGAGGAGCTCGGACTGCAGCTCTTCGTGCGCAAGGGGAAAAGCCTGGAGGGACTGACTGTGGCAGGAGAGCAGCTGATCGCCCGAGCCCGGCTGATCATGCAGGAGGTGGAGAACATTCGGCATCTGGCCTCGACACACGTCAAGGATGAAGGCGCCAGCTTCCGTATGATGGCAAACCAGAGATAGCGTCGCTGGCTGGCGCCCGGATGGAATGACACTTCGTTAAGCATTAAGTCTCGGACAACGGCGAGGCCGGAACCGCAGCAGAGCCGGCCATGGCCTTAACTCAAGTGCCTAGCTCGCATATTCATGAACGCCAGCCAACCGCACAGCGGAGCCGCGGTTGCGGGGCTCCGCTTACCACCACCGTCTAACGTTCATGAATAATGCGAGCTGCCAGTCGGACTCAGGACTGATCTACTCGGCAACTGCTCCATGCGTTGCTCTACCTCCTGCATCCCTGCAGTCGTGCGACGGCGGGAAATCGGCCCACTTTGAAGATCCTTTTCGTCAAATAGCTGGCTATTCTCCTCAAACGATCTCCAAACTGGACTCGATTTCCCACCGTCTCGCTACGATCCCCTAAGTCCGACAGTCTGCTAGATGCGAAAGCCACCGTGCCGCTTGCGGCTGCGGTGATCGATCCACCACATACCGCCCAGAAATCCTGCCAGCAGGCAAATGCTCGTTGCACCCAGAACCCAGCTGACCGGCAGACTGTTCTTGTATTGCTCCTGCCGGCTGCCGAGGTGTTCATTTTGCGCGGCGAGTTCCGCGACGCGCAAAGCGTTCTCTTCGATCGTCGCATTCTGTTCTGCAACCTGTTGCTCCAGCGCGCTGATCGTGGCTGCAGGCCCGGCGAACTGGGCGATCTTAGCCTCCAGCTCCCCTTGCAACCTTTGGTTCTCTGACCGCATTTCGGCAACGATGAGTGCCGCTGGCTTGTCCGTGACAAGATAGGCCGCCTTCACGTAACCGGCAGTACCGTCCGGCAGGCGAACTTGCGCGTAGTTTCTTGTCTGCGAAACGATTTCGAGTTGCTGGCCGCTTTGCAGGGTGCGAAACGCCCGGTCGCTCGTATCCTCCGCCCGGTGCAGGCCAAGGCGAAGCTGATCGGTCACGTATGCTGTTTCCGCGTTTACCGACTGCGGCAGCAACGCAGCAAAAAACGCCAGCGCTACGGTCAGACGCATCATTCCGTCGCTCGGGCTATTGCTCGAACAGCCATCGCATAAGAGCCTCCTGCACTTCCTGCCCTGAGCCGCGATGCACATCCCTGTGATTCTGCATCGAGACCACGATATACCGCTCTCCTGAACGAGCCTGCAGATATCCCGCGATTGCGGTGACGTCATCGAGGGACCCCGTCTTGATGTGCGCCATCCCGGTCAGGGCTTCATCGCGAAAACGTCTCGAGAGCGTGCCGTCCAGTCCGGACAAAGACATCGATGAAACAAATTCCGGCATATAGCGGCTGGCAAATGCATACCGCAGCAAGGCGCCCATGTGGCCTGCGGTCATGCGGGCATCGCGCGACAGACCGGCGCCATTCACAAATCTCAGACTTTCCGAGCCGAGCTTGTTGTCCGAAAGCCAATCCACGATCGCCTGGCGGCCGTTTTCCTCCGTCGCCGGAGTCCCGTATTTCTCTGCGGCAAGGGTATAAAGCAACTGGCGGGCCATTACATTATTGCTGTACTTGTTGACCCTGCTGATGATTTCGCCCAGCGGAAGCGAGTTGAAGCTTGCGTACGGCGCCACATGCTCCGGAGCAGTTGCGTTTTGCCAGCCACCGGAGAGTTCGCCTCCCATCTCGTTCCACAGTGCTTTCACAAGGCCGTAGGCAAAGTCATTGTGGCTCAATGCAGTGCGGTTCATCGAATAGGAAGCGCATCCGCTAGGAAAATTACCGCTGAATATCATTTCATCCACGTTCCCGGAGGGAGTGATGGTGATACCCCGCTGGTAGCCCCCACAGCGGCCATTGGTCAGCGAAAGGCGGTTGACGACCTGGAGATTTTCCAGTTCCGGATGCAGGCTGACGTTCACCGAGCCTCCGGCGGCGGCCGGCGCGAAGTTATAACGCACCACCTTGAAGTTCATGAGGAGGGCATTGGGCGCGACGTTGTAGGCGCGCAGCGGCGAATTATCGAACGCAGCGGGATCGTGGTCGGCAACCTGAAAATAGCTGTCGTCGAGAAGCAGATTACCGGTGATCCGGCGAATGCCGCTGTCTCTTACCGCGTGCAGCATTGTCCACAGGCGCTCTGTCGTCAGGTAGGGGTCGCCGTAGCCCTTCAGAAGGAGGTCTCCGTGCAGGTCCTCGTCACGGATCTCGCCGTTGATGTAGAAATCGGTCTTCCAGGTAAAGGACGGACCGAGTGTCTCGAGAGCCACGAGGGTTGTCAGGAGCTTGACGACGGAAGCAGGATTACGCGGTTCGTTCTCGTTCCATACCAGGAGCGGCTCACCGGTCCGGACATTCTCGACATAGATGCTAAGGCTCTGCTCCGGCAGCTGCCTGTGATTGAGCACATTCTTCACGCCTGTCGGCAAGGCCGTCTGCGCCAGCGCTGCAACAGGTAAAAACATAACCCATAAAAGAAATTTCGATGATCGAGGCACACCCCACTCCTGATCAGCCTGGTTGTATTTATGTCAGTATTTTATGTTTTTTCGATGTAGCCCACGCTGCAAGTTTGCTGTCCGGGCAGACAGCTACAGGCTGCCCGACCGCGCTCAGCATGGGTATATCGAAGTGTGAGTCAGCATAGGCACAAACGTCTCCTGCTGCAACGCGAAATTCCTCACAAATAGACACCAGCGTCTCGGCCTTTTCGTAATGGAAAGGATGGCGTAGAGGTGGCGAAGCAGTGAACGTCCCATCCTGGACCCTGCATTCGGCCCCCCGAAAGCCGTCGGCGCCGAAGCGGCGTGCCAGCGTCTCCACGATGGGCTGCAGGCTGCCGGACATGAGTACCACGGTGTGGCCCCTGTCCTGGTGCCGCCGAAGAGCATCAACCGCGGGCGGAATCCACTCGCTTTCCGGAAGGGCTTCCGCAAACCGCCTCGCCTCGCCGGCTATAAGCGATATGTCAAGCCCGTTGAGGTAGGCCTTGTTTTTGCGAAAAACGTGCTGTCCGTAGACCGGAAACCAGCGCAGGACAAACCAGGCGGCCGAGAGCAGCTGGCGAGGGCCCAGGTGACCGTGCCGGAACAGCCAGGCGATGAATCTTTTCTCGGTGCTTTTTCCTGTTACCAGTGTTCCGTCGACGTCGAATAGTGCCAGCCGCATTTATCATCCCGATTTCACTCGCCTGGGAGCGAAGCTGTCCCTTTCCTGGTAGGCGAACTCCCATACCACCGGAAGGCCGCGGGCCAAGCATGTCAAGACCGAAGCATAAACGAGAACATCGCCGATGGCCCGAAAAGTGCTCATCCACTCGGTAAAGAGCTCCGGCCACAGGACAGGAAGCGGCTGAATAAGCAGCAGCCAGCAAAATGTCGTTGCCTTCAGGGCCGCATAGAAGGCACGCATGAACTTGCCGGCAACCAGCCAACTTCCCAGCGGGGTTTCCAGCATGGAAAAGGGAGTATTCTTTTCCGTCGTGACCTGGCTTGCCCGGATCGTATCTACGATTGTGCCACGAATGATGAACACCAGCGGCACCCAGACCGCCACTATGTTCAGGTCAACCAGCACGATCCAGATGGTGAGCTCGGTCATTCTGTCGCTGGCAATGTCGAACATTGCGCCAAAGACGCTTGTTTCGTTGCGCTTGCGCGCTACATAGCCGTCTATGCCATCGCTGACAAACACGACAATGAGCAATGCCACATTGACGAAGTGCCACCACGAGTATGGCTGATAGGCAATAAACACGACCACAATCAGCAAAAGCAGCCGGGCCAGTGTAATCAGGTTCGCCATCGCCCGGATTATAACGAATGAACTGAATCAGGCGCGGATACGTCGCGTCGCTGCTGCATCGTGACGCCGTCAGGCGCTAGCCCCGACCGGCCTCCGGATACCGAGGGACCGCATGCGGTCGGTCAGCGTGGTCGGCCGTATGCCGAGCAGCTCGGCGGCGCCCGACTTGCCTGAAACCTTCCAGTCAGCCTGCTTCAGGGCCGCGAGGATGTTCTTTTTCTGCAGGTCTTTGAACTCTTTTTCAGTCAGGACGACATCCCCTCGCGGCTCGGTTTCGCACGCCGCACCCTGCTTACCCCCTGGCGATCCGGGGCTGGCCGATGATTCGGGCAATGACAGGTCGAGGCGGAGGACGGATCCCTGGGACAATATCACCGCCCTTTCAATGACGTTTTTTAATTCCCTGACGTTCCCGGGCCAGTCGTAGCCATTGATCGACTGGACCTGGCGGCGGGTCAGCTTCATCGGCGCTCGCCCGAAGTCCTTGCAGGTCACCTCGAGGAAATGCTGAGCAAGCTGGACAACGTCCTCCCTTCTTTTGCGAAGCGGAGGTACGTCGATGGGGAACACGCTAAGACGGTAAAAGAGATCCTGGCGGAACGTACCGTCAACAACCTGTTGCTCGAGATTTCGGTTCGTCGCAGCGATTACCCGCACGTTGACTGTGGTGGTGACGTCATCGCCTACTCTTTCGAACTCGCTCTCCTGCAGCACTCGAAGCAGTTTCCCCTGCAGATCCAGGGGAATTTCGCCTATCTCGTCGAGGAAAAGGGTGCCGCCATCGGCCAGCTGAAAACGGCCGACCCTGTCGCGGTGAGCGCCGGTAAAGGCGCCTTTCACGTGCCCGAAAAACTCGCTCTCGAACAGTTCTTTGGGAATCGACGCGCAATTGACCTTGACCAGCGGCCCCTCCGCCCGGGGGCTGCTGGCATGAATCGCGCGCGCAACGAGTTCCTTCCCGACGCCTGACTCCCCCAGCACCAGAACGCTTGCAGGCGTCTGGGCGACCGCCTCAACCTGCGCCAGCATGTGCTTCAGGGCCGGGCTCCGGCCCACGATCCGGCCGAAGTTCATGGCGACGTTGACTTCTTCGCGAAGGTAATCCCGTTCCCGCTCCAGCTCCTCGCGCAGCCGGGCGTTTTCTGCCAAAGCGTTGCGCAGGGCGCGTTCAGCCCGATTCCGTTCAGTGACGTCCTTTGAAGCCACGAGCATCCGGCAGACGCGCCCTCCGGAGTCTTTCTCCGAAATAGCGGACTGCAGCAAATCGATAACCTTTCCGCCGCGGGTAACGAGGTGTCGCTCTTCGTTGGTGAATTCGCCGCTACTGATCAGCTCCTTCAGACGTTCACCGGCATAATGCTTGCGCTCGCTGCTGCTGAAAAAATCCGCGATGGACCGGCCAACCACTTCCTCGCGGGCATAGCCCATCTTCTGCAGCCAGTGATCGGTAACGGTCAGGATGCGTCCTTCGGCATCCACGGTGTGCAGCATCGCAGGCGTGGAGCGATAGAGCTGGCGATATTGCCAGTCGGCGCGGGCCTGGTCCGCCACCTCCCGGTAGATGGCTATCGTACGAACGAAGGTGCCTTGCGGATTGTGTTCAACGACCGAGTTGGTCAGGCAGTTAACGACCTCGCCGTCGCGCGTTTTGAAGGCAATGGGCTTCATTTCCAACTTGCCGGTCCTGCGCAAAGTCGGCATCAGCTCTTTCTCGATGCGCTGGACGCTTTCCTCGGTCGCGAATTCCGCCGGCCGGCGCCCCACCATTTCCTCCCGGGTATAGCCGAGGCGTCCGAGAAACGCGTCATTGACATCGAGGTAATGCCCGTCGCGGCCTATGGAGGTGGCCATCACAGGCGCTTTGCGGAAAAGCCACTGGTAGTCATTTGCAGTCACCGGTGGCAGTGTACACGGTTTTCCGTCAAAAATCCCACGACTTTCCGTGTATTACGAAATTCCGTGACACCGAATTTTGGAGTAGATAATTGTTTTGTAACGGTTTATTAGGTTGGCACGAGTCCTGCAATAGAGGCATCACAACAGTACCAAATAGTGAAGTCGCGGTCGCCATTGGAGGCTGCCGGAAACTAAAAGGATCAGAACATGAAAACCACTACTTACAGAATCTGGCTCGCCTTACTGATGTTCGCAGGCTCGAGCCTCACGGCAGCCGCCCTTGCCGAGGAAAGAGCAGACCAGACTCCGGCCGATAGCACGTCGGCATCGCTCGCAACGACTGGAATGACCGAATGGAAGCTCGAGCAGGCGCAGCGCGCTATGGCGGAATCAGCGGCCAGCGCCGCGGAAAGAGTCGTTGCCGCGACCAAGCTCGATCTTGATATTCGCCTTCTGGGCCGCACTTCGCTGGTTGGCGGCCTCTGAAAGACGCCGAAGACAACCGGGCCTCAGTACCTCGGACGACTCTCCCCCGAAAGTCTGAGCTTCGCGGCCCGGAGGACTCAGGTAAGGATACCTGTTGAAAGGACCCTGGATGGTCCGGCGGCAAACTCCCCCTTTGCCGTTGATCCGGGGAGCCGGGGCCCGCTCCGTGTCGGAACGGTCCGCTGAAGAACTCAAGCTCAGGCTTGCTCCGGCTCCTCTCTTTTTTCGCTTTCAGCCAATGCTCGGCGGATAGTAGACGATCACTGGTTTTCGGGGTTCCCGTATTTCTTTCTGTGGCGCTCCGCGCGCGCGGCCTGATTTTTGGCTGCCTGGTCGCTAATCGTCCGGCGCGCCTTTTTCAGCCAATGCCTGGCCCAGGCAAACTCGATTCCCAGAATTGCCAGGCCGCCCGGGATCAGAAGCAGGGCCGGTCCCGGGGTGACAATCATGATGACGCCGAGGAGCAATACCGTAAAACCGACGATTGCCACAACGACGCGGCGCGCCATCTTGTAAGTCAATCCAGCCAGGCCTTTCATGGAGGCGTACCAGCAGGGCACGGCAGGCAATACCTGCCCGGGCCGCGCATGGCAGTCGCCGCGCCTTCGATCCGGAAAACTTGTTTTTTTCCGGCCTTGCCGTAGCCTAGTTGCACATGATGCTCCGAAACGTGATTTTTTCTCTGGCGGTTTTCCCGCTCGGCATTGCCGTAGCGGAGCGTACAGGAACTCATACCCTGACCGTTACCGCGGACTCGCCGTCAGTAAGTGTCTCACCGCAACCCGTTGGTCGGCACTTCTTCAACCTGCCGTCGCTGGAATACGCGTTCCAGCTGGAAGCGCGCTGCGACGACGACTGGGAAGCGGAGTCCCTGTTCCTGAGCGTGGCCGACACGCGGACTTCACTCTCCAAACACCGTTTGCACGAGAGCCCGGACCTGCAAATCCAGCTGCACGTTCCCGCAGAGCAAATTGCGCCTGTTGTGCTTCGTGAGTTCTGTGTGATCGACGCACGCGAAGAAGGTTCCGGTACCGCCATGCAGGCAGGCGGCGTGGCGCTGTCCGGGAACCCGCCGGTGGTAACCTACGGTGGCGCCCTTTCCGCCCAGGCTTCCTTACGCTGCAGCAAGGGTGCGGAGCAACAAACCGTTTACGTGGCGAAGCCGCTGGATGTCGAGCTATCCTGCGAGCCAGGGGTCAGTTCCGCACGGCGGGATTGAGGTGCTCGCGCAGGAACTGGCGCGTCGTAATCCAGGCTTGCTGCGCAATCTCCGGTCGGTAGTTGTTGCCGCTGGGATTGGCGAACGCGTGTCCTGCGCCGGGGTAAATCTCGATCCGATGCTCCTTGCCCAGATTCTCCAGCGCCTGCTCGAAGGCCCTGACGGAGTTTACGGGTATACCGCGATCGTCCTCTCCGAAATGACCCAGGATCGGTACGTTGAGGGGTGCGAGGCGTTCTTCGTTATCTGGAACCTGACCGTAGTAGATGACCGCGGCATCCAGGTCGTCTGGCAATAGCAATGCCGTGTTAAGCGCCCATGCACCGCCGAAACACCAGCCGAGGGCAGCGATTTTCGGCGCACCTCCCGTATCCCTGATGAACTCATAAGCCTGAAGCAGGTTTTCATTTGCGAGCTGCGGGTTCTGCAGGGCCGACAGCATCAGTTCCCGGGCATCCGGCGAGTGCTCAGCAGTTTTGCCGCCGAAGAGATCCACCGCCAGTACGATATAGCCTTCGCCGGCCAACCTGTCCGCCATCGCCCGGACACCGTCGTTCAATCCCCACCACTCGTGCACCACGATCAGGCCCGGCAGCGGATCGACCATGTCGGCCGGAAAGACGAAATGGCCGTAAACGAGTTCGTCATCGACTTCGGCGTAGGGAAGTGTCTCGGCCACGACGGCACTTGCGGGCGCGATGCCTGCGCCGGCAGCAGGCGTTCCGCTGTCATCAACATGCTCTCGGGACATCGCGTCGACGTTGCGTTGCGCGGCAGCATCTGCACCAGCATCATCCGTCGGATCCGGCTGACAGGCGGCGAGCGCGCCGGCGAGACAAAACAAGCAGCACAACAGACGCCTCGTACTCGCCGCTGGTTCGTGGTTCGCCTTCCGCATTTAATGCCCCCAGGTAAGCCGGTCATCAGCCGAGGAGTGTAAAGCAAATGGGCCACGCCTGGCAGCGGGACAGGTCATGGCCGCCTGGAAAAGAGAGAATGGAACAACGGCACAGTCGGATATGCCGCCCGTCAGACGGCTTCGCAGCTTTTCCGTGAGGCGCTGAGCGTCGGTGTTTCGGTGGAGTCGCTGGAAGCTGCAGCAGGTGCAGGGCGGTATCGAGTACTATTGCCTCCCTGTCGACGGAGCGAACGAGGAACCATGCGGGTCATGACCGATTTATCAATGCTCGCCAACATGGCGGAAATCATCGGCGTAGTGATTGTGATCGGTGGTTTGCTGTTTGCCATGCTCCAGACGCGCCAGTTTCGTCAGCAGCGGAGGGAAATGGCGGCGATCGAGCTGTTGCGGTTCTTCGGCAGCCCCCGCTTCGCCGAAGCATACCTCGCCATCCTGCAGATGCCGGACAACATGAGCGCCGGCGACGTTCGCAGCGCGGATGCGGAACTGGAAAAATCCGCAATGCTGATCGGCACCACGATGGAGAATATCGGCGTGATGACGTTCCAGCGCATCGTGCCGTTCATGGTTGTCAACAACCTGGTCGGTTCAAGCGCCGTCATCCTCTGGCGGAAGCTGGAGCCGTGGATCAGCACGCTGCGCGCGGAAATGGGCGAGCCTTACGCCTTCGAATGGTTTCAATGGCTAGCCGAACGGCTGGATGACGAGGACCATGCGGGCGACCCCAGGCCCGCGTATGAAGCGCACCGAAAGTGGAAACCGGCGCGATTGTCGCGCGAGCTGTAGAGGCCCGTTCCGTGACTGCCCCGCGTTCAACAAGTGACGTTCCGTTGCTCGACATTCGCAACGCGACCATTTTTCGGGGCAGTACCCGCGTCTTCAACGGCCTTTCACTGGAGATCAAGCAGCACGAGCAGGTCGCAATACTTGGGCCGAACGGGTCAGGCAAAACGACGCTTCTGAAGGTGATTAACCGCGAGTTATACCCGGTTGCGGACCGTTCTTCCCGGGTGCGGATTCTTGGCCGCAGCAGATGGAACGTATGGGAGCTTCGCTCGCATATCGGGATTGTTTCGCACGACCTGCAAACACGATATCGCGACTCGACGACAGCATTCGACGTCGTGCTGTCCGGCTACCTCTCGAGCATCGGCACTCATGGCGCGCTCGCCAGGAGGATTACCCCCGCCCAAAAAGCCAGGGCAGGAACCGTAATGGCTTCGCTCGGCATTGACGATTTGGCTGCGACGCCGCTCAGGAATATGTCGACGGGCCAGCAGCGGCGATGCCTGCTCGGCCGTGCACTGGTTCATGAACCGGACACCCTTATTCTGGACGAGCCGATGGCGGGGCTTGACCTGACGGCCAGCTTCGACTTTCTGTCGCGGATGCGACAGCTTGTTACGGAGGGAAAAAACATTGTGCTGGTTACCCACCAGCTCAACGAGATTCCTCCGGAAGTCGAGCGGGTCATCCTCATTCGCGCAGGCACTATCGTCGCCGATGGGCCGAAGGCCGAGGTACTCACGGTCGAAAACCTGCAGAAAGCGTACGACACTGCCATTCGCCTGGCAAAAGTCGACGGCTATTACCTCGCCTGCCCCGCATGACGGCACCACGAGCGGTGGAAATCGAAAACGTGACGGACTACGATGTGATCCATGCCAGACACTACTAACCTCGCAGGATGATTCGCCGAAAAAACAGGAAACTCATCCGCTTACCTGCCCTCCTCGCGACTGCGGCACCGGCCTGGGCGACGGCCCGGACGCTGGCAGGACAGTCGGGCGCCGCAGACACTGCCACAGGTCTGGCGAACTTCGATGTCGCGGCCGCCATTATTGCCATAGCCTGCATTCTGATACTGGCACTCCTCTTGCGCGCCTCGGCAGCGAGAATCACGCGTTATATCGGTGAAAGAAAGGGCCGGAGGCGCTTGTTGAAAATACTCGGCCGCCGAAGCCGCGACATCCTGGAAGATGTCATCATCCCAGGAGCCTACGGCGGCCTTACCCGCATCGATTATGCCGTACTCACCTCGGGGGGCATTCTTTGCATCCGGGCCAAGCATTGCAATGGTACTGTCTTTGGCGATGACGACGACCCGCAGTGGAAGAATGTCGATGGCGCGCATCAGCAGAAATTCCTGAATCCAGCCATTCAGAACGCCGGCCGCGCGCGCGCGCTGGAGAACGTTGTCCCCGACGTGCCCGTGGCGAGCCTCGTCGTCTTTACCGGCTCGGTGCAGCTTGCCACCCCTAAATCCAGGAATGTCATGCACGTTCGCGACCTTGACAGCTACATCGCCAAATTCGTGTTCGGGCCTTGCAAGATCAAGGACTGGGACGCCGTCTGGCTCACCGTTGGCTCGGCGGTTCTCACGGACGAGGGGTCACGCAAGGACTTCCACGCACAGCTCAGCTTTTCGTAGGCGTCTGCCAAAAGGCGTCCGGCCGAAGATAGGCACATTTCATCGCTATAATCGATGCAAATTCGAGCTCGGTAAGAATAATGGAAAATATCTGGATCAGCTCTCCGGGGGGAGTACTCGCCGTACTTTGCGCAGTCGCCGCGTTCTGGTTCGTCATCGATCAGGTTACGCAGTGGAAGCTCTTCCAGTACGTCCCGCCGCTTCTGTTCATTTATGCAACGCCGGTATTCCTCAACAACTTCGGCGTCATCCCGAGCACCGGTTCGCCTGTCTACTCCGGCTTGAGCGATTTCGTCTTGCCGGCCTTCATCGTGTTGATGCTGATCAAGGTAGACGTGCCGGCCGCCGTCAGGATCATGGGCAAGGGCGTACTGGTGATGCTGATGGGAACTGCAGGCGTAGTGGTCGGCGCCGTGGTGTCTTATTTGATCGTGCACCGCTGGCTCGCACCTGACGCCTGGACCGGCTTTGGCGCGCTCGCGGGGAGCTGGATCGGCGGCACCGGCAACATGGCGGCCGCCAGCGAAATGCTCAATACCTCCCCGGAACAGTTCGGCCTGGCGGTCATTGCCGATAACGTCATCTACCTTGTCTGGCTGCCGATTCTTCTGGCCTCGAAGAACATCGCAGACCGCTTCAACAAGTGGACCGGCGTCGCGGAGGACCGCCTCAAATTGATGGATTCCGCTGCCGAAGTAACGCTGGGTACCGAACGTACGCCTGAAATGAGGGATTACCTGTACCTTGCCGCCATCGCTATTGGTGTCACCTGGATTGCAACCATTCTGGCAGCCGCGATATTCGCGGCAATGCAGGAGCAACTTCCGGCGCTCGAGAGCGTCCTCAACGAATCCACCTGGCGCATTTTGCTCCTGACTACGATATCGCTCGCTCTTTCCACCACTCGAATTTCCCGGCTGCCGAACGCGACGGCGCTCGGCACGGCGATGATCTATATTTTTGTGGCCGGAATGGGAGCCAGGGCCTCCATCGAAGGACTTGCGCAGGCGCCTGCATTTCTTCTCGGCGCATTCATCTGGATAGCAATCCACGGCGCGTTCTGCGTAGCAGGCGCAAAGATATTTAAAGTCGACGTTCACAGCGCAGCCATCGCGTCCGCTGCCAATATCGGCGCTGCCGCTTCGGCGCCCATTGTTGCGGCGTTTCACAGGCCAAGCCTGGTACCGGTATCCATATTGATGGCGCTGATCGGCTATGCGCTCGGCAACTACCTCGCGCCCGTTGCCGCGCATCTGGCACGGATAGCTGCAGGACAGTGAACCGTTTGCAGCGGCGCCAGCCTGCCGGTTTTACCCAGTGCTGAGGAGCTGGCGCCCGTGGCTCGTCGTGGCTTGCTCGGCCCTTCTTTTACTTGTGGTGACGACTGTTGCGCTCCTGGTCCGGGGCTGGCAGGAACGAACGGCCGTTACCGACATCGGCTGGCCTGTCGCTACTCCAGCCGCTGACGCGGGGGGCAGCGTTACCGTTACCTGGCTCGGTATCACGACACTGCTGTTCGATGACGGCGAAACGCAAATTTTGACTGACGGCACGTTCTCCAGGCCGGACATTATGGATATCATCACCCAGCGTCCTGTATGGTCCGACATGGACACGATTAATTACGCGCTGGCGCGCTTCCGCATGGACCGCCTGGCGGCGATCATCCCGTTGCACTCGCATTACGACCACGCAATGGATGCGGGACATGTAGCGAATCGAACTTCAGCGGTCGTGCTCGGGTCCGAGTCCACCGCCAACATCGCTCGCGGCGCCGATGTGCCCGTAAACCAGTACCAGATTCTGGCGAGCGGCGAAACGCGCCAGTTCGGCAACTTCACAATCACTCTTGTTGCGTCACGTCACGCGCCCATCGGCCTCGGCGGAACGCTGCCGTTTGCCGGCAACATCGAAGCGCCGCTGCGGCAGCCGGCGCGAATAAGCGAATGGCGAGAAGGCGGAACGTGGTCGGTACTAATCAGTCACCCGGAGGGCACTGCACTGATCCAGGGCAGCGGAGGCTACGTGGAGAACGGCCTCGCGGCTATGAGTGCCGATGTCGTCATGCTCGGCGTCGCCGGACTGGCCGGGCTGGGGCGCGAATACGTCTCCGGGTACTGGAATGAGACTGTGTCTCGAACGGGTGCGCGCCAGGTATATCCCGTTCATTTCGAGGATTTCACCCAGCCCTTCGGCGAAATCGCCCTTTTCCCCGATTTCGTGGACGAGCTGGCAGTCACTGCCGATTGGATCAACGAACTCGCCGCCGCCGGGGAGTCGCCGGTTCATGTCGCGAGACTTCCGTTCGGCCAGCCTTTGGCGATTTTTCACCAGGCTGTTCGGGAGGAGTCTGCGCACTAGGGATGCACTAGGGAAGCTCTGCACAAGTGTGCGGAGCTTGCCTGCGGG
>JBBDSK010000267.1:0-15398 GCA_040904985.1 Woeseia sp. | reverse complement strand
GAGACCACTCCGATCTGCCTGGCGCTGAACCCGGCGTCCACCCAGAACGGCTTGATCATGAAGCCGAGCGTCTGGTCGGCGAGTTTGAAGGTAAGGATGAACAGAAGTACCGGAAAGAAGTACTTTCGCACCGACATCTGCAGAAATGCCCCGAGAACCGGTCCGCCGGCAAACTGTGCGCGGTCGAACAGCAATCCGCGGCGCCGATTGATGATCCCGACAAGCAGCGCCAGGGCCAGAAGTGTTATCGACAGGGCCGGCACGGCGCTTGCCGCCCCCGTCATCCCCATCTGCCGCAGCGGCCCTCCTAGCGCAAACAGGATCAGGCCCGCAATCAACAGCAGCGCCGGCGTCATGACAAGCGGCTGGCGAACGAGGAGTTTCAGTTCGCCGGCCGCGGTCAGGCCGGAGTTCTTTCCGCTGGCGTCCAGTGTCCTCTGTGGCGGCGGTTCTTCGGGCGCCATCCTGCAGGCAATCCCCATCAGCACGAGGATAACCGCCGAGCAGAGGTATACGCCGGACCAGCCGATGATCGGCTCGGCCCATAGCAGGGCGCCGGCCGCGAGCAGGCCCACCCGGTAGAGGCCAATGCGGACTCCGTTTGCGAGACCGTACTCGCGCTTGTCCAGGAATTCGACCGTATAACCGTCGATCGCAACGTCATTAGTAGCCGACAACAGGGTAAAGAGCGCGATCGCGAACCACATCCAGCTTCCGAAATCGGAATGGACCGCGAGCGTCAGCATGACCGCGGCCATGCCGAGATCGACGAGCAGCATCCACGTTCGATGCCGCCGGTAGCGGTCTACCGCGGGCGCCCACAGGAACTTGATGCTCCAGGTGAGGCCCAAGAGGCTCAAGAAACCGATATCGGCCAGGTCTATGCCCTGCATGCGGAAATGCACGGGCAGGATTTCGTAGAAGACGCCGAGTGGAAAACCCTCCGCGTAATAAAGGACGCCGACCCAGAACAGTTTGGATTGAAGGATTGGTGTTTTCGTCATGCAGAACCCGGAGTCGCCGGGAACCCCCGCCCAGCCAGCAGGCAACCTACGCTATCCGCGCAGATCAGGCCAGTCTGCGACGAATGAGGTTTAAGGGGCGGGGGCGATGTGGAGCGCCTGCTCCGCGGCCGGCCTTATTCCGCCCGGTCCACAAATTCCAGCGGATCGTGCCAGCCGGCTGGCATGCCGGACTGCCGAGAGCCATCCGAATCCTCAGGATCCATATCCACGGCGCCCGACCAGTCTTCCGGGGCGCCCACAGACTCGATGAGGAGTCCGCCCCAGTTGTCCCGGTCGATCTCGTCGATCGTGCCGTCATAATGTTGCAGCTCTATCGTGGCGTCGCCCTCGTCGACGGCCACGACCTCGAAAAGGCTTCCGTCGGCATGGCGGTACCAGCTTCCGATCGGAGGGTATTCTTCAGCCATTTTCAGCTCCGGACTCAGCTCTACTTCTGATACATCGATTTTACAGTGCGGTCCGGCCTCCTCGGCAAGTCGGGAAAGGCGGCCTGGTGAGGCGTCCAGCTTCACCCAGTGAGGCGGCAACGCCCAGAAAGCCGTCAGCCTTGTCGTCAAACCGCCACAAATCTCCTCCAATTCTGCTAAAAACCGCTGGAAAGACGGTGTGAACTGCTCTGTGTGCCGGTTGGCCCGTTGTTTTATGGCAATAGGCGGTTTCATATCGGCAGAAAGTATGTCTATAATCCGGCCACCTCCTGCCGTGCATGCTATGCCGTATGGCCGCATTCATTGTCAGGGAACCGACAAACAGCAAAAAGAACAGCGGGCATCGCCCGATCCGGCAACCGCCGAACCACAACAAATTCTCTAATAAGGGGGGGAATTTGAAATGTCTAAAAATTCTGCTTTACGGCAAGCCGTAAGACTTGCCCTGCTTTCCGGCGCTTCTTCGCTGGGCGTGGGGGCTCTGTCCTCAGCCTACGCGCAGGATGCTCCCGAGGCAGACCAGATCGAAGAAATCACCGTCACGGGATCGCGCATCAAGCGTGCCGACCTCGACAGTGCAAGCCCCGTGACCGTCCTTCAGCGCGATGCGATCCTGGCGACCGGTATTACCGACGTCGGTAACATCATTCAGAAAATGCCTTCCATGTCCGGATCGCCGATTGGTACGACGACCAACAATGGCGGCAATGGGTCAGTCCAGATTGATCTGCGTGGCATGGGACCGGATCGTACTTTGACCCTCGTTAACGGCCAGCGCGTGGTTGACGGAGGCGACTACCAGACGATTCCGTCAACGATGATCGAGCGTGTGGAAATACTGAAAGACGGCGCTTCGGCCGTTTATGGCGCAGACGCGGTTGCCGGTGTGGTCAATATCATCACGCGCCGGGATTTCGACGGTATTGAGGTGAATGCACAGACAGCCGACTTCTTCGATATGAAGTCGGGCGCTCAGCATTCAATCGGACTGATCGCGGGTAAGCAGTTTGACCGGGGTAATTTCGTTTTTGGTGCCGAATTCGTGGACCAGGAACATGCCTTCCAGTCCGATGCGCCGTGGGATTTCTTCCAGGATTCCTATTACATCTATCCAACCGGCTGCGAGAACCAGGTGGCGGCACCATTCGACGGCACCGCAACCGGCGGTTGCTATCCGATCGGCTCTTCGCGCATTCCTGAAAGCCGCCTGTCATTCATGAACCAGGGCCTGTTCATGGTCGGCTCACCGGCATCGGCTCCTTACGAGGCCGGCCTCATGGCGCCGCACGATGGCCGAACCTATAACTACGCGCCCGTTAACTACATCCAGACGCCGTACACGAGGACTAATCTGTTTGCGGAAGGTCACTTCGACCTGTCCGAAACCGTGCGCTTCAACGCCGAGATTCGCGGCAATCTGCGTGAATCCGAGCAGTTCCTGGCGCCGCTGCCGTTCACAGGCGGCGACCCCATGTATCGGGGCAACTTCAACGGTACGCCTTACGAGGGAGTTTCGGAGGACAACTATTACCTGCGTCAGGCTGTCGATCTCTATAACGCAACGAACAATCCGGCGCAGCCCCTGGTCTATGAGCCGCTGGTGACGCCTCGACGACGCATGATTGAGACCAACCGCCGCTTTGAGCAGGATGTCCAGCAGTTCCAGGTGGTGGCAGGCCTCGAAGGCTCCTTCAATGAGATTGACTGGGACGTGTTCTACAACAAAGGCTATCGCCAGCGCATAGACCATGACTTTGGCCAGTTCTCTGGCGTGCGGTTGTTCAACGCACTGGGCCCATCAGCGGATCTCGACAACGACGGTCGCCCGGAATGCTATTCCGACATCAACGACCCGAGCACTCTGATCGAGGGCTGCGTGCCGTTGAACCTGTTCGGTGGTGGTTCGGTCAATGCGGCCGGTCAGCCGACGGTTACCTCGCTGACTCAGGACATGATCAACTACGTCAAGCTGGACACGGTCGATACGTTCATCACGAATCAGGACATCGCCGGCTTCGGCCTCAGTGGTGAGGTGTTCGACCTGCCGGCCGGCTCCATCGGCTGGGCTGCGGGTTACAGCTACTGGAAGCAGGACTTCGAATACACGCCGGACTCCGCCAAAACGATTGGCGCCGTAACCGGTAATGTCGGTGCAGGGACGAACGGTTCGCTCACCAACAACAGCGTCTACGGCGAATTCCTGGTGCCGATAATGGACAATGGCGTGCAAACCCTGAATCTCAAGGGCGGCGTGCGTTACGACGACTATGACGCTTTTGACGGCGACACGACCTGGCAGGTCGGCGCTGAGTTCCGGGCTATCGACAGTCTGAAGTTCCGCGGAACGGCGGGTACCGTATTCCGTGCTCCGACGATCTCAAATCTGTTCGGCGGGCTGGTGGACAGCTTCCCGACCTACACCGATCCCTGCATTCCCGAACCTGGCGAATCGTTGCCACCGGGATGTGCGCAGGTCGGCATACAGACTGACAGCCAGTTACTGGCACAGGTTGGCGGCAATCCGGACCTGAAACCCGAAAGTGGAGAGACCTTCACGGCCGGTATCGTATGGACCCCGGACATTTTCGGTGCCAACGCCGATACGTCCATGACTCTTGACTACTGGCAGGTCGATATCGAGGAAGGCATCAGTTCTCTCGGTGTTCAGTTCATACTTGATGACTGCTACATCGCGCAGAATCCTGCGTCATGTGCTCTGGTCACGCGTACTCCGACCTACGACATCGACAACGTCATTGATACCAGCCTGAACGTTGCCGAGCAGGGCGCTCGGGGAGTGGATTTCGAGGCGAGATACAGCCTTGATACCGATATCGGGCAGTGGGAGCTGGCCTTACTGTGGTCGCACCTGATCGAACGCACCAAGACTCCGTTTCCGGGTGCTGACGAAGAGGAACTGCAGGGTCGCTACACCAACGTGACCGGTCAGGACGGCGGCGCATACGCCGAGGACAAGATCAACTACTCTGTGCAATGGCAGCGTAACGACTTGTCCGTCGGCTACATGGGCGAGTACATAAGCGAACTGGACACGGTGGCCGTAATTTTCTCGGACTACCATTACAAGGTCGATTCGCAGCTGTACCATGACCTCTTTGTCAACTATGAGTTCGACTTTGGCACCAGGATCTCTGCGGGTGTGACGAACCTCACGGACGAGGCTCCGCCGTACATCGATCTGGGCTTCAACGCCAAAACCGATCCACCGACCTATCGGCAGTTCGGTCGGGGCTACTATGTGCGCCTGGTACAAAGCTTCGAATAGGTCAGATCAGCTAATCGCAAGTCTGGAAGGGCCGCATGATGCGGCCCTTCTTTTTTAGCGTATCCTCTGGCAGCAGCCCGACTTTCATTGATTCGCCAGGACTACGACTCTCCCTATGACAGACCTGATCCCGAATCTGAGCCGGCTCGCCCGGGGCGCGGTTGAAAAGCAGGACTGGGCCACCGTCAGCAGCTGCGCGAACCAGATTTTCCAGCTTGACGGCTCAAGTCCCGAGGCCTTTTTCCTGAACGGCCTCGTTCTGAAAGCGGCCAGGAAGCCCGGCGAGGCAACGCAAGCTTTCGCCCAGGCGCTTGAACTGGACCCAAACCGATACGATGCCGCCATCGAGCTCGCGAACCAGCATTCCCTGGCGCGGCGTAATGCCGCTGCCGCCGATTTGCTTTCACGTTACGAGAGCAGCCTCTCCAACAGCCCGCTCTACCTCGACATGGCGGGCACTATCTACACCGAAACAGGGCTTCCGGAGAGAGCCTGGCCGCTATACGCAAGGGCTAATGAGCTGCAACCCGGCGTGGACCTTTTCATGGCGAATCTCGCAGCCTGCGGCGTCTACCTCGGCAAAATCGACGAAGCTCGGGAAATCTATGGCACTCTTCTGAAGCGAAACCCGAACCATCAGCGCAATCACTATCATCTCGCTCGGCTGGAAAAGGCTCGTGACGAGCGCCATGTGGACCAGATGTTATCGGTCCTGCAATCGAACAGCCTGCCGGATAGCCGCAACATCTTTCTCTACTACGCGATCGGCAAGGAGCTCGAAGACCTCGGCCGTTGGCAGGAGTCTTTCAAGTACTACAGGAAGGGTGGGCAAGCCGTCAGGTCGGTCGCTCAATACGACATTGCAGATGATCTGGCGGCCATCGAGAGCGTTATCGAAAACTGCGACCGGAACTGGCTGGAAAGGGGAACAGCCGAAACACCTGAGCATAAAGCGGCCGTAACGCCGCTGTTCATAGTTGGATTGCCGCGCACCGGCACCACGCTTGTTGACCGCATTCTTTCAAGCCACTCGAGTGTTCAAAGCCTCGGCGAGACGCAGTTCATGCAGATGGTGATCCGGCGCGTCAGTGGCGTCGACAGCCCGCACAGGGTGAGTGCAGACATTATCCGCAGCGCTGCAGCAAAGGACATCCGCCTGATTGGCCAGGGCTACCTGGATGCCGTTGCCTACCGTCTTAGCGATGAACCTCATTTTATCGACAAGCTGCCGTACAACGTTCTGTTTCTCGGCTTCATTGCCAAAGCGTTTCCCCACGCGCGTATCGTCCACCTTCACCGAAATGCGCTCGACACGTGCTTTGCCATGTACAAGCAAATCTTCACCTGGGCGTACAGATTTTCCTATTCTCTCGAGGATCTCGGCCGCTACTACGTGGCATATGACCGCCTGCGCGCGCATTGGCAAAGTGTTCTTGGAGAGAGAATTGTCGAGATCGGCTACGAAACCCTTGTGGACAACCAGGAACGGGAGACGCGGCGCCTGCTGGATGGGTTGGGGCTCGGCTTCGAGCAGCCCTGCATCGACTTCGACAAAAACAGGACGGCCACCACCAGCGCGAGTTCCGTGCAGGTGCGCCAGAAAATACACGCAGAATCCGTCGGCCGCTGGAAGCACTTCGCTAATGAACTCGAGCCACTGAGGGCCTATCTCGAGAGCCATGGCATTGACGTTCGCTAACGATCCGGACCGGCTATGCATGCCGGACACCGGCCGGGGCGCTGCATGACGCGGAGCCAGGAAATCGAGCGCCTAAGCCTTTCCGCCAGGCAGGCGGCACGGGCCGGGGACTGGGCGACCGTCAATCAGTGCGCGAAGAAGATTCTGAAGCGTGACGGGGACAGCGCAGAAGGGCACTTCCTCCGCGGTCAGGCCGCGAAAGCGACAGCCATGGTCGACGCTGCCGAGAAAGCTTTCCAGAGAGCGCTGCGTATCGACAATGGCCGCTACGATGCTGCGGTAGAGCTCGCCGACCTCTACGTCCGGCTGCAACGCAACCGTGAGGCCGTACCGCTCCTGCGCTCCTTTACGGGGCAACTCGGAAGCAGTCCGTTGTACCTTGAAATGGCCGCCACCGCCTGGTCGCGCATGGATCTGCATGAAGAGGCGCTCCCCCTTTATCGCCGTGCCTGCGAATTGCAGCCGGAGATAGAGCGGTTCCGGTCCGGGCTTGCGGCCTGCAACGTTTATCTCGGGGCGGTAGACGAGGCGCGCCGCATCTATCAGGATTTGCTGCGGCGCCATCCCAAGCATCAACGGTTTCATTACGAGCTGGCGCAGCTTGAGACGGCGCCAGACACCCATCATGTCGAACAGATGAAGGCCGTGCTGGAAGAATCGGCACTGCCCGCGCACAGGAACATCTTTCTTTACTATGCAATCGGCAAGGAACTGGAGGACCTCGGGCTGTGGGACGAGGCGTTCGAGTACTACGACCGCGGTGGTAAAGCGGTCAAGGCGCATTCGCAGTACGCCGTTGATACCGATGTAGAGCTGGTCGATACCGTCATGGAGACCTGCAGCGAGTCGTGGTTAGGCCAGGCTGCAACCGGGCGGATGCCTTACCCGAAGCCCTTGTTCGTTGTGGGCCTCCCCCGTACCGGCACCACCTTGACCGAACGGATTCTCTCAAGCCACTCGGCGGTCGGCAGCGTCGGGGAGACGTTCTTCCTGCCACAGGCGCTGCGCGCTATCAGCGGAGTGCGCAGCAATGAAAGACTGACGGCCGAAATGATAAGAGCGGCTGCCACGAAGGCTCCCCGGGACCTGTCGTCGCGCTATATGACTTCGGTGGCTTACAAGCTCGGCGATGAGTCGATGTTTGTCGAAAAACTGCCCGAAAATTTCATGCTGATCGGGTTCATCGTGCGGAGCTTCCCGGATCATGCCGTTGTTCACGTAAAACGGCACCCGATGGATGCGTGTTTTGCGATGTACAAGCAGTCGTACTTCCGATACGCCTATTCGCTGGAGGATGTCGGCCGCTATTACGTGGCCTATGACCGGCTCATGAGCTACTGGCGCTCCGTTCTGGGGAATCGGCTGATCGAGCTGAGTTATGAGGACCTCGTTACAGCCCCGGAAGACCGGATTACGCATCTGCTCGGCCGCCTGGGACTCCCGTTCGAGGAGGCATGCCTTCATTTCGAAAGAAGCCGTGCATCGACCCGGACGGCAAGTGCGGTGCAGGTACGGGAAAAAATACACACCCGTTCCGTCAATCGCTGGCGGCACTTCGCGCGACAGCTCGCGCCGCTTCGAGCCTACCTGGAGTCGCAGGGAATCGAGGTCCGGGAATAAAGACGCTGTCGCGGAAACCTTGCTGTCAGAAGTCGGGGCTGCCGGGGACCGGCAGGCCGGACTTGCGGACCAGCCGCCACTCCCAGACGTTATGGCCGCGGGAAACCCCGCGCCGCTCGAACTTCGTTGTCGGCCGGTCGAGAGGCCGATCGCCGGAATGCTCGCGGCGCGCCGAAACCGAGAAATGTTTGTCGGCGTCAACCAACTCGTCTATGTGTTCGGCATAGTTGCGCCAGTCGGTCGCAATGCGAAACTCGCCGCCGGCCACAAGCTTTTCGGCCACGAGCCTGACAAAGCCGGGCTGCAGCAGCCTTCGCTTGTGGTGCCTTTTCTTGGGCCAGGGGTCCGGGAAATACAGGTTGACGCGGCAAAAGCTCATGTCGGGGATTTGCTGTTGCAGAACTTCGACCGCGTCGTGACTCACGATCCGCAAATTGCGCACGTTCCGGGCCTCCGCCTGTAGCAGGCAGTGGCCGACGCCGGGAAGATGTACCTCGATGCCGAGATAATCGAGTTCCGGGTTTTGCGCTGCCTGTTCGATCAGTGCCTCGCCGTCGCCGAACCCGATTTCGAGCACCTGGTCCCGCCGCCGGCCGAACAGCTGGCACAGGTCCAGGGCGCTCCCGGAAAGATTTGCGCCGAATTGCGGCCAGAGACGCTCTATGGCGCGTTCCTGGGCAACCGTCATTCGCCCGGTGCGGCGGACGAAGCTCCTGACGCTGCGCCGGGCGGTCCGGTTGTCTTTTGAATCCGCCATTTCCGTTTCATTGACCTCGCGTTACAGGATTGTACGCTGCGGCCCCGACCCAAAACGGAGGGACGTCACGCGCGGCCGCGCGGCTTGCCGGCGGCAAAAGCCCCCACGCCGACCGCGAGCAAGGTGACGCCGGTGACGGTCGCGGTGGCGAGGCACAGAACCAGGACGCCGGAGACAAACGAGGTCAGGCCGATGCCGAGCCAGAAGCGCTGTCGCTGCTGCTTTTCCAGGCGGCGGCCGATGTCGCGGACCTCCAGCGATCGAACGTCAAAGCTCACCTGGCCCTTGGCGGCCTGTTCCGTCAACAGCCTCACCACGCCGGGCAGTTCCCGCAGCGTCTCGCGGATCTGCGGGATGTTTTCCCGAATGCTTTCCGCCAGCGCCCGGGCGCCCACCTGCTCGTCCATCCAGCGTTTCATTACCGGCCTGGCCGTCTGCCAAAGGTCCAGTTGCGGGTATAGCTCCCGCCCGAGACCTTCGATATTGAACAGCGTCTTTTGCAGCAGAATGAGCTGCGGCTGAATCTCCATATTGAAGCGCCGAGCGGTCTCCAGCAGGCGCATCGTCACCTGCGCGAAGGATATCTCGGCCAGCGGCTTGCTGAAGATCGGCTCGCAGACCGTGCGGACCGCGGATTCCAGTTCGTCGATGCGGGTGCCTGGCGGCACCCAGCCGGAATCGATGTGCAACCGCGCAATGCGGTAATAATCGCGGTCGAAAAACGCCATGAAGTTGCCGGCCAGGTACTTCCGGTCCGTGGGCGTGAGCGTGCCGACGATGCCGAAATCGACTGCTGCGTACCTGGGGTTCTCCGGGTCATCGAGCTGTACGAAGATGTTTCCGGGGTGCATATCGGCGTGAAAAAAGTTGTGGCGAAAGACCTGCGTAAAAAAGATGTACACGCCGTTCTCGGCCAGCTTTCGGATGTTGGCGCCTGCAGCCCGCAAAGCCGCCATGTCGCTGATGGGAATGCCATAGATCCGCTCCTGGACCAACGCCTGCGGCCGGCAGTATTCCCAATACACTTCCGGCACGTGAAGAAGGTCCGAACCCGCAAAATTGCGCTTCAACTGCGCTGCATTGGCGCCTTCGCGCATCAGGTCCAGTTCGTCCAGGATGGTCTTTTCGTATTCGGCGACGACGTCCAGCGGACGCAGGCGCTTCGCTTCGCTCCAGTAGCGGTCCGCCATGCCGGCCAGCACATAAAGTACGCGGATGTCGCGCTCGATCAGCGCACGCACACCGGGCCGCAGCAGCTTGACGATGACTTCCTCGCCGTTCTGCAGTTGCGCGCTGTGCACCTGTGCGATGGACGCGGCCGCCAGGGACTCGGTGTCGAAGCGCGCAAATACTTCCTCGACCGGGCGACCGTAGCTGGCGTTCAGGATGGCGATTGCCTCTTCGGCGGGAAAAGGCGGCACCCGATCCTGCAGTTTCGCCAGTTCATCGCCGATCTCCGGCGGCAAGAGGTCACGCCGCGTCGATATAGCCTGGCCGAACTTGACGAATATCGGTCCCAGCTCCTCGAGAGCAAGTCGTATTCTCACGCCCAACGGGACGCTTCGGTCAATCTTGCGGGGGCGCAGATAAAAAAGGTAACGCAGCGGACGCAGGATCGGCGCCGCTTTTATAATGTCGTCCAGCCCGTACCGCACCAGCACCCGCTGGATGTCGAGCATCCTCCGCCATGTCGCTGCACGCTGCATGATGTTGTCGCAGCGCTACTGGCGCGACGGGGCTCGACCGGTTCCGGGCTTCTCTTCGAGCTGCGACAGGCGTGCCTCGAACCGGGCGACGTCATCGCGTATCTTTTCCACTCCGGCGCGGAAATGCTCGACCTCGTTCCGGCTGGGAACGGACCGGCTTTCCTCCTGCAGGTATTCACTCAGGTTCTGCCTCAGGGTTGCGCCGGCATTCCGCGTCCAGTTGCCGAGGCTTCGTGCCATATCGCCGAGGCCATGGGCTGCGACGTCGCCGATGACGGCGGAAAGCTCCTCTTCAACATCCGGTCTTGCGTGCCACAGAAGGCGCTGGAAGGACTGAGCCAACTGCGCATCGCCCGTAAGTTCGAGCGATCCATCCCGTACCGCGGCGTCGCCCGACTGGCCCGCCATCTGTGCCAGCGTCAGCAGCGAACCGCTGATGACCGCGTCGGGCACGCCGTCGAACTCGCTGCTGAGGGCAAGTTCTCCGTCGTGCACATGGAAGTACATGGCAAGCGCCGTGTCGCGCACACGCACGGCAACGACACTTCCCTCGAGTTCCCCGCAAAGCTCACGGGCCGGCGTTTTCATCCGGATCTGCCGGTTCGCCAGCCGGGCCACGGGTTGTAAAAGTCGCTCCAGAGCATTCATTATTCTTTTCCGGGCATAAGCATGTCAGAGGGAGTAGCCGATGTGCAGGGCCACCACACCGCCTGTCAACGACTCGTAACGGCAGCGTTCGAAGCCTGCGTCCCGCATCATCTCGAGCAAGGTCTCCTGGTCCGGGTGCATGCGGATGGATTCCGCGAGGTAACGGTAACTGGCCTCATCCTTCGCGACGAACTTGCCGATTGTCGGCAGCACATTGAAAGAATACCAGTCGTACACCGGCTGAAAAGCTTCGCGAGGCCTGGAAAATTCGAGAATAAGCGCCTTGCCGCCCGGCTTCAGCACGCGCCGCATCGAACGCAGGGCGCGCATCTTGTCGGTCACGTTCCGCAACCCGAACGCGATCGTCACGCGGTCAAAGCTGGCATCGACGAAGGGAAGCCGCTCGGCATCTAGCTGCGCCGCCGCGAAATTTCCCGCAACACCGGCGTCTGTCAGCCTGGCACGGCCCCTGGACAGCATTGCGGCGTTAATGTCGGCAAGTACGACGTGGCCGCTGCTGCCGACCTTTCTTGTCATTGCCAGCGCGAGATCCCCGCTGCCGCCGGCAAGGTCCAGCACGACGTGTCCCGGCCGGGCGGCGGCCTCCTCAACGGTATAGCGCTTCCACCAACGATGCAGCCCGCCGGACATGAGGTCGTTCATCAGGTCGTAGCGCTCGGCGACCGAGTCGAACACGTCCCTGACGCGGCGGGACTTCTCACGCGCCTGCACGGTGGCGAAGCCGAAATGGGTAGTCTGGTTTTTCTCGTCCATCAAATGCCGATGCGTACAGCGTCAGGGTCGACGAGCATAACCCGCGGCTGCCAGACGGTCGAGGTAGGTCTGCCAGTTGCTGTCCTTGTCGCGCCCTAGCTCGTAGAGGTATTGCCAGGTGTAAAGGCCGGTGTCGTGGCCGTCGTCGAAGATAATGCGGACGGCGTAGTGCCCGACAGGCTCCAGCTTCCTCACCCCTACCTGTTCCTTCCCGGTCTGCAGGACCTCCTGCCCCGGTCCATGCCCCTTGACCTCTGCTGAAGGTGAGTGAACGCGCAGGTATTCGAACGGCAGCTCGAAATGCCTGCCATCGTCGAACTCGACATCGAGCTGCCGCGAACTGTTCCGCAACCGCAATTCGACCGGGGTGGGGGTTGCGGTGTCGGCCGGGCTCATCGAAGGCTCACAGGATGTAGCGGCTCAGATCTTCATCTTTCGACAGTTCCGCCAGATGATCCTCGACATAGCGAGCGTCGATGTGCACGGTGCTCCCGCTCTTGTCCGATGCTTCGTAGGACACTGTCTCGAGCAGCCGCTCCATTACCGTGTGCAGGCGCCTGGCCCCGATGTTCTCGGTGTTTTCATTGACGTGATAGGCGACTTCGGCCAGCCGTCGAACCCCTTCCTCCGTGAAATGCAGGTCGACCTCTTCAGTGGCCATGAGCGCGCTGTACTGTGCTGTGAGCGAAGCGTTCGGCTCCGTCAGGATGCGTACGAAGTCCTCGGTCTTGAGGGACTTGAGCTCTACCCTGATGGGGAATCGTCCCTGCAACTCGGGAATGAGGTCGGACGGCTTTGACACGTGAAAAGCACCGGACGCGATGAACAGGATGTGATCCGTCTTGACCATTCCGTATTTCGTGTTGACGGTGGATCCCTCGACCAGCGGCAGCAAATCCCGCTGAACCCCCTCGCGCGACACGTCCGCGCCGCCGATGGATTCCGAGCGACGCGCAACCTTGTCCAGCTCGTCGAGAAACACAATCCCCTGCTGCTCGACAGCCTCGAGGGCCTGCGCTTTCAGTTCCTCTTCGTCCACCATCTTCGCAGCCTCCTCGTCCGTCAACAGCTTCATGGCGTCACGCACCTTGAGCTTGCGCGTCTTGCGCCGGTTGCCGGACAGGTTCTGGAACATCCCCTGGAGCTGGTTGGTCATCTCCTCCATTCCGGGCGGCGCCATGATCTCGATGCCCATTGGCACCGCCTGGATATCGATTTCGATTTCCTTGTCGTCAAGCGTTCCCTCGCGCAGCATCTTGCGGAATTTCTGCCGCGTGTCGCTGTCCTTCCGAACCGCATCCTGCTCCTCGTCCGGCACATGCCCTCGTGGCGGCGGAAGAAGCGCGTCAAGAAGCCGTTCTTCAGCCGAGTCCTCCGCGCGATGCCGGACCTTCGACATGGCGTCTTCGCGGGTTATTTTGACCGCAACGTCCATCAGGTCGCGAATAATGCTGTCGACCTCGCGGCCGACGTATCCGACCTCCGTGAACTTGGACGCCTCGACCTTTACGAACGGCGCCCGCGCTAAACGTGCAAGCCGGCGCGAAATTTCGGTTTTGCCGACGCCTGTAGGACCGATCATCAGGATGTTTTTCGGCGTGATCTCGCTGCGGAGTGGCTCGTCCACTTGCACGCGGCGCCAGCGGTTCCTGAGCGCTATGGCAACGGCTCGCTTGGCCTCGTCCTGGCCGATGATGTGCTTGTCCAGTTCCTGGACGATTTCCCTCGGGGTCATTGTAGACATGGTCAGTTCCGTTGTTCGCTGCTGGCGGCAAGTTCCTCGATGACGATGTTGTGGTTGGTATAAACACACACATCGGCCGCGATGCCCAGCGCTCTCTCGACGATAGAGCGCGCATCGAGATCGGTATTCCTCATAAGCGCAAGTGCCGCAGACTGTGCATACATGCCCCCGGAACCAATCGCCATCACGTCATTCTCCGGCTCAATGACATCGCCATTGCCGCTGACGATAAAGGACACTTCCGCGTCGGCAACGCACAGAAGCGCTTCGAGCCGCCTCAATCGCCGGTCGCTCCGCCAGTCCTTGGCCAGTTCAATCGCAGCCCGCGTCAAATTACCGTATCGCTCGAGTTTGCTCTCGAACAGCTCGAACAATGTGAAGGCATCGGCCGTACCGCCCGCGAAGCCCGCGATCACGCGGCCGCCGGCCACCACGCGCACTTTCCTGGCGTTGCCCTTCATCACAGTGTTGCCGATGCTGACCTGCCCGTCGCCGCCGATTGCCACTCGGCCATTGCGGCGGACAGAGACTATGGTGGTCCCGCGAAACTGCTCCATTCCCAAGCTTCCTTTGGCAAATGCCATTGTCAGGGGTGAGTAAAAGACTTGCTCCGCCTGCAGAACGAGCGGCACCGACAGGGGTTTGTTCCTGGCCGTTCACGACCAGGTTGGACTAGTCGTCGTCCGGCTTGCGGCGAGCACGAGGATGCGTCTTGTCGTATATCTGGGCCAGGTGCTGAAAGTCAAGATGCGTGTAGACCTGAGTTGTACTGATGTTTGCGTGCCCGAGAAGCTCCTGAACGCCACGCAGATCGTGGCTCGACTCGAGCAGGTGGCTGGCGAAGGAATGTCGGAACAGGTGAGGGTGGACGCGGGTATCGATCCCCTGTTTTTTTGCCCAGTACTCGACCCGCGCCTGTACCGAACGGGCGCTGAGGCGGCTGCCGCGCGTGCTGACAAACAGTGCGCTCTCCGCCGGGTTCGCAAGAACGGCCCGTTCCTTTCGCCATAGCGCGAGCGCTCTTAGCGCGTGGCGGCCAACGGGCACAACGCGCTCTTTGCTGCCCTTGCCGGTTACCCGCACTGTCCCGTCCGCCACGTCCACGCTGTCGAGATCCAGCGCGGTGAGTTCGGCAAGCCGCAGGCCGGACGAGTAGAGGAGTTCCAGAACCGCCCGGTCGCGTGCCACGATCGGCCCTTCGCCCTCGATCTCCAGCAACCTCGCCATGCGGTCGGCGTCGATGCTCCCCGGCAGTCGCTTGCCGGCTTTCGGTGCGCGCACATCCTGAGCGGGATTCGTTGTCACATGTTTTTCGCGCCGCAGGTAACGAAAGAACATTCTTATGGCGGAAAGCTGGCGTTGGATGCTGCGCGCCCCGAATCCCTTGCGGTAGCAACTGGCGCTATAAGCGCGCACGTGCTCGCTGTCGATGCAGCCCCAGCCGCCAATGTCCTGTGCCAGGCACCAGCGATGGAACCCGGTCAGGTCGCGGCCATAGTGCCGACACGTAAGGGGCGACAAACGGCGTTCAAATGCGAGGTGGTGAAGGAAACTCTCGATCCATTCTTGCTCGCGGGAGCGGGACGGTGCTGCCTTTGAAGACGTCACGATGCCCGACGATGGCGCCCGCGTGGTGTCACACCGCGCATTCGCCTGGTGTACCCCGTCGTCCATAATGGATCATTGTCGCGCGCGATCTTTCGTGGCTGGC
>JBBDSK010000266.1:0-15627 GCA_040904985.1 Woeseia sp. | reverse complement strand
GAGGGACTGGCGGCCGGCGATCGGGTGATCGTAATCGGTCAGGGCGGCGTGCGGGACGGCAGCAAAGTGCTGGCGGCGAATCGCGCCGGTAGCACCTTCAGCGGCTGAGCACATGAACTTGCTGAAGGCACGATCGAAGGTGGAAAAGTCCTGGCGCAGGTGGGCGCTTCCTGTAGCTGTCGCCGCAATGGCAGGGATGGCGGCTTGCGAGAAGGGCGCCGGGGATGAGCCTGACAAGGAAGAGGAGCCGGCGATTCCTGTGGAAGTCTCGACGCCCGTGCGGGGCGATATTCTTGCGGTCTATTCCGGCACCGCGCCCATAGAAGCCTTCGCAGACGCGGAGGTCATTGCCAAGGTAGCGGGCGAGGTGCGCAAGGTATATGTCGAAGAGGGTGACGAAGTCACGGCCGGACAAATTCTTCTGCAGCTGGACGGCGACCGTCTTCGCTATGAGGCACAGCAGGCGGAAGCGAATCTGCGCAAGCTGCAGCGCGACTTCCAGCGCAACTCGGATCTGAGAAAGCGCAACCTGATCAGCGCCGGAGACTTCGAGAAAATCCAGTTCGAAATGGAGGCTCTGGAGGCCACCTTCAAACTCGCTACACTGGAACTCGGCTATACGGAAGTGAGAGCGCCGATAGACGGTGTTATTTCGCAGCGCTACGTCAAGCTGGGCAATACGATTGAAGCCAATACGCCGGTATTTCAGGTTACAAGTCTCGAGCCGCTGGTATCTTACCTGCATGTACCGGAAAGAGAATACCGGCGAATCAAACCTGGGCAGACGGCGAGCATCTCTGTCGATGCGATCGGCAAAATGCTATTCGAAGGAACTGTCGCCCGCATAAGCCCGATCGTCGATCATCTCACCGGTACCTTCAAGATTACGGTAGAGGTGAGGGACGCCACCCGGCGCCTCAAGCCCGGCATGTTCGGTCGCATCAGCATCGTCTACGACCGCCATGTGAATGCACTGCAAATCCCGCGCAACGCTATTGTAGGGCAAGGCGGGGAGTCGGCGGTTTTCGTCGTCAATGACGGCTTGGCACACCGCCGGGTGGTCCAGACAGGCTATGTGGAAGGAGGGCAGATCGAGATCACTGACGGCCTGTCCGATGACGAAACGTTTGTTCTGGTGGGCCAGAACGGCCTCAGGGAGGGATCAAAGGTCTCCGTGATAAATGGAGATTCTGTCGAGCCGGTTGGCAGCGATTCGCTATCCCCAAGATAAGCACTCCGGAATCAACAGGACAGCCTGCCATGCGTCGACTGATCGAAATTGCCACCGAGCGCCGGGTCACGATCGCAATGTTTACTGTTGCTGTCGCGTTATTCGGTCTGGTGTCCCTGTCCCGGCTGAACCTCAACCTGCTGCCGGATATTTCCTATCCGACAGTCACTATCAGGACGCAGCTTACGGGCGCTGCGCCTATAGAGGTTGAAAATCTGGTCACGAAGCCGATCGAGGAGGCTGTCGGGGTAATCCGCAATGTACGGTTAGTGCGTTCGGTATCCCGCGCCGGCCAGTCCGATGTCACGCTGGAGTTCGTGTGGGGCACGGATATGGATATCGCTGGCGTCGACGTGCGCGAGAAAATCGACATCATCGAGTTGCCGCTGGAAGTCAGCCGCCCGCTGTTACTTCGCTTCGACCCGTCGTCCGAGCCGATCATTCGCCTCGGCCTGTTGCAGAAGGCAACGACCGGCGCGGCACCTGCAGAAGCCGGCGAGGGATCCCTGAAGGCTCTTCGACGACTGGCCGAGGACCGCATCAAAAACGACCTGGAGGCCGAGGAAGGAACGGCCGCCGTGAAAGTCAGCGGCGGCCTGGAGGACGAGATCCAGATCCGGGTCGACCAGCAAAAGCTGTCGCAGCTGGGCATCAGCATCGAGGAAGTTGCGGCCAGGATTCGTGCCGAAAACGTCAATCTGTCCGGAGGGCGGCTCGAGGAAGGCGCCCAGCGCTTCCTGGTCCGCACGATCAACGAATTTCGGAGCGTCGACGAGTTCGCGGACACGATCATCGCTACCGTCGCCGAACGCCCCGTCTATCTGCGGGACGTGGCAACGGTGACGCAGGGCTTCAAGGAGCGTGAAGCGATCACACGGGTGAAAGGGCGAGAATCGGTAGAGCTTTCGGTTTACAAGGAAGGCGATGCCAATACCGTTCAGGTCGCGAAGCGCATCGAAAGCAGGCTGCAGCAGGTCCGGGAGACGCTGCCGGATAACCTGGAGCTGATCAAAATTCATGACCAGTCGCAATTCATTGCTTCTGCCATACAACAGGTGACATCGGCAGCGCTTTGGGGCGGTATTCTCGCGATTGTCGTGTTGTACGGGTTTTTGAGGGATGCCCGCGCGACGTCGGTAATTGCTCTCGCAATCCCCGTATCGGTCATTGGCACGTTTCTCCTGATGTATGCCAACGGCGTCTCTCTCAATATCATGTCCCTTGGCGGCATCGCGCTCGCAGTCGGCATGCTGGTCGACAACTCGATTGTGGTACTGGAAAACATCGTACGCAAAAAGGAGCAGGGCCAGAGCCAACTGGAAGCCGCAAGAAGCGGAACCGGCGAGGTGTCCGGCGCGATTGTGGCATCCACACTGACGACAGTTGCCGTCTTCTTTCCGATGGTTTTCATCAGCGGAATCGCGGGGCAGCTTTTCCGGGACCAGGCGCTTACCGTTTCCTTTGCCCTTACTTTTTCTCTCGTCGTCGCCCTGACCCTGATCCCAATGCTGGCGGCGCTGGATGGAGGCTCACGCTACCAGGACAGCGGCCCTGCAGTTCCGCCGAACCGTTTTACGCGGGGGATAGCGACCATGGTGCGGCTCGTTCGCCGGGCCTTCGCCGTGGCGGGACAAGCTCTATGGTTGCTCCTGTGGCTGCCCACGCGGCTGTTCCAGGGCCTTAATGCCGCCGCAGCCAGGCGTTACGATCCGATTCTGCAGTGGTCGCTGGACCATCGATCAACGGTGGTCGGCGTTGCCGCTGCAATATTCGTCGCGACGGCCCTGCTGGTACCGCAGCTCGGCAGCGAGCTGATACCCCAGTTATCGCAGGGGAAATTCAACGTGGACCTTCGACTCGCTCCCGGAGCCCCGCTCGCCGAGACCGACCGCGCCATTCAGACGGCCGAACGCGCAACCCGGAGCCTCGAAGTCATCGCTCTTACCTATTCCGTCGCGGGAACCGGCAATCGCCTTGACGCCAGTCCCGTCGATGCGGGAGAGAACACCGGAACGCTCAGCATCACGCTGGTCGGAAACGCGGGTCGCGCGCAGGAGAATGCAGTGATGCAGGCAATGCGGCGTGAACTCCGCAATCTGCCGGGTGTGCAGTACGAATTCAGTCGCCCGTCACTCATGAGCTTTACAAGCCCGCTGCAGATCGAAATCTCGGGCTACGACCTGGCCGGCCTGGAGGCGGCAGGCTCCTCCATCCTCGCCTCGCTCGAAGCGTCTGATCGCTTTACCGATCTCAAGACCACCATCGAGATGGGAAATCCGGAAATCCAGATCGTGTTCGATCAGGAACGGGCGGCCGCTCTCGGCCTTTCCGTGCGCGATATCGCGGATCGCGTTGTAGCAAATGTCCGCGGCGAACTTGCAACCCGCTATACCTGGCAGGACAAAAAGATCGACGTTCTCGTGCAAAGCGTCGACCGTCATAACGCCAGCATAGACGAGGTTCGTCAGTTAATCGTGAATCCAGGCGCCGCGCGGCCGGTCAGCCTGGAGGCCGTGGCCGCTGTGGGTGTGGCCCGCGGGCCGGCCGAAATTCGCCGGGTGGCGCAGGAACGGGTCGCGATCATCACAGCGAATGTTGCGTATGGTGATTTGGGAGCTGCCGCGGCCGAGGCACAGGACATCATCGACCGCACACCGATGACCCAGGGCATCACTGCAATGGTTTCGGGACAGAACGAGGAGATGCAGCAGTCTTTTCGCTCGATGCAGTTTGCGCTCGCATTGGCGGTGTTTCTCGTCTACCTCGTGATGGCATCGAAATTCGAATCTCTGCTTCACCCGTTCGTCATCCTGTTCACCATTCCGCTCGCGCTAATCGGGGCTGTTCTCGCCCTGTTCGTGACCGGCACGACCGTGAACGTGGTTGCATTCATTGGCGTCATCATGCTTGCCGGCATCGTCGTCAATAACGCGATTGTGCTGGTCGACCTGATTAATCAGCATCGCACGCAGGGCTTTGAGAAATCGGCAGCGATCCTGGCAGCCGGCCGCGCAAGACTGCGGCCAATACTTATGACGACCCTGACGACGGTCCTCGGACTCTTGCCGATGGCGATCGGCTTCGGCGAAGGCGCCGAAGTTCGAACTCCAATGGCAATAACGGTAATCGGCGGGCTCCTCGTCTCCACTTTGCTGACTCTCGTCGTAATCCCGGTCGTGTATTCACTGCTGGATCGCAAGTCCTGGCCCGCGAGCAGTCCCGTGGTCCGTGAAACCGCAGTATCCCGCGCCTGACGGACCGCCACAGTGAGGCACACCGAACTCGCTCTGCGCCGACCCGTCACGACGGTCGTCATCTACGTCGCTCTTGCCCTGGTGGGCTTGATGGCTTCGAGGCTGCTGCCGCTGGAGAAGTTTCCGGATATTGAATTTCCCGGCATTTTCGTCCAGATCCCCTACGAGGGATCTACGCCGGAGGAAATTGAGAGACTCATCACGAGGCCCGTCGAGGAAGCGCTCGCGACCTTGAGCGGCGTCGAGCAAATGGAATCGACTTCCAGCGAAAATCAGGCGCAAATTTTTCTCGAGTTCGGCTGGGGCCAGAGCATGGGAGCGAAAGGCATTGAGGCGCGCGCAAAAGTCGACGGCATCCGGCATCAGCTTCCGGACGATCTAAGGCGAATTTTCATTTTTACCGGCTCGCTGGGGGATCAGCCTGTACTTCAGCTCAGAATCTCGAGCGACCGCGACCTGTCGGGCAGTTATGAGATTCTGGATCGCCTTTTGAAACGCCGGATCGAACGCGTCGAGGGCGTATCGAAGGTCGAGCTGCAGGGCGTGGATCCGCGTGAAATCCGCATCCTTATCGATGCGGACCGCATGTCCGCGCACGGAGTCGATACAGAGCAGCTGATGCGATTGCTGGAGCGCAGCAACTTTGCCGTCAGCGCCGGGCGCATCACCGATGCAGGCCAGCGATTCAGCCTGCGCCCGCGCGGCGAGTTCTCCTCGGTCCGCGAGATAGAAAACTTCGTCATCGATCGCAACAACCTGCGGCTGAAGGATGTAGCGGCAGTCGAAATGCGCAGCCCGGAGCGCGACTACGGACGCCACCTCGACAGACGTTACGCCATAGGCCTGGCCGTCAGCAAGGCAACAGGCGCCAATATGGTTGAGGTTTCGGACAAGGTAATGGCCGAAATCGAGGAGATAAGCAAGCTCCCACAGATGCGGGGCATCAAGATTTTTGACCTCGACAACCAGGCGGACAGCGTCCGGGGATCGCTTTCGGATCTGCTTAATGCCGGTCTTATAGGGGCTCTTCTCGCGATTGTCGTCCTCTACCTGTTCCTGCGCCAGGTCACGACAACGCTGATCGTGACGGCCGCGGTTCCATTTTCCCTCACCATAACGCTCGGAGTTCTTTACTTCGCCGGGCTGACGCTCAACATTCTCAGCATGATGGGCCTGATGCTCGCGGTGGGCATGCTTGTCGATAACGCCGTTGTCGTGACGGAGAGCATTTTCCGCCATCGCACCATGAATCCGGGCGACCCCTGCAAAGCGACGTTGGCGGGCGTGAGGGAAGTGGGCCTGGCCGTCATTGCGGGCACTGCAACGACGATCATTGTATTCGTGCCGATGATGTTCGGAACGAAGACCGATATCTCCATATTCATGACCCATGTGTCCATCACGATCATCGTTGCACTCGTTGCTTCCCTGATGATTGCGCAAACGCTTGTGCCGATGCTCGCCGCGCGAATTCCCCAGCCGCCGCCGGCAAAAGAGGGAGCGATTCTTTCCCGGCTAACGGAGCGTTACGCCAGCGGGCTTCGGTGGGTACTGGAACATCCCTGGCTGACGGCGCTCGGGGTTGCCCTCATTTGCGTTGTCGGTGTCCTGCCGCTCGTATTGCAACTCGTCAAGTTCGACGCCTTTCCGCAGGATTCCGGCCGCAGGCTCCACATGCCGTACCACATCGAGGGACAGCATCCGCTGGAACGGGTCAAGGAATCGGTAGACCGGATAGAGGCTTTTCTCTTCGCCAGACAGGAAGAATTCGACATACGTGCCGTCTACAGCTATTACGACAAAGGCTCGGCTCAGTCCACGATATTGCTCAAGCACGAGGATGAGGCGACGCTGTCTACGGCAGATATCGTCACGCGAATCGAGGAAGGGCTGCCAGTCATCGCCATCGGCAAGCCAAGCTTTCAGTTCGACCAGCAAGGCGGTGGCAGCGGATTCAGCCTGCAACTCTCCGGCGACTCGACGGCCCGGCTTAATGAACTGGCAGTGAGCATCAGCCGCATGCTGGATTCTGTGGCCGGCTTGCGGGATATTCGCTCCGACAGCGAATCCGGCGAGCGTGAGGTGCAGATCACGATAGACCGGATCCGGGCGGCGCAGGTTGGCCTTACCACCCGTCAAATCGCCGATGCGGTGGCCATTGCGCTGCGAGGGCAGAATCTGCGCGAGTTCCGTGGCGAGAGTGGCGAGGTGGCAGTGCGCCTGGCCTTCCGCGAGAGCGACAAACAGAGCGTCGACCAGCTTTCGGGCATGCCCCTTTACACAAAAAACGGGCGACGCATCACGCTGGGCAGTGTTGCCGATTTTCGAATCGGCTCTTCTCCGGACAGCATCAAACGAACCGACCGGCAGACGGCGGTAGTGCTCAGCGCCAATCTCGACGAAGATTCGAGCCTCGAAACGGTAAAGCCGAAAGTCGAGCGCCTGATGGAGCAGTTTGAACTGCCCCCTGGGTACGCCTGGAAATTCGGGCGAGGCTTTGAGCGGCAGGATGAAACGCAGAAAATGATGCTGCAGAACATTCTTTTGGGAATAGCCTGTATTTTTCTTGTGATGGCCGCGCTTTTCGAATCGTTGCTCTTTCCGTTTTCCATTATCCTTGGCTCGATCGTCTTTTCTATCTTTGGCGTGTTCCTCTTCTTTGCCGCGACCGGCACGACCTTCTCCTTCATGGCATCCATAGGAATAATGATTCTTATCGGGGTGGTGGTAAACAATGGCATCGTACTCATTGACCACGTCAACAATCTTCGCCAGCAAGGGATACCGCGCAACCTGGCAATTGTCGAAGCTGGCCGCGACCGCTTGCGCCCGATCCTGATGACGGTCGCGACAACCGTCGTAGGCCTTGCGCCGCTTGCAATTAGCACGACGCAGGTCGGTGGGGATGGCCCTCCCTACTTCCCGATGGCCAGGGCGATCATCGGAGGCCTCGTCTTCTCCACGCTTGTGTCATTGCTGGTCGTTCCCGCTTTCTATGCCGGGTTCGACAGTCTCGCCGCGTGGGGCCGCAATGTCATGCGCACCTCCAGGCTCGTCGAGGAGCGTGTTTAGCGAAGCCGCGTCTGCGACTGCGACAGACCAGCACGAACGCGAATGCCAGAATCACGCCCGGCCAATCCAGCGCGCCGCCGCCATGATGCCCGTGCGCATGGCGCGGCTCATCGCGGTTGAAATCCTCGAGCGGCAAAAACGACAGCTCCGGATTCTCGTCCGGGCCCATTCCAGCGACGAAAGAGCCATCAAATGTGTCGTACAGCTCGATCAACAAATCGTAGCTCCCGGAAGGGTAGCCGGATGCCAGTTCGGTCACGACCACATACTCGTCCTCGCTCGTCGCGCCGTACAGGCTGAACGTGTCCGTCGCCGCATACTCGTTCCATGGTCCGCCTTCATAGCTCAAGTAGAGCACCGCGTAGACCTCCGCCACCTCGTAGTAAGTGTCTGCATCGAACAGGAGGTCGATGCCGTAAAAATAACCGTCCCGGTCGTCATCGTGGAACAGCTCTACGTCAGCGTGATAAATCCAGAAATCATTGGAGCCCTTCGCAGACCCGGATAGCTTGCTGCTTTGCGCCCCGCCCCCCGGCTTTGTCCGCTTGCCGGCAGTCACAAGAGCACTGTATTGATCGCTCCTGGCGGAGACAGGCGAGGCTGCGCCGCGGCCCCCTGCGTCGTAATAACGGGAGTGCGCCTCGCGAGCTTCACCATCACCCGCCCGCATCTCCGCATCCGCGACGCTGAATATGAAGAAAAACAAAGCGGCTGCAAAAAATCGCGCTGTAGAGGAAAAATCCGCTATCGACATGACGTAATCTCCCGGGCAGAGCGACTGCCCAGGGGGTATTAAAGTACGCTGACGATGAATCGGGGCTGAATCGCCATCGCAGGCCGTCTCCGGCAGAAAAAGATGAACGCCGCGCGAACGCGAGAGGCGCCTCTTGCTATGCGCCTTCTTCTCGATTCGCGCTTATGCGGTCTCGCAACTCGCGCAGCTTTAGCTTTACAGCCGAAGCATTGTCGCCGCCCATCCGCAGAAGCAGTTTTTGCCCGGGCGAAAGTTCTTCGAGGCCGGGATCTGCGAACTCGTAGAAAACGTGCGGCCTTACCAACCGAATCGGCTCATCGACCTCCGGCGTCTCCAGGAGGTGATCTATGACTTCGATAACCCGATCGTTGAAGTAATCGTCCGGATAGCCGAGATCCGTGTAAGCCTTTTGCATGAGCGGGTAAAAGCGCCGGTAAGCTTCTTCCACTTGGTCAGTGTCGGCAGTCGTAACCGTGGAAACCAGCGGCTCATAGCGCTCGTAATTGGCAGGGTCAAGGTAATACTCACCTTCTTCCTCGCCCTCGCGCACCAAAAGCTGGCCGGGAACAGCCGTCATCGGCCTTATCCGTTCCGCAATCTGGTCCCGCGGCAGGTTGTCCACGGTCGCGACGATGCGCTCGATCAGATCGTTCTCTACGAGCCTTTCGCTCAGTCTTTCGCCGAAAAGATCGTCAAGCTCGAGCTTGAAATACTCGTCGCTTTGCCCCAGCGGCGGCAATGGCCGTAGTTCCGGCTGTTCTGCCGGTGGTTCTTGAGTGGCCGCCAGGGGATGCTCGGGTTGCTCGTCCTCAGCCTCTACGGGGGCGTCCGCCGGCGCCTGATCGGGCACAAGCTCCGGTTCAGGAGCTTCGCTCCGCGCCCAGAAGAACCACAGCGCAGCTGCCAATGCGAGCGCAAGCAGGACGGGGCCCAGCCATGAAAGTGTGTCTTTGCGCATTGCGAGGTACTCATCGCCAAAAAAAGCGCCGATACGGCATCATACACTCTAACACTTTCCGCTTTTGCGGCCACTTTCGGTGCAGCTGCTTTTCCCTCTGCCGTCTGCCATCATGTACTGCCGGTGGCCGTTCTGCGTGCTGCCGGGCATCACTACCGTCTGGCTGGAGAGCAATGACTGTCTTTAAATATCTCCGTTCATTTGTGCTAATCGTCGGGGTCACCCTGTTCGGCTGCGGAGAAGAGCATCGCGCGGAGCCTGGCCCTGAGTTGAGGGACCTCGTCTCGAACTATCTCGTTCTCGAACTCGCCATGGGCATGCACGACAGCAACCATGTCGATGCCTGGTACGGGCCGGAGAGGATTCGCCAGGCGGCCGACGATGCGGAGCTCTCCCTGGAGCAAATCCGCGAGGGCGCCGAGCGGCTGTCAAGCCAGCTGGACGAGTGGCCGGCCAACCGCAGCAACCGGATGCAACTGGCGCGGCTGCGGAGCCTGCAGCAACGGCTTGAAGCGCTGACGACGCGGATAGCCATGAAGCAGGGGGCGGTATTCTCCTTCGATGAAGAAAGCGAGCGACTGTTCGGAGTCGTCGCTCCGAATTACGATGCCGCTCATTTCGAGGACGTACTTCGGGAAATCGACGCACTGGTGCCGGGTAGCGGCGACCTTGCTTCCCGGGTCAATGCCTTCGAGGAGCGCTTTGTCATTCCCGTGGACAGGCTTTCCGATGTCTTCGATGCTGCCATTGCGGAATGCCGCCGGCGCACCCTCGAGTACATCGAGCTGCCGGAACAGGAATCCTTTAGGCTGGAATATGTCACGGGCGAGCCCTGGTCCGGATACAACTGGTATCAGGGCAATGCGAGCAGCCTCATCCAGATCAACACGGATCTGCCGATATACATACACCGCGCCGTGGATCTGGGCTGCCACGAAGGCTATCCGGGACACCACAGCTTCAATGTGCTGCTGGAACGGAATCTTGTCGATGAGCAAGGCTGGTCGGAGTACACGCTTTATCCGCTGTTCAGCGCCATGTCGCTCATTGCAGAAGGCAGCGGCAATTACGGCATCGAGATGGCGTTTCCAGGCGAAGAACGGATGCAATTCGAGAAGAAGCGACTATTCCCGCTGGCAGGCCTGGACGCCGGCGACGCCGACCGCTACTACGCGCTGCTCGAACTGAGGGAAAAGTTGAGCTATGCGGACAACGAAGCCGCGCGGGACTACCTCAATGGTGAGATGGGGCGGGAGCAGGCGATCGAGTGGCTTGTACGATATACGCTCGAATCGCCGGAGCGAGCGCGCAAGAGGGTCGACTTCTTCGACACCTATCGTAGTTACGTAATCAATTACAGCCTTGGCGAGGACCTGGTGCGCAACTACATCGAACGAGAGACAACATCGCGGGCCCAGCGCTGGCGCAAATTTGCGGACATGCTGTCCACGCCCGTATTGCCGTCCGACCTGACCGAGTCTCGCTGAATTTCCCGGCGGCTACCCGCCCGTCCCGTCGGTGGCGGATCAGCCGATGGACTCGGCGACGGTTTGCCCGGTAGCACAGGCGAGGGTCCAGCCAAGCATACCGTGGCCCGTATTGAGAAACAGGCCGGGAATCTTCGAGGGCCCTACACGCGGCCTTCCGTCCGGCGTCATGGGACGGTCGCCGCCCCATCGCTTCAGGTCGGCGGAGGCGTAGTCCGCCGCGAGAGGTGCGATGCGGCGCGCCAGCCGCAGCAGCGTATCTGTCCGGAGCCGGTCGTCGCGGGTGTCAAAGCCCGCGAAATCCGCAAACCCGGCGATGCGAAGCTTGTGCCCCAGCCTGCTCAACACGATCCGGTGTCCGGCATGCGAAACGCTGATCGAAGGGGCCTGCCGGCCGGCTGGCAGCGTGATGCTGTATCCGCGCACCGGGCAGATCGGCAGCCGAATGCCCAGCGCACGAAGAAGCCTGCCGCTTTCCGCGCCGAGACACACGACCACGGCATCGGTGTCTTGTACACCTTTTTCCGTGATCACCGTTCGCGCTCGGCCATGTCGCAGCCCAAGGCCGGTAACCGTCTCCCCCAGGCAAAAAAGGACGCCGTGCTCCATCTCCAGTTTCTTCGCGAGTCCAACCGTAAAAGAGCGAGCGTCCGCAACGTGATCGTTGCTCGACCAGATTGCAGCGATAAACTCATCGCGCCAGAATGCCAGTGACGGCTCCAGCTGCAGCACGTCGTCCCGGCGCAGAAGTTCGGTTGAACAGCCGTATTGCTCCTTCAGCGCAATGGAACGTGCGGCCGCTTCCAGTTCGGCTTGTCGGGACAGCAATACGAGCTTGCCTGCGCGGGAGAAGGAGAACTCGAGCGGTAGCTCGGCCATCAACTGCTCCATCAGCGCCGCGGAGCGCATTGCGAGCCGCAACACGGAAATCGTATTGTCGCGCGCTCGCGCGGCGGTACACTCGCGAATGAACGCACTTCCCCAGCGGACAAGTGATCCGGTCGTTTTGGCGCGCACCGCAATACCGGGGTCGCAGCCGAGGAGGACCGAGGGAAGCCTCCTGAGGAACTCCGGCCGAGCCAGTGCATCGGTGAAGCTGTAAGAGAGTTGCCCGGCATTGGCATGGCTGGTTCCGCAGGCCACGCCCTCCGCCCGGTCGAAGACGGTGACCGCGTGCCCCTCTTTCACCAGGTACCATGCCGTCACCACACCGACGACTCCCCCGCCCAGCACCGCTACGCGCATACACCTGGTCTCATTCTCGCCAATGTCATAACGGGCGCCCATAATGCCGTTCCGCCAGCCCGTCTATGGGCGGATTCCATCTCCGCGCCCCAGGCAGCCGGCGCCCCCACACGTCGCCGCGATACGAGGGCATCAGGTGCTTTGTCACCAGTCGCTGAACCAGGTTGACTCTTGGAAGCAACCCGTGAAATCCGCCCACTTCGGCCAGCAACCGGTCGCGAAGCTCGAAAAAACCCAGGTCCTCTTCTGTCACACACACCGGCCTCGTCTCCGCCAGAAAAGGTAGAAGGGCACCCGGCAGCGGCACTGTACCGTCCCCCGTCTTGCGGGATTCCGGCCGATCGGCGTCCAGTTCGTTGACGAACTGCTGCTCATTGATGACGAACCGGGGGCCGCGACGGCTGCGGTCCACAGTGATCTGCAGACGGGTACGCTGGCCCACGCCGATAATCACCAGCCAGTTCGCCTGTGGTACAGCCGCCGCCGCAGGCTTGAACTGCATCACGGTTTCTCGATGTTTGCGGGCGCCCTCAAGAAGGCTGCGCAGTATCTGCTGTGCCCTCTCGCGCCGTTCCGGCGCCCGCGTGCTCACGGAGTACAGGCGTACGAACTCGGCGAGACTGTCCTCTACGCTGGCCTGCATGTTTTGCGGGTCGAGGACATTCACCTCGGCGCCATCGCGGGCAAGCGTGGCACCAGGATATCCCGGAAAAAGCTGGTAAAGCGCCGGCGTAACCCGCGCAGACTCCCGCTCACGCTCTTTCGGCTCGCTGCCGGTGAGAACTGTCATGCCAGTGGCGATCTTCACGATCGCCTCTATCGAACCGAGGTAAGGCGTGCCGATCGTTGCAATCTTGCCCGCCCGGCCACCGCGGCCAAACTGCGACAGGTATTCGCAGATCACAAGGCCGCCCATCGAATGTCCGACCAGGTCAACCTTCAGATCAGCGACATCAGCGTAGTGGCGCAAGAGCTTCGCTCTTCCGATCACCTCGTCCACGAAGGCCCTGAGCTTGACCGCCGTAAGGCGGATATCCATCCGCCAGTCGTAGGGAAATGCAAAAACCGGGGTTTGCTGGTCGGCTCGCGGCGACAGTTCATGCCGAAGGGCTCTTATGAGATCGTCATAAATGGGTATGAGCCGGTCCGGAAGAACTTGCGCCGGCTCGATCGCCTCGTATCTGAGGTCATCCGGATGCAGTGAAAGCCTGGCGTAGTCCTTGTCAAACAGCATCGACCAGATGCGATCGCCGCTGACCGGGTAGTAATCTACGAGCGTCGTTGCCGTTATTCCGGGTATCACAATGACGGGATTCTGCAACGGCATTTGACTGCTTGCTCCGACTGGCCGGTTTGTAAGTAGTGCCCGGTGGCACCGCTAAGCATGGTTTTACTGCCACCGGGCGTAAGGTATCCTTCCCGCCTGCGCTTTTCGAGCCAAATAACGACAAACTGATGGTGATGTCGCCATGAACAATCGAAAAGGCCTCCCCGCCCGGGCTGCCGCCAGAACAAGAACGTAGGCTGTACGTATCCCTGAACCCTTCCTGGAGATCGCGAGATGAATCTAAGCGTTTCAGCCCGGCCATCGAGATTTGGCCTGCCGTCCGGCTTCGGCATTGCTTTGGTCATGGCCGCTGCCACTTTTGCCGGAGGCGGCACGCTTGCGGCTCCGGGCACGGACGGCGGCCAGTGGCACTACCTCGGCGGCGACTCGGCGCATACCCGGTATTCTCCAGCGGATGAGATCGATGCGTCGAACTTCGGCGACCTGGAGGAGGCATGGGTCTGGGACGGCGCCAGCTTCAACGCCCAAAGCGGCCGGTCCACGCCCAGTTATGTTAACGGGCGGCTCTACACGGTGGCCGGTCCGCGGCGTCACGTCGTCGCCATCGATCCGGAAACCGGCGAAACGCTGTGGTCTTACCGCGAACCGAATACCGCTCGCTGGGAGTACTCCATGCGCAAGGACTACGGGAAGGGCGTGGCCTATGCGGAAGTGGACGGACGCGGCGCCATCTACATCATCTCGCCGGCCTTTTTCCTCACTGCGCTCGATGCCGAAACGGGCCGCCCGCTCGAAGGCTTTGGCCAGCCGGTTCCGATCTCCGGCTTCCCTGAAACAGGCGTTGTGGATCTGCTCGCAGACCTTGGGCACGAATACGATTCTTACGACGGTATCCCCCTGGAGAAGGGCTACATCACTTCTTCATCGCCGCCGATCGTTGTGAACGGTGTAGTGGTCGTCGGCAATTCAGCCGAGCAGGGCTATAACCAGTCGCGAATCGAAAATATCCCCGGGGACATCCTCGGATACGATGCGAAGACGGGCGAGTTTCTGTGGAAATTCAACGTGCTCCCCAAACCGGGCGAGTTCGGCCACGAAACGTGGGAGAACGAGGCGTGGAAATGGACCGGCGACATCTCATCCTGGGCGCCGTTGTCGGCGGACCAGGAGCGCGGCATCGTCTACGTCCCTACCAATGGCGCCACTCTGGATTTCTATGGCGGTTTCCGTCCCGGGGATAACCTGTTCAGTACCAGTCTCATTGCGCTGGACGTCAAGACAGGGAAGCGAGTGTGGCATTTCCAGATGGTTCACCACGATATATGGAATTACGACACACCGACCGCCCCCGTTTTGCTGGACGTGAACGTGGACGGCGAGGAAATCCCCATTGTCGTGCAGGTAACGAAACAGTCCTTCGCCTATACCTTCAATCGGGAGACCGGCGAACCCGTTTGGCCGATCGAGGAGCGGCCTGTGCCGGCGTCAAGAATGCCCGGCGAAAAGCTTTCCAAAACCCAGCCCTTTCCCACGCGGCCGGCCCCCTACGACATACAGGGGCTCACCCACGATGACCTGATCGACTTTACACCTGAACTCCGAAACGCCGCGATCGGGATCGTCTCCGACTATGCCATAGGGCCGCTGTTCAACCCGCCGCTGCATCGTGATAATGACGAGGGATTGAAAGGCGCTCTCTGGTGCCCCGGCGATATCGGGGGCGTCAACATTGACGGGCCTGCCGTCGCGGATCCGGAGACGGGAATCCTGTATGTAACATCACGCAAACACTGCTCCACGCGGATCATGGCGCCGGGACATGAGCGTGACGCCCGCATCGCCGAGCCTACCGGAACGACGATCGCGGACTATGCCGTGCTCAGCGGCTTCGGTGTACGCGGGCCGGACGATCTTAATTTGTTCAAGCCGCCTTACAGCCGGATTACGGCGATCGACATGAACACCGGTGATCACCTCTGGTACATCCCCGTCGGCGAGACGCCGGAGGTGGTGCTAAAGCATCCTGACCTTCAGGGCATGAAGATTCCGAATACCGGTACAGGGCGTGCAGCGCCGATGGTCGTTACCAGGAACTTGCTCGTGTATGCCGCCGATGCCAGTGATGGAACACCACATCTCTTTGCAGTCGACAAGGCGAGCGGCAGGCAGCTTGGCAAGATCGAAGTACCGAACCAGAGCTCCTACGGCATGATGACCTACGTTCATGAGGGACGGCAGTACCTGGTCCTGCAGACGGGCAGCAAGCTCACCACACTTGCTCTCGTCGACTAGCGGCATGTTGAGAAAAGCTTGCCCGACGATTGCCTCATGCCTTCTC
>JBBDSK010000265.1:0-15642 GCA_040904985.1 Woeseia sp. | reverse complement strand
TTAAAACTACGTTCAAGACGGCTCTCCGGACCGTGGAATGTATCTAGGACGCGGTTATTACAATCGAGACGGACAGCGGGCATATCGGTTACGGGAGCGCTCCGGCCACTGCCGTAATTACCGGCGAGACGCACGGCTCGATTATCGAGGCCATTCGCACGGCAATCATGCCGGGAATCATGGGTCAGGAGATTTCCAATCTGAACCGGATCCTCGATCTCATCCAGCGCTCCATCTACAAGAACACGAGTGCAAAGGCAGCGGTAGAGATTGCGGTATACGATTTGTTCGCCCAGTCACTGCAAAAACCCCTTTACCAGGTGCTGGGTGGCGGTGATCCGTTGCTGTCGACCGACATCACGATCAGTGTCGACCACATTCAAAAGATGGTCGACGATTCCATGGCCGCCATCGAACTTGGCTTCGAGACGCTCAAGATCAAGGTCGGCAAGGACATCAATCTGGATATCGAGCGCGTAAAGGCTGTCTATGCCGCGGTCAACGACAAGGCGGTGCTTCGGCTCGACGCCAACCAGGGCTGGACGCCGAAGCAGACGGTGGCGGCGCTGCGCGATCTCGAAAGCAGCGGCGTCAGACTCGAGTTCATAGAGCAGCCGGTCAAGGGGGACGACATCGAGGGCATGAAGTACGTTACGGAGCGGGTAGCAACACCGGTAATGGCCGATGAAAGCACATTCGGTCCTAAAGAAGTGGTCGATCTGATCAAGCTGCGGGCAGCCGACATCATCAACATCAAACTGATGAAAACCGGGGGTCTCTCGAACGCAATAAAAATAGCTGACATGGCAGCGACCTACGACATGGAATGCATGATGGGCTGCATGCTCGAGTCGGCCATAAGCGTCACTGCCGCGGCGCACCTGGCGGTAGCGAAGTCGAACAGCATTACGAAGGTCGACCTCGACAGCCCGTCGCTTTGCAGTTACAACCCGGTTAGCGGAGGCGCTCTCTTCGCCAATTCAGAAATCACGCTGCCCGACCGCCCTGGTCTCGGCATTGATGCGGTCGACGATGTCAAACCGTACAAGTTCTGAGTCGGCCGCGGCGAGAGGAGAAAAGTCTCAATCGGATTTTGTCAGGTTATCGAGCGCCGTCTGGCCTCGAATGAGAAGTTCGCGGCCGTTACTGTTGCGCTCCACCAACCGGTAGAACAGCAAATCGACGACATGCTGTTGCGAGGAGGGCTCGAAAATCTGGGGAATGTCGGGCCACCCGTTATGCGATATGGAGTGCAGGCGCAGGTCCGACAGCGCAACGATTGGGCTGGTACTGGAGCTGGTCAGGCTGACGATCGTGGTGCCGGCTTTCTTTACCTGCCTGGTGATATGGATGAGGTCCCGCGCATTTCCGGACGCCGAAATCACGAACAGCAGATCACCCCTCCCCAAAGTCGCCGCGGCTGACAACTGAATATAGCTATCGACCTCGGCCACGACGGAGTAGCCGAGCACCATCAGCTTCCAGGCGAAGTCTTTCGAAATAAGAGTTGCGTTTCCGGCCGCAATGACCTGGATTCTCTGGCTCCGTTCGATCATGCGGGCAGCGGAAGTGATCACTTCCTCATCGTTCAAGTCGCCGGTGTTCGCCAGCACTTCGCATTTGGCGCGATAAATTTTCTGGGCAGTCGACTCGGTTTCGGCTGGTCCACCCTCAATTTCATGCGGCAACGGGCCACCGGAATCCTGGCGAACGACCGTTTCGTGAATGGCGAGCTTGAGGTCGGTAAATCCTTTGTAGCCCAGCTTCTGGCTGAATTTAACGACGCTCGACTGGCTAACTCCGACTGAAAACGCCAGTTGCTGCGATGAATAATCGCGTATGAGCGCAGAGTTTTTCAGTATGAAGTCGGCCAGTCTTTTCTCGCTCGCCGACATCTCGTCGCGGGCTGCCCGAATTCGCAATAAACAGGACATCAGTTGCGATTGCCAGTCAATGCAAAGGCCTCTTGCGGTTTTGCAGTGCGGTCAATATAAAGGATTGGTATGCAAAAAGTCCCGCAGTGTTTGGCCGGCGGCTGGCCAGGCCGCCCGGTCGCGCGGGGCTGATTCTGCGTTGTGACGCTCGAAAGGTCCCGTTACGTCAGATGCTTTTTGAAAAAGGCGACGGTACGGCGCCAGGCGAGCTCTGCGGCTTCGGCATCGAAACGCGGTGTCGAGTTGTTATGGAAGCCGTGCCTCGTCCCCGGGTAGGTGTACATCTCGTAGGCCACCTGGTTCCTTTTCAGCGCCTGCTCGAAGTCCGACCGCATCGCATTGATCCGCTCATCCTCCTCCGCGTAGTGGATCAGCAGCGGCGCCTCGATCCTGCCGACGTCCTGCGCGTCCGGGGCCGCGCCATAGAACGGCGCTGCCGCATGAATATCATTTCCCATGGTCACGGCAAGCCAGTTGGTCGTACCGCCGCCCCAGCAGAAGCCGGTCGCACCGAGCTTCCCGTTTGACAGTTCGTGCGCCTTGAGAAAGCGTGCGCTGTTGAGCATATCCTGCCGCAATTCGGACTGGTCCAGACTCTTCTGCATGGCGCGGCCCTTATCGTCGTTGCCCGGATAACCGCCGATCGGAGCCAGGCCATCCGGGGCCAGCGCAAGAAACCCCTCGACCGCGGCCCGCCGGGCAACGTCTTCAATGTACGGGTTGAGGCCGCGATTCTCGTGAAGGACCAGAACGGCCGGAAAAGGTCCGTCGCCAACCGGCTGGACCAGGTAGCCTCGCATTTCGCCCGAGGTGCCACCCGGGGACGGGTAATTTACGTAGCGGGCGTTTATGCGCTCATCCGTAAACGAGACGACTGCTGCCTCGGCATAGCGTGGCAGGAGGCTTTGCGCGAGCGCGAGTGCCGAGACGCCACTGATCGTCAATGCCGCGGCACGTTCGAAGAACTGGCGCCGGTCGATTCGACCGTGACAGTATTCGTCATAGAGGTCGAAGACTTGCGGGTCGATATCCTTTGTCATTGTGCCGGTCCCCAATCGCGCCATCGCACAGCTGCTAGTGTACCCCGTCGCAATAATGCAGCAGATCGCAAAGCAAGGGCAAGGGCAAGGCGGCCTTGGCGTTATTGAACTTGCCAGCGTTCGAAAGGTTCAATAAAGGCAGAGCGCTATCATGCATGAGGTAGAACATGCTCAAACGGATATTCGACCAGATCGCTGGCGCGGTTTCAGCGCCTGATACAGCCGAGAGCGATCCGGATGGGCGCGCGAGGAGCATCCGCAGGGCCACCGGAGTACTCATGCTCGATGTCGCGCTTGCCGACAAATCTTTCGAGCAGGACGAGCTGGAACACCTCCTTGAACTCGCCGAGCAGCATTTCGGTCTGGAACACGAGGAGGCAGCCGATTTCATCGACAAAGCCAGGAGCGAAGCCCAGGAGATCGTGTCGTTGCACGAGTTCACGCAGGTGCTGCACAACACCCTGAGTGAAGACGAAAAGGCGGGAATTGTGGGAATGCTCTGGGAAATCGCTTATGCAGATGGGCAGCTCGACAAGTACGAAAATTCACTGGTGCTCAAGATCAGTGACTTGCTTTATGTCAGCCGCGGCCGGGTTATGCGACTGAAACACGATGCCAGGATTTCCCGGCAGACCTATAGCTGACTCGGGGGCCCTGGGATCCGGCGCACCCCTCAGCATTCCTGGCCATCGGCCGCCTCATCGTGGTCGTGCATCACAGCGTCCGCGTCGTCGCCACCCGGTTGGTGTGCGCGTTCGGCACGATCCCGTTTTGAAAATCGGCAATGATGCCGAGCGGGACGCCAGGCACCAGCCGGAAACCGGCCCTGCCAGGTAAGCCCAATGACAGCGGTTTTATCTTGATCCAGGTTTGCTCGCGGCTGTTGTATCGCCGTCCAGCGTTGTCAGGATCGGGCAGGTATCGGAATCCCCGCGGCAAATTTGCAACAACAGGTCCAGCTCGGCCTCGACGCTGTGCAGCAGCGCGAGCTGCTCTTTCACCTGCGCGTGCTTTGTCGCTGCGATCTCGCGCACACCGCGACTGCTTTTCACTGGATTCTCCCGGAACCGCAACAGTTTTCCGATCTCAGCCAGCGAGAATCCAACGGATTTTGCACGCTGGATAAAGCGCAGGCGAGCGACGTCCTGATCACGGTAGAGGCGTTTGCCGCCCGCAGTGCGGCCCGGTGCCGGCAGGAGGCGGATCTTCTCGTAGTAGCGCAAGGTGTCCGCGCTCAAGCCCGTCTCTGCAGCCACTTCACTGATGGTGCGCGACATCGCTCGAATCTCCTTCCAGGGCATCCGCAAGGATTTTGCGCAAGCGGTTCGGCGACAAGCGGCCGCTGGCGAGCAAGCGGCCGTCCAGCACGAAGGCAGGCGTGGCTCGGACTCCGGCGGCCACCGCAAGCTCGATGTGCTCCAGCACGTTGCGCTTGCGGACATTCAACGGGCGGCCGCAAACAGCGTCCAGCGCACCCGGATTCTGCAGCATTGCGTCACAGCGCGGGCAATACGGCGACACATACAAGTCAAGTTCGATTGCTTTCGGCATCTGAAAAAATAGTCGCAAAGACTTGACCTGGAGTTTACTTCAGGTAGTAGGCTGGCGTCTTGGGAATGGAAAGGGAGCCGATATGGAATTGATCCATCGCTGGCGGGAGACCGCGCTGAGCGTCGGTACGCTGTTCCTTTCGACGGGGACGCTGCTGTGCTGCGCGCTGCCCATCCTGCTGGTGTCGCTGGGATTCGGCGCTGCCGTGGCCGGCATGGTCGGAGCAGCACCATGGCTTGTTACCTTAAGCCAGGGCAAGGCGTGGATGTTCGCCGGGACCGCGCTGCTGCTCGCCGCCGGCAGCGGATTCATCTTCCGCCCAGGCCGCACCTGCCCGGCGGACCCCGAGCTGGCGCTCGGTTGCGCCGCGGCCGACCGCTGGAACCGAGGGGTGTGGTGGTCTGCTCTCGGCCTCTGGGCCGTTGGCTCATTCATGGCCTACCTCTGGCTGCCGTTGCAGCAGATGCTGGATTCAGGCGTCTTTTAAAGTCCGATCATGAGCGCAATCCGAATTTTACTGGGCATCACTGCGGGATTTTTCTCCATTGCCGTTCATGCCGAAGGGCATGGGCCGATTTTCGGGCTTGCCACGCCGACGCTGGGCGAAGGCCAGTGGAGCAGCGATACGGCGGTGATGTCGCTCGCGACGGAGGATGACAGCGCGGTCATGTTCCGCGAAATGCTGGGTTACGGCATCACTCCCGACCTGCAGTTTTCGCTCTCCTTTCCCATCGGTTCGGCTGACGACCTGATGATGCCGCCCAACACGCGCACTGGCAGCATGATGGCCGGTTTCGGTGACGTGGAAGCCGGGCTGCTGTGGCGCTTCAACCGCGTTGCGCCGGACATCGGCAAACGCAGCGAAAGCACGTTGATCATAAGCGCCCTCGCCCCGACCGGCGATGATCGGCGGCGCGGCGTCGAAGTGACTCCGGGCCTGCATCTGGGCGCTGTCACCGGATATGCGTCGCGCAGCATTTACTGGTGGATCGGTGGCGGCACACAGTTACGCAAGAAAGACAACGGCGATCGTCTCGGTAATCTGTACTACCTGACGGGCGTTTTCGGCTGGCGTCCGCCTGTGTTTCGCGGCGACTATCCGAAGCCCGACTGGCGAATTTTCATCGAGGGCGTAGCCGAATTTGCTGAACGCGATCGAGCCCACGGCGCGACGGTCGGGAACAGCGGCGGGAAACGCCTGCTGCTCGGTCCGTCGATGCTCGGCTTATTTGGCGCCTGGGGCATGGAAGGGGGCGTACTGTTCCCCGTCGCGCAATCGTTGAAGGGCAACCAGGCCGAAGAAGAGTACCGTGCCAAGCTGGTGCTCACCTATTGGTTTTAACGCCAGAGGAGTGTTTATGCGTCTTGCTATTGCGGTTTCCCTTCTCGCCGGCTTATTGCCGGTCACCGCGCTCGCCGATGGTCTCGGACACGTGAAGCAGACCATTTTCGGCATGGATTGCGCGCCGTGCGCCTATGGCATCGAGCGAAGCCTGAAACGCCTGAGCGGCGTCGAGCATGTGACGGTCAGCCTCAACGACGGTTATGCCGAAGTGCGGCTCGGCGATGACAGCCGGGCAACGCTCGCCGACATTCGCGAGGCCATCCGCAAGAACGGTTTCACGCCGAAGGGTGCGGACGTTCATGTATCGGGGAGGATAATCCAGTCCGACGACGGGAAATTGCTGCTGCAAACGGACGTCGAAACGTTCGAGTTGAGCGCCGGTGACCGAACCGCCCTGTCGCAATTAGCCGGCGCGGACTCTGCCGTAACCGTGTCCGGCTCGGTCGCTAGCGGTGACGGCCATCATCTCTCCATTGCGGCCGTTGAGTAGCCAGAGGACGATGCTTGAATTCGCCGACGCGGCCGTGGTGCAATCAGAAAGAGCGCGGACAGGTCGGAAAAGTCGAAGTCGTGTTTACACAGGGCGCGTTGCTTGTCGTTTAGCTCCATGGTCGGACTCCGTGCTCAGCCAGGACTGTTGAATGCGGCCCGCGTCACAGCATGGACCCGATATCGGAGGCACCCGTCGGATAGGCAAATATCGTCTTTTTCAGGTCGTCAGCCGTCAGGCCGTAACGGATCGCCAGAGCGAACAGGTTAATCACTTCGTCGGCATGCGGACCGACGAGGTGAGCACCGACAATGCGCGCCGTCTCCTCCTCTACCATAACCTTGAAGCCGTAGGTCCTCTCTGCGGCTTGGCGGGCGGTAAACCAGTCTGAAGCCTTCTGCGACTGCGTGCGGAATTTGATGCCCTGCTGACTTGCCTCGTCTTCGCCCAGGCCGACAGCGGCAATTGGCGGGATTGTGAAGGCGACGCTCGGCACGCCGCGGTAATCCGGTTTATGGCGATTGCCCTCCAGCAGATTGGCGGCCACCACCTTGGCGTCGTGGCTGGAGACAGGCGTTAGTGGCGGGCCCTTCCGGGCCGCATCGCCGGCAGCGTATACGGCGGGGTTCGAGACGCTCTGGAGGTAATCGTTCAGCTTGAGCGTGCCCTTCTCGGTCATTATGTCGCCAGCTTCGAGATCAAGGGCGTCAAGTGCCGCTGCCCGGCCGGCGGAATGGACGACGAGGTCGGCATCGAAGCTTCCCTTTCCGCCTTGTGAGGAAGCGCGAACTACAAAGCCGGCATCCTTCTTTTCGATCGCTTCCACTGTAGTCTGCAGCTGCACATCCACCCCAAGCTCGCGGAACTTGTCCATCAGCCAGCCCACCAGATCCGGATCGAAATGTTGCAGCATTCGTTCACCGCGCTGGAGGATCGTGACCTGCGCGCCTGCGCGCGCGGCCATGTGCGAAAACTCCGCAGCGATGTAGCCGCCGCCGACCAGCACGATGCGGCGGGGAAGCCGCTCAAGCGAAAGGAAGTCTTCGCTGGTCGCAAAAAATTCCTCACCGGGAATTGCCAGCGTGATCGGCTCGGCGCCCGCTGCAATCAGAACACGGCGGGCTTCGAGCTTCTCGCCATCCACCGTCACGCTGTTCGGCCCTGTAAACCTGGCGTGGCCGTGAAAGGTATCGATACCTTGCTCATCGAAATGGTGCTCGCGCTTTTCCGGTACGGGATCAGTGAAAGTACGTTTGAAGGCGATCAGCTCGGGCCAGTCGAGCTGAAGTTCGCCGGCAACGCCCAGTCCCTGCATACGCCGGGCGTGGTCAATTGCCGAGGCACCACCTAAAAGCATCTTTTTCGGGTCACAGCCGCGGAGAACGCAAGTGCCGCCAAAGGGCCGGAAGTCGATGACCGCAACGCTCCAACCCGCCGCGCGCACGCGCGTCGCGGCCACCATGGCCGCTGTGCCGGTGCCTATGATTACCAGATCGAATTTTTTTGCCATCGTTCTCCCGCAGGGTCGCCTCTTTCAGTCCTCGAGAGCGGTGTCAACCGGACCGGTACCGCAGCGCTGGACATTGAAACCGGGCTCCAGCAGATCGGCAGTGCTCCGGATAAACCGGGTTCGGTGAGAGCGACCTGTCGGGTGTTGCGGTTTAGCAGGCGCGTGCCCGCCGCTGTTCGAGATGATGCTGATGCTTCGTCACGGTCGACGGCGACAAATTCAGGGCATGATGACGTGTCCGACGAGGAGGCGAAGTGAAAGTTCCCCGAGGGCCCGGAGGCGCCGAAGCCATACCTGCGAACGATGCTGCAGCCCGAGAGTCGGTCCCGACGAGCGCTGACCGTGTTTCGAGGCCGCTCCTGCGCCACTTGGCTCTTTTTCCTCCCGCCGGTTGCGGCACGGATGCTACGGCGCGGACGCGACACCGTAGCGCTCGGCCGATGCCTGTCTGTCAGGCTTGCCTTCTTCCGGGCACGCATTGTGACGGGAGCTCGGTGCCGTCAGCGACTACAGCTTCAGGCAGGCACGGCCCCGGACTGCAGCGGTAATAAATCGCTGCCGGGCCCGGTCTGGATGGTGAGGGGAGCCTTGGGTAAACAGGAGGTACGTCATGTCAGACAAAGCATCATTTCGGTCAAACCTGGTCGCGGGCAGCGTTGCTGCGGCGTTCGGTATTGCCGCTGCGACTGCAGCAGGGACGGCTGTCGCGCAGGAGGACGAGAACATGGAGAAGTGCTACGGCGTAGCACTGGCCGGCGAGAACGACTGCGCGGCCGGTCCAGGGACGAGTTGCGCCGGTACGTCCACGATAGACTATCAGTCCAACGCCTGGTCCCTGGTGCCGGAAGGCACCTGTACCGAGATCGAAACCCCCCAGGGCCATGGCACGCTCGAAGCCTCGGACGAAAACATACCCCGGAATTGACCTGGGCCCTGGCGGTGCGACCCGACAACGTCGGACAGGGTAAGTCGGCCGGCGACGGTCCTGCATCGACTGCTGTCGGTGTCGGGCTGAAGCCGGCCCATTACCGCGCCTTACTGCGGGACCGGCCGCCACTCGACTTTCTTGAGATCCACGTCGAAAACTATATGGGTGCCGGCGGACCGCCGCACCGGTATCTCCGAGAGGTCGCAGGGCTTTACCCGTTGTCCTTCCATGGCGTCAGCTTGTCGCTCGGCGGCGTCGATCCGCTGAACGAGAGCCGTCTCCGACGCTGGCGGGAGCTGGTAGACCTTTATGGGCCGGTGCTGGTGTCCGAGCACGTGGCCTGGTCCGGTCATGGCGGATACGTTCTTCACGATCTGCTGCCGGTCCCCTACACCGAGGAGTGCTTGCGCGTCCTGTGCGAACACATCGAGCAAATGCAGAGTGCCCTGGGGCGTCATGTTCTGATCGAAAACCCGGCGCGTTACCTCGAGTTCACAAGCTCGACGATGGAGGAGGTCGACTTTCTTGTCGAGGCGACGGCGCGTACCGGCTGCCGGTTGCTGCTGGACCTCAACAACGTCTTCGTCAGCAGCTGCAATCAATGTGAGGATGCGGGGGTTTACCTGGACCGTATTCCTCCGCACCTGGTGGAAGAAATTCATCTGGCGGGGCATTCGATCGCCAGCACGGAAAGCGGTGAAATCAGGATCGACGACCATGGCAGTCGCGTGTCGGAACCGGTCTGGCAGCTTTACAGTGATGCCATTGCGCAGATGGGACCGCGACCTACGCTGATCGAATGGGACACTGACGTCCCTCCCATTGAGGTATTGCTGAGCGAGGCGGCGCGTGCCCGCGAGATAACCGCCAGCACGTTGGCGCTCGATTCAATTCCGAGCACACCGCATGCTCACGCTCTCTGATTTACAGGGTTTGTTCCTGGAGTCCCTGCTGTCGGCCCCCGGCACGCAAGCGGACCCGCTGCTTCTGGAGACGGTGCGCACGCAGGGTGCCCCGCCCGCGAAACGTCTGGCCGTATACAAGAACAATATTCATTCGCAGCTTGCCCGAGTGCTCGCCGACAGCTATCCAGCCATCCAGCGCCTGACCGGAGCCGCCTTTTTCCGCTTTGCTGCCACCGAATACATCCTGGCGCATCCGCCGAGATCGCCGGAACTGCTCGATTTTGGCAAGAAGTTTCCCTGCTTCCTCGAGACTTTCGCGCCGGCAAGGTCGCTGCCGTACCTGCCGGATGTCGCCAGGCTCGAACAGCTCTATCTGGAGTCGTATCACGCCGCCGAGGGAACGCCATTACTGAAAGAAGCGTTCGGGCATTGTCTGTCGAATGGGGCCAGCGCATCGATTGTGCGACTGCATCCCTCGGCACGGCTCATGTCATCGCCGCATCCGGTATCGCAGATCTGGGAGGTCAACGTGCGGGCGACTGACGCCGAGGCCAAAGGGCGGGTTTCCGGCGGGGCTGAATACCTTTTGGTGATCCGGCCGCACGCGACCGTTGAAGTGAGGCGCATTCCACGCGGTGCGTTCGCGGCGCTCCATGCCATTGCACGAGGTGCGTCAATCGCAGAAGCACTCGCCGCTGGCAGCCAGGCGGAGCCCCGACTGGACCTGGTCATGCATCTCCTGTCGCTGGCTGCAGGTCAGAGCTTCGTATGGGAGAAATGAAGTGAGCAGGACAACGACGTCGCCCGACCGAGCGGTAAGTCGCTTCCTGACAGTTAAACGGATCATTGCCCGGCTGGAATCCGTGTCTTACGACACTCTCGTTTCCACGCCGGCCCGCATCTTCATTGCCGCTACCTTCTGGCTGTCAGGACGCACCAAAGTCGACGGTCTCATAAGCATCAATCAGAGCGCGTTCTTCCTGTTCGAACACGAATACGCCCTTCCGGTCATCCCGGCGCGCCTCGCGGCCTATCTCGCCACGTATGCCGAACATCTCTTTCCGTTGCTGCTGGTGGTCGGCTTCGCGTCCCGCTTGAGCGCCACAGCCCTGCTCTTGATGACACTGGTCATACAGGTATTCGTTTACCCGGATGCCTGGCGCACGCACCTGTTGTGGGCTTCCGCACTGGCCTTAATCGTCTTCCGTGGCCCGGGCGCGCTTTCCGTCGACCACCTGATCAGAAAACGGTACGATGGAATCCCGTGAACTGCCACATGGGGTCGTGGACTTCGCAACGGCCGATAGATGCAAAAGGAGTGATCGTATTCCCTATCTACCTTCTCTCGGAGCGGGGGCGAGCCTGCTCGACGTCTTCAGAAGCTTTCCCGAAAGCAGCAAGCCCCTGATCGAGTACCACGAGGTATTGCTGCGCGGCGCCTCACCTTTCAACGAAGCGCAGCGGGAGTTGATCGCGGCCTACGTATCCGGGCTGAACCATTGCAATTATTGCCATGGTGTCCATACCGCCACGGCGGAGCGGCTGGGGATTGAAGAGGGTCTTGTCTCGAAATTGCTCGAGCATTTTGATACAGCCGAAGTTACGGACGAGATGAAGCCGGTGCTGCGCTACGCGCGAAAGCTCACCGAGCAGCCGGGCAGCATCGGTCAAGCCGACGCGGATGCGGTTCTTGCGGCAGGCTGGGATGAATCTGCCATTTTTCACACGGTCGCCGTAACGGCCCTCTTCAATTTCATGAACCGGCTGGTCGAAGGCCTGGGCATCGAGTTCAACCCGGCCTATGCCCGGGAAGCCTCGCAGCGCCTGGCCGAGAAGGGGTATCTGCCGCTGCTCAATATGCTCGAGCGTTAGCTGTCCTCCACGAGCGGCCTGAAGAGGAGCTGAGCCGGGATACCGTCTTTCGCAGCGCGATGAGCACAGCGAGAACCACGAAACATTTTCACCGCTTGGCCGGTCCCTCTGTTGACAGCCATCAAGATCCTGGACCCGTATGAATAGACCCGTTCCGATTTTATGAGCCGGGGCGCCGCGGACAACGAACAACAGCAGGCTGAGTTGAGGCCGGCAAAAGATGACGTCTATCCGCCCATCGAGGACTACGCCGCGATCGGCGACGGGCGTTCTGTTGCGCTGATATCCCGCGCGGGCTCCATCGACTGGCTGTGCCTGCCGCATTTCTCGGCACCGCCGTTTTTCGCGGCTCTGCTCGATCGGCGTCTTGGCGGCAGATTTGCTCTGCGCCCGGCTGCGCCCTTCCGCAGCACAAGACGCTACGTCGGCAACACCAATACCATCGAGACCTCGTTCGAGACGAACAGCGGCCGGTGCCTCGTCACGGACTGCATGACCTTGCTTCCGGCCAGCAGATATCGCGACGAACTGCGGCCGCAGGCGGAGGTTCTGCGTCAGGTGCATGGCTGCGAAGGTGCGGTGGAGCTTGAGGTTTATTTCGAGCCAAAGGCGGATTTCGGGCGCGCCAATGGCCGCCTCGAGGATCGCAATCGGCTCGGCTGGGCTTATTGCTGCGCCGACCAGGTGCTTTTTTTGCGTGGCGAAATGCCGTTACGGCGTACCGGCAACGGAGCCGTTGGCGGCACATTCCGGGTTTCCGCCGGCGAAACCTGCTGCCTTTCCCTGGCTTACACGCGACGCGATATCGCCGTGGTCCCGACGCTTGGAACGGATGCCATCGCGCGGCTGGACGCGACCTGCAAGTGGTGGCAAGGCTGGAGCGATAGCTGCACGATCCAGGGGAGTTATCGCGACGCGGTCGTGCGCAGTGCCCTGGTTCTCAAGCTCCTGAGCTACAGCCTGTCCGGAGCGGTTGTCGCTGCAGCGACAACGTCCTTGCCAGAGAACGTTGGCGGTATTCGCAACTGGGATTACCGGTATTGCTGGCTGAGGGACGCGGCGCTGACACTGCAGGCGTTCCTCGACCTCGGCTACACGCTTGAGGCAGAGTCTTTCATCGACTGGCTGTTGCATGCGACGCGGCTGAGTTGGCCCCGGCTCGACGTGCTGTATGACATATTCGGCGAGACGCATTTACCTGAAAAAGCGCTGAGTCATTTCGAGGGGTACAAAGGATCGCAGCCCGTGCGAGTCGGAAACGGGGCGCATGACCAGCTGCAACTCGATGTCTATGGCTCAGTCATCCAGGCTGCATATGAATTTGTCGAGCGCGGCGGCCATCTGGATCTCGGGGCAGCGCGCTACCTTGCCGGCTTCGGGCGCCAGGTATGCAAGCTTTGGCGGATGCCGGACGATGGAATATGGGAAAAAAGAGGCGATCGCGCGCACCATACCTATTCCAAAATGATGTGCTGGGTCGCTCTGGACAGACTCCTGAAGCTGTCTGAGGCAGGCAAGGTTCGCGTGCCCGTCACTAAATTTCGGGAAGAGCGTGACGCGCTGGAGGAAACCATAGAGCGCCGCGGCTTCAATCAGCACCTGAATAGCTACGTCGCCGAACTGGACGGCGATACGCCCGATGCCAGCCTGATTCTCGCCGCACGCTGCGGCTATCGTGCCGCCGGTCATCCTCGCATGGAGGGAACTTGCGAGTTCATCGACCGCTCGCTGAAAGTGGACGGCATGGTCTATCGTTACCAGCCCGAAACAGATGGCCTTCCCGGCAAAGAAGGCGCGTTCGGCATTGCCAGTTTCTGGATGGTCGAATACCTTGCGCGGGCCGGGCGCCTTGCTGAAGCCAAAGAGCGCTTCGAGCGTCTGCTCGAACGCAGCAATGACGTCGGCCTTTATGCAGAGGAGATCGATCCTGAAACGGGCAGCGCACTCGGGAATTTTCCGCAGGCATTCACGCACGTTGGCCTCATTACTGCGGCAATGGCAATACGGCGGGCCGTAGCCGCCGGAACGCCTGAAGAGACACGCTGATGCTGCAGACCATAATGGACAACTTCGCTCAGCTGCTGGTCTGGGGGCTCCTGGCCACCTTCGTTATGACCACCATACTCCATGGCAGTCAGGGCCTCGGATGGTCTCGCCTCAGCCTGTCATTCCTGGTAGGCACCATCTTCACCGGCCGGCGCGCTGCCGCGAACGTTCTCGGCTTTCTCGCATATACGATCGGCGGCTGGATTTTTGCTTTTATTTACGTGGTTTTCTTTCTCGGCATCGGCCAGGGCAATTGGTGGATAGGGCTGCTGTTCGGCGCCGCACATGCCGTCGTGCTCCTTGTAGTATTGCTGCCAATCATTGCCTATATGCATCCGCGGATGGCTAATGAATACGACGGACCGACACGCTCACGACGGCTGGAACCGCCCGGTTTCATCGGTCTCAACTACGGCTACCGCACCCCGCTGTCCGTGCTGATTGCCCAAATGGCCTACGGCGCCGTGCTGGGCCTTTGCTTTCAGTTGTCCTGAACGAGATTTCTCGGAATAAAAACGAGCGGCCGCCCGTCTCCCCTGTACAAGCTCACCATCAGGAGGAGACATCATGGCTTGTTTTACCAATACGAAAGGGAATCGGAAACTGGCTCGCGTCATCGCGATAGGGGCCCTGGGCATGACGGCAGGGACTGCCGTAGCTGCTGACTTCGACGTCAACGCCGAAGTCGACGCAAGTGCAAGGGGCTCGGCGCAATACGAGCAGTCTTCGGAAAGGAAAAGTTATACGGCCGTTAGAGGCGGCGGTGATGCGGAGGCAAGCGCCAACGCAGACGCTAAAGCCAATGCCCGGATGAACGGACAGGAGATGAGCGGCGAAGCCAATGCGGCCACCTCCACGAAGGGTTCGGGATCGGCAGCCGTAAAAAACGGTGGCGAATCCGATGAGGCGCGCGAAGAGCGGCAGTCGAGAGCCCGCGGCAATACCCGCGCTCGCTCGAACTCGGAGGCCAGTGGCAACGCGCGTCACACAGGCAACCTTGACACAGAGGGAACGGCCCGCACTGTCACTTCGACTGCGACAGCGGGAACGGACGCTGCGCTCGAGGCGACGGGGCAACTGTCCGGCGAGGCATCACAAAGTGTGGAGCTGGCCGGAACGGCTGCGCAGGAAGCGGGTGCTGGAATCGCTTCGGAAGGCCAGGCGGCGGCAGACAATGAAGCAGCTGCGGACGTTGCGTCGTCAGTCTCTGGCCAGGCCGGCGCTCTGCTGGAGTCAGGCACACCGGAAAGCCCGCTGGACGAAGAAAGCGTGCCGGACGCAGAGCCTGGCAACAGTGCCGGGCTGACCGGAGAGGCCGCCGGGGCGGTTGGTGCCGCGGCGAGCGCCGAGGCCGGCGAAGCCGTTGATGCGGCGGTAGATTCCGCTATCGACAGCGAAATCGCCGGCTCCGTCAGTTCGTCCGTGCAAAGCGATGTGCGCAACGCCATCCGCGAAGACCTGGTGACGGATGTCACCGATTCTCTCGCGCTTCCGGGGCAATAACTGATCCTCGGGCCACTCAAGCCGGCGGGACTCCCCGCCGGCTCTTTTCAGGGAGAAAGGACATGAACAGCTTGACCGCCGCAATTGGCACGACATTTATCGCCTGCCTGATCGTCGCGTTGCCGGCAGAGGCACAACAGGCAAAGCCGGAATTCGAATTCAACGCGAGCGCCGGGTACCAGCACGACTCCAACGTCAACATTGCCGAACTGGATGCCAATACCGGTGAAGCCGACGACGCTCTGCTGCTGGGACTGGGCTTCGACGCCAGGCTTCCGGTTAGCGACAAACTCCGGTTCACGCTGGGATACGGCTACACCAGCAACGCGTATGAAACGTTTTCCGAATTCGACCTGGCAATGCATCATCTCAAAGCCGCGGTTGGGTACAGCTTCTACGGCTTTGACAGCGGGCTCTCGGTGGATCATTTCGCGGCTCGGCTGGACGGCGAAGATTACCTCGACGTCACCCAGGTAGCCCCGAACCTGTCGCGTCTGATCGGCGACAAGCTGTATCTG
>JBBDSK010000264.1:0-15689 GCA_040904985.1 Woeseia sp. | reverse complement strand
AGCCAGAAGTCCTGGCTTTTGTCCGGGGAGAACTCCAGGGTGGTGAGGGGGGTATACATGAACCAGCCGCCGTCGGGGACGCTACCGACGATGAAGCTGGAATAAATCAGGACCCCCCCTAGCACGAAGCACCAGTAGCCGTACGCACCGAGCCGCGGGAAGGCCATGTCGTGGGCGCCGATCATGCCGGGGATGAGATAAATGCCGAAGGCTTCCATGATCGGCACGGCGAAGAGGAACATCATCGTCGTGCCGTGCATTGTGAAGAGCTGGTCGTAGACCTCGGGGCTAAGAAAGGTGTTTTCCGGTATGAGCAGTTGAGTCCGCATGAGGAGTGCGAGAACGCCGCCCAGCAGGAAAAACACGAAGCCGGTAATGATAAAGCGCCGCCCGACGATGGAGTTGTTGACCGCGCAGACGCGGCGAATACCGGTAGGCGGGCTCCAGATACGATGAAACAGTTCGTCAGCCGGCGTTGCGTCGCGCTCCCCTCGGCTCGACGCCGCTGGCGTTGCCTCGCTCACTCGAGGCTCTCCAGGTAGGCGCCGATGGCCAGCCGCCTTTCGCGGCTCAGGTCGTCGAAGTCCGGCATTCTGTTGCCGCGTTTGAGCACGTCGTTATGGGCAATCCACAGTGCGAGGTTGTCGCGGGTATTGTCGATAAGTCCGGCGCCAATGGTCATGCGGCTGCCAACGTGGGTCAGATCCGGCCCCACGCGGCCCCAGGCGCCGTGCCCGCGTACCGCGTGGCACAGTGGGCAGCCGGTGGCGGCAAAAAGGTCTGCCCCCCGACGGCTCAGCTCGTCTGGCGGCTCCCGGGCCGGGCTGCTCTGGTCCTGCGCCCATGCGTTGAAGCGCTCACGGGTCACGGCTACCGCGTAAAGCGCCATCTTGGCATGGCCCACGCCGCAGAACTCGGCGCACTGGCCGCGAAAAACGCCCTCAGTGTCTGCCTCCATCATCAGGCGGTTCCTGCGGCCGGGAATGAGGTCGAGCTTGCCGCCGAGCTTCGGAAACCACAGGCTGTGAATGACGTCCGCTGAAGTGAGAATGATCTCGACCGGCTCGTTCAGTGGCAGCCAGATTTCGTTTGCCGTCGTAAAGCGGACGCCGGACGCCCGGTCGTCATATTCCACATCCCACCACCACTGCCGGCCGTGCACACGGATTGTCATCGTGTTCTCGGCGCGCGGCTCGGTAACACCGGATGCGACCTTGATGTTGAACGGTACGAGAACCGTGAGCACCACCACGGGCAGGATAATTCCGCCGCCGATGATGAGATTCATGGGCTTGATGCGCGCGCGCATTGGCCCGCGGCCGTAAACGGCGTACAGCAGCGAGCCGAGCACCAGGGCGAATATCAAGGCAGCGGCAGCCGCCATTGCCCACCAGAGGGTGGCGATCTCGCGCGCGTTGGGCCCGGCAGGGTCGAGCGCGGACTGAATTCCCTGGCAGCCGGCGGCAGCCAGCATTACGCCCGCGGCTCCCAGTCGCGCCGGCACCCGCATCAGCGATCTTCTTGAGCGCTTGTGGTGCCGGCTCCGTTACTCCTTGGCCGGGCGCCGTCGCTGCCATCCTGCTCCTGTCCGGAAGCCGGGCTCCGGGCGCGATTGAAACCCTTTTCCGCTGCGTAGTCGTCGATTTGCGAAAGGGTCTCTATGTAGGCCACCAGTTCCCAAACCGCCCGCCGCGGCAGCATGGAACTCCACGCGGGCATTCCTTCGGGGCGCCCGTGCATGATTGACAGATAAACCTGCGCCGGCTCGCTGCCATAAATCCAGGCGTCGTCACTCAGAGGCGGGCCCATGCCGCCGCCGCCGAGCGGAGCGTGGCAGCCACCGCAGTTGAATGCCGCGAAATGACGTTCCCCGGCGGCGATGGCCTGCTCGTTGCCGCTGTAAGGATTCTCGATGTTCGGATCGAGCCGTGCCGAACCCGGGAAAAGGTCTGTTGCAGGCACGTAGATCGTATCGTCGCCCGGAGCCGGCAAGCGCCCTCCGTCTTCCGTCGCCGCGGCTCGTGTAGCGTCGGTGCGGAAGGTTCCCAGTGGCATGTCCGCTTTGGGAGCAGGCTGACTCCCGTCCTGACCCGTCTGCTCCCGGTTCTGCTCATCCTCGACCGGGCGGTCCTGGCAGGCGGCCAGCCAGATCGCGAGAGTTGCGGCCGTAGTGCACAACGCGATGTGTCTCAGCCGGTTTTCAACGCCCTTCGTCATGGCGATGTCTCCTGTTGATCTGCACCGTTTGGGGGCAGCGTTTCGAGCGGCAGCAACGGCACGTCGAAGCGCACAAGAATGTCGCGCAGGTCCACCTGGCGCCGGTCCAGCACGTCCTGTATCCGGTCGCGCAGCCGTGTTTTCCCCTTGCGCACGCCCATTGCGATGGAGAACTGAAACGGTATGGTCGTAAAGCCGGTATCGGTGATCGGCTGAAGTTCGAGCGGCGGCGCCGAGCGCCGCGCGAAAAAGCCCGCCGTCGGTCCCCAGGCGGCCGCGACGTCAATGTCGCCCGATGCCACTGCTTCAATCAGGCGCGCCGGCGGATTAGGGTTACGGTAGTCGCCGTAAATCATATAGCCGACGACATTGTCGACGATTCCCTGCTGTCCCAGTGCGTGAGCGGGCGGGGGATTGGCCCCGTCTTCGCCGGTCAGGTGCACGCCGATGGTGAGGTCGCGCAGACGTGCGTCCAGCATCGACTGCAGCGGTTCGCCGGTGCCGGGGCGGTACACAAACACATAGGTAGAGCGATACCAGGGGCGGGTGGTTTCGACCAGGTCGTATCCGGCAGGAACACCGATGACGAGATCGCAACTGCCGGCGTTCAGCGTGTTGCGAATGAAGCCGCGCCGCTGTGCCCACCACGTGTAGCTCAGCTTCGCGCCGAGTTCGTCTGCGATGATCTCCGCCGCCGCGTTCTCGAAGCCCTCTTGCTGCTCATTGGAAAACGGCAGGTTGTTCGGGTCGGCGCATACTCGCAGCTGTCCATCAGCTTGCGCGGCCGGAGACCCTGCGGTCAGGGTGGCCAGGACGATGCAGCAAGTCCTAAGGGACATCGTCCGTCTCCTCCTGACGCGGCGCGGAGCGCCTTTCCGGCAACGCAAAAACATAGACGGTGCCGCCGGCGGCCGTGTGGTCGGGCAGGTCCTGCATAGCCCCGACAAAGCCCAGCGCACCGAAGGGGACATCCGGGTCCAGATTTCCGGAGACAACGGCGCCGGACCAGCCACCGACGCCCGCCGCGACCGCGACATACTGTCGTCCGTCGGGCCCGGCAAAAGTGATCGGCTGCCCGATGATTCCCGAGTCGACGCGGAACTGCCATAGCACTTCGCCGGACTGTGCATCGACTGCCTTGAACCAGCGGTCCATCGTGCCGTAGAAGGTAATGCCGCCAGCCGTGGCGACCGTTCCGCTCCAGACCGGAAACCGTTCCCGGATCGTCCACACCCTTTCACGTGCGACGGGATCCCAGGCCATGTACTCGCCCCGGTGGCCCTCGGGCCCCGCATACATCGCGACTTCTGCCCCTACGAATGGCGTCCCTGCGATGTAGCTCGTTTCCACGACTCGCATGTCCATGCAGAGGTGCTGATGCGGCACGTAAAGAAGGCCGGTCTGCGGAGAATATGCAGACGGCTGCCAGTCTTTTGCACCGGGTGCCGAGGGACAGATTTCACGTGTTATTTCGCCCTCTCGCGGTTCCTTTTCATCGACGTGGTTCGGACGGCCTGTTTTGAGATCGATGCCTTCGGTCACGGTAATGTGCTGGTAGGGATCAGCGGACAGGACCTCGCCCGTCGTGCGGTCGAGCACGTACATGTGGCCGTTACGCTCCGGACGAACAAGCACCTGCCGCTCCTCACCGCGAATGTTGAGATCGAGCAGGATGATTTCATTGACGCCGTCGTAGTCGAACAGGTCGTGCGGGCCCCATTGATACGCCCACCTCGCCATACCGGTATCGGGATTGCGCGCGAAAATGCTGGCCGTCCACTTGTTGTCGCCCAGGCGCTGGTTGTGATTCCAAGGGCCGGGGTTGGCCGTGCCGTAGTAGATGAGATCGAGGGCAGGATCGTAGGAAATCCAGCCCCAGACCGTGCCGCCACCTATTTGCCAGCGGCCCGGGGGCCAGGTTTTTACGCCAAGGTCGGGCTCGGCGTCGGCGGGATAGAAGGGGTTGAATTCCTCGCCGATCAGCACCTCCTCGTCCGGCCCGGTGGTGTAGGCCCGCCACGCGATGTCACCGGTGCGTGCGTCCAGTGCCGTTAGCCATCCGCGCACGCCCATCTCTCCACCACTGTTGCCGACCAGCACTTTTCCCTTCACGACCAGGGGCGCCATCGTCATCGTTTCGCCGACGTTGATGTCTCCGAGCCGGGACTTCCAGACCTCTTCGCCTGTCTCGGCGTTGACCGCTACGGTGTGGTTGTCCAGCGTGTTGTAGATGATCTTGCCGTCGAAGTACGCCGCACCTCGGTTGACGACATCGCAGCAGGCGACGCCTTTTGCCGCACGTGCGGGTTCGGGCTCATAGCTCCACCGCATCGACCCGTCATTCACATTGAGCGCGTAGAGAATGTTCGGCCACGGAGTCACAATGTACAGTGTTTCACCGACGACGAGCGGCGCTGCTTCGAAGCCGGCCGTCGTTCCGGTCGAGAAGGTCCAGGCGACGGTGAGATCCGAGACATTGTCGCGGTTGATTTGATCCAGACCGCTGAACCTCGTCGACGCGTAGTTTTTGGCGGGCATCACCCACTGCCGGTCATCCTGCGACAGCTGCACCAGTTCTTCGGAAGCCTCGCTGCCGATGCTGACGAAAAAGCTTGCCGCAAAGAGGACGGCAAGGGGGAAGAACGCAGCTCGCGAGCCGTGATTCATCATTTCTCCTCGATGCGGTTAGGGCGCGGGAGGTAATGACGGCAGCAAGTTTTATGCCACGCTTTGCGAGCTGCGGCATGGACGTTGCATGAGTAGTGGGCAAACAGACGGAGGCTTGGAATGGAAATGCAGACCACTCCCACTCGCTCTGCGGCTAAATCGGCCACCAGGTGTGCCACCGGATTTGTGGTTGTCGGATCTGTACTGGCGGTTGCGGTGTTCGCGCTTCTGGGTTCAGTGCAGGTGTTGGCGCAGGACGTGGAGCGCGGGCAGGCACGGTCGGCGGAGTGTGTCGCCTGTCATGGCCCCGCGGGTATATCGTCGAACCCGATGTTTCCTCATCTCGCGGGCCAGAATGCCACCTACCTGGAGCTGCAACTGAAGAAGTTCCAGACCGGCGAACGATACCATCCCCTGATGACGCCGGTCGCCGAATCCCTGTCGCCACAGGATGTGCAGGATCTTGCCGTTTACTTCAGCAGCATCGGTCCTCTCGCTATCCGACGCTAATCGAAACGCCGGTCCAATCTTCCGGAACGCTCGCCGGCCACAGCTGTCGCAGGTTCAGATTACCGGCGGGTTGAAATTCCTGCAGTTGAAGAGATTACCGGCCGGTTGAAATTCCTACATTGGCCGGTTGGCGCTTTTTCGGCGTCGGCGACCGCGCAAAGCCTTCGCCGCAACGTTACTTGTTGCTGGTTCTGCGCCGGCTTTGCGAAGTACACTTTCCCCCGGGCCGAGGCATGATCGCGGTTTCGCCACAATTCAGAATCCAAAAAAATACAGGCACTTATCTTGAATTCTTGCTGTGACGTGTCAAAATGCAGAAACGGCCGTAAAGAAGCCCCGGCAGTCCGTAACGTGCGGCAGTCCGCGGCAGGGGCGTTCGGTGCAGTTACACTGGCTTACAACAACCAACAACAGGCAGCGGCATGACCACCGCCTCCGGCAGCAGCATAACGAATAAAGTCGCCGCAAAACGCCGGCGACCGAGGGCGGGTGAGCGCAATCGGGGCGCCGTTGATGCCTTGCAGACAAAGATAGCAGTCAACCTGCAGACTCTGGACGCGGCGCAATACCGCGAGCAGCTTCGGGAGAACATCGCCGAGCTTCCTGATGCAACGGGTTGTGATGCGGCATTCCTCGCACTCTTTCACGACGACAGTTCCGGCATTGAAACGGTTCTTTCCTCAAGCGCCGTTTTCTCGGGCTGCAACCCTGCGCCTCTCACCGGAGAAGCGCTCGATTCCTGGCCGTGGCTTTGCACGCGTTTGGGGCACCTGCGTCTGATCGATATCCCCGATACCGATGGTGGCCCGCCGGTGGCAGAAGCGGAACTGAAACGTTTGTCCGACTTGAATATCGGTTCCTGCCTGATCATCGGTTTCGATGTTCGTGGTGAACTCGCCGGCTTTCTCGCGCTGGCGAACGAACGGCCGGTTGAGGGGTGGGACGCGAACCTCCATTTGCTTATGAAACTCGTCGGGGCTTCGCTTGCCTCGGGCCTCGAGCGCATGCGGACGCTGAGCGCCCTCGAGGAACTGGAAGAACGTAACCGGCTGGTGAACCTGACGGCGAATGACGGCATCTGGGATTTCGACGGCCAAACCAAACGCATCGAGTTGTCGCGGCGTTGGAAAGAAATGCTGGGTTACGACCAGGACCGGGACGATGTTCTGCCGGACTGGTACCGCCTGGTGCACCCTGACGACATGGCCCGCGTGCAGATGAAAATGCGCGAGCATCTGGAGGGCAAGACTTCGTTCTTCGAAAGCGTGCACAGGATGAAGCACCAGAATGGCGAATGGCGCTGGATGACGAGCCGTGCCAAAGCGCGGCAGGATGAGAAAGGACGGCTCATCCGCCTGCTTGGTGTCGAAGTAGACATTACGGAGCGAAAGCTTTACGAAGAGGCGCTTTTCCGAGAGAAGGAAAGCGCGCAGATCACGTTGCGCTCCATTGGTGACGGCGTCGTGACCACGGATGCGAACTGCAACGTGGAATACATCAACCCGGTTGCTGAAGAGCTGACGGGGTGGAAAGTCGATGACGCCAGCGGGCGTGTCATCGATGAAATTTTCCGGGGGTTTCACGAGGAAACCTGCGAGCCGCTGGAAAATCCACTGGCGGTTTCAATACGGCGCAACCGCGCCATCAAGTCGGTACGGCCGACGCTGCTCATTCGTCGCGACGGTAACGAGCTTTACATCGAAAGTACCGCGTCCCCGATTCGGGATGGCAGGGGTGAAGTTACCGGGGGCGTACTCGTGTTCCACGACGTCAGCGAATCCCGGGAGCTCAACCGGCGGCTCAGCTACCACGCCAGTCACGACATCCTGACCGGGCTCGTCAACCGTCGGGAGTTCGAGAACCGGCTGGAGCGCGCGCTGAAAAGTGCGCGGGCGAGAGAAACCTCATACGCGCTTTGCTATCTGGATCTGGATCAGTTCAAGATCGTGAACGATTCCTGTGGCCACAGCGCGGGCGATGCGCTTCTGGGCCAGCTTGGCGCATTGCTGAAGTCCAAGATCCGCTGGCGCGACACGCTGGCGCGGCTTGGCGGCGACGAGTTCGGTGTGCTGCTGGAAAGTTGCAGTCTGGATGAGGCGATGCAGACTGCCGAGCTTCTGCGCGCGTCTATCGGCGAGTTCAAGTTCCTGTGGGACGACCGGAGTTTCCGGCTGGGCGTCAGCGTCGGCGTTGTGCCGATTACGGCCGAGAACGAAGATGTCGCCTCGCTTATGAGCGCGGCTGACAGTGCCTGCGCTGCCGCCAAGGAAGCCGGCCGGAACCGCATTCACAGCTTTCTCGAAAACGACATCGACCTCATGCGCAGACGCCGGGAGATGCAATGGGCCGCGCGAATCAACAACGCGCTGGAAGAGGACCGCTTCGAGCTGTTTCGCCAGACAATCCAGCCGCTGCAGACAACGGAAGACGGCGCGCATTACGAGATTCTCCTGCGAATGCGGGACGAGACGGGCGGCATTGTTGCGCCCGGTCTTTTTATCGAGGCGGCGGAGCGTTACGGCATTACACCCAGCATCGACCGATGGGTCATCCGGAACGCCTTTCGCTGGCTCGTGTCGGAGGCGGACGAGCGCGAACGGCTGCGCCTTTGTTCCATAAATCTGTCAGGGCAGAGCCTCGGCGATGAAAAATTCCTGCCGTTCGTGATCGACCAGTTTCAGATGAGCGGCCTGGATGCGACCTGTATCTGCTTCGAGATCACGGAGACACACGCGATCGCCAGCTACTCCCAGGCAAACCGCTTTATCAATGCGTTGAAGGAACTCGGCTGCAAATTTGCGCTGGACGACTTCGGCACCGGGCTGTCTTCATTCGGCTACCTGAAACACTTCCCTGTCGATTTTCTCAAGATCGACGGCAGCTTTGTGAAGGAGATACTGCACGATCCGATCGACCGCGAAATGGTTCGGTCCATCAACGAGATCGGCCACCTGACCGGCAAGAAAACCATTGCCGAGTTTGCAGAGAACGCCGAGATCATCACGATGCTTCGCGGCATGGGCGTGGATTACGCGCAGGGCTACGGGGTGTCCGAGCCGAAACGAGTAGCACGCGCTGTCGCTTAGACTGGTTCGTCACGCGGGCGGTTGCGCCGTTAGATCGAAACGCATCGAAAGGTCCGCTGCCTCTACGTTTTTCGTCAACAAGCCTACGGAAATGTAGTCCACACCAGTGGCGGCGACAGCCTCTATGCGCTTAAGGCTCAGTCCGCCCGATGCCTCGAGCACCGCGGGAGGATGTCCCTCCTGCTGATTCAGCGCAACGGCTTCGGCCATTTGCGCGATGGTGAAATTGTCCAGCAGCAGACGCTCCGCTCCAGCCTGCAGCGCCTGTCTCAGTTCGGCAATGGATTCGACTTCGATCTCGACGAGGCGCCCCTGCGCGACACGCCGCGCCCCGTCCAGTGCCGCCTCGATACCGCCGGCGCTCTGGATGTGGTTCTCCTTGATGAGAATCGCGTCGAACAGCCCGACGCGATGATTTACGCCGCCGCCGCAGCGGACCGCGTACTTCTGCGCCAGCCGAAGCCCGGGAATGGTCTTTCGCGTATCGAGAATTCTGGCCCGGTGGCGGCCGACAGCCGCAACGTAGCGGGCCGTAGTGGTCGCCGTAGCGGAGAGCGTCTGGAGAAAATTGAGTGCGGTTCGCTCTCCGCTCAATAGCGCGCGCGCCGGCCCTCGCAGGCGGGCCAGGACGCTCCCGGCAGCAATATTGTCGCCGTCGGCCGTTTGCCAATCGATCTCAACACGCCTATCGACGCGCCTGTAGATCTCGTCGACCCACGGGCGGCCGGCCTGGACCATCCGCTTGCGCGTAACGATCGTCGCGGCCGCGGTCACGGACTGCGGGATCAACGCGCCTGTGAGATCGCCGTCGCCGAGGTCCTCGGCGAGCGCTTCGCGGACGTTGGTTTCGATTGCGGCCGTGAGATCGTTCATTCAAACCTTTACTGCGTGCGTGTCGAGGGGTAGATGATGATCCTGCCGTGAAATGAAAACCGGCCCGGGCGGCGGCACGTCCGCCGTCGGAGGTCGAAATGGCCGACTCATCGTTCGAGCGGGATGCCGTCCCGGCCGGCCGATTTTACAAGTGCGGCGGCGCTACATGAAGAAGCCATGCCCCGCGCCCACCATCGACATTACGAGAGGAATGGACAGCAGCGTGTTGGTGCGGGACGCCAGCAGCGCGGTGCGCTTCGCTTTCGCGATTTCGTCCGGACCGGCTTCCACCAGTCCCAGCACCTTCTTCTGGTTAGGCCAGATGAGCACCCAGACGTTGAACAGCATGATCGTCCCCAGCCATGCGCCGATGCCGATGGTCATTGCATAGGCGTTAACAGTGTCCCCGAGCAGGCCCAACGCAAAGGCGTCGTCGAGCTGCCCGCGATGGAGGAGGAATGCCGCGCCTGTCAGCCAGGTGACAACCGCGCCCCATCGGAACCAGGATAGCGCCCGCGGAGCCACGTATTTGGTAATGCCTGCGCCGCCCGGTCCGCCTTCGTCGCCAACCGCGTCCGCCAGCGCCGGAACCTGTACGAAGTTGAAATAGTAGAGCAGGCCAATCCAGGTGATGCCGGCCAGGACATGCAGCCAAATCAGGATCGAATTAACGGGCATGGCGCCGACGATGTGGTTGCCCATTGTCAGCACCACGAGGACGACCGCAAGGATGAAGCCCGCCACAATTGTGCCGACGATGGAATTCAATGGATTCATATTATGTCTCCCGGGTGATTATTAGTTCGTTATCGCTCGGAATTAGCTTCCGGGGAGCGTCGTCCTTCTGGTTGGCAACGCGCGGACTATTATAAGGTGTGCGCAACACAAAAGCAGGGCGGGCAGTGCGCCACGGCAGAATATAAGCTCATTGCGCCTCCGGAACGGGAGAATAGCTGTAACTTTCTGTAATGAAACGATATGTAATGAAACAATCGAGATGAGAGCGAGGGCATGAGTGACGAGGCTTCCGGCAACGACTCGCTGGCGACGCGCCGGTCCTGCGGGGGCTTTCCGCCGTCTCCCTGCATAGACGTTTGCGAACTCGACAGCAGGGATGTGTGCAGGGGCTGCCGCAGGACGCTCGCCGAGATCGCAGCATGGTCGCGCATGACGGCCTCAGAGCAGTGGCAGGTGGTCGAAGCCGCGGCACAGAGGAAGCCTCATTGTTCCTGAATGCCACCCGCGTACAATGGGCGCGGGGGCGATCATGCGGAACGGCGTTACGGTGAGAACAGGGATACTGCTGGCTTGCGTGCTTGCGCTAACGGGCTGCACGGCCATGCTGCTTGGTGGCGGCAACAGCGACGGAACAGGTTCGGGCGGCGGCGTGCGGACGGAGGCTCAAGTCAGCAGTGACAGAGCGGTCGCGACCGCTGTTCGTGACCGGCTGGTCAAGGATCCGGCGCTCGGGCGCTACCATTTGCGCGTCGAGTCTTTCAGGAACAAAGTGATCCTGAGCGGTACAGTCGGAAGCTATGCGCTGCGCGAAAGGGCCATACGTTTGGCCGGCACCGTCGAGGGCGTCGAGAGGGTCGATAGCCGAATACAGGTGGTCGAGGGAACTTGAAGTGGAGCTTGAATTTTCGTGTCGAGCCCCTACATTTTAGGATCATTCTCAGGCAGGTGAGTCAAAGTGGATGTAAACGAGAGAATTGAGCAGCAGCTAAAGGAAAACAAGGTGTTGCTGTATATGAAAGGAACGCCTGATTTCCCCCAGTGCGGTTTTTCCGGGCAGACGGTGATGGCGTTGAAAACCATCGGCGCGCCGTTCGCCTACGTCAATATTTTCGAGGATCCGGAAATCCGGGAAGGTTTGAAGAAGTACTCCGACTGGCCGACCTTCCCGCAGCTTTACGTCAACGGAGAACTCGTCGGCGGATGCGACATCGTGGTCGAGATGTACAAATCGGGCGAGTTGCAGCAGCTATTATCAGAAGACGCCGCCTGACCGGCTTGGAGGATGCCGCCTGACCGGCTTGGAGGACGCCGCCGACCGGCTTGTCGTACAGCCGTCGCCCCCTCAAAGATCCTCATCGCTGCGCGCGATCTCCTGCAGCGGGCCATAACCGCGCGCCCTGGTTGCCTCGAACACGCTGCGAAACCGGTTGACGATGTCGCAGAACACATCCGCTGTGACCTCCGCGTCATACGCCGCCGAATGGGCCTGCGTTTCGTCCCAGGCCAGCCCGGCCGCGTGTGCCGCGCGGGCCAGTACCGTCTGGCCGTACGCCACGCCGCACAGGGTAGCCGTGTCAAAACTGCTGAAGGGATGGAAGGGGTTGCGCTTGATCGCGCTGCGCTCCACGGCTTCGTTGAGAAACGCGAGGTCGAACGAGGAATTGTGACCGACCAGAATTGCGCGTGAGCATCCCTGGCTGCGGACGGCTTGACGCACGTCCCGGAACACCCGCTGCAGCGCGTCGCGCTCGTCGATGGCAGGACGGAGCGGGTGGTCCGGATCGATGCCGTTTACGGCAAGCGACGCCGGCTCCATGTTGGCACCCTGGAAGGGCTTCACATGATAGCGGATCGTTTTTCCGCGCATCAGTGTGCCGTCTGCCATCGTCTCCACCTGCACGGCGGCGATCTCGAGCAGCGCGTCCGTTTTTACGTTGAATCCGCCGGTCTCGACATCGACCACGACCGGCAGGAATCCCCGAAAACGTTCGGAAATTGAAAAGGGTTTCATCCGGAAGCGACCATAGCAGATCGCAAGAAGCATTGTCGCGCGGAGAAATCGTTTCTGCCTGCGGTTTGCGAACATGCCTCACAGGACAACTCCCGCACCGTTCGCATTCCTTACAAAGCCTCGTTACTTCGCAGGAGCTTCTGGTCGAGTACGAGATTCATCGTGTAGCGGACGCCAAAGCCGGTGATGTCGGTGGCGATTGCGCCGAGACCCCCTTTGCGTTTCGAAGCGCTCAGATCAATATGAATCCAGGGGATCTCGCTGTTGACGAACTCGGCAAGAAAAGTTGCCGCCAGGATGTGATCGCCCCCGGCATCGGGGGTGCACTGCTTGATGTCGGCCACGTGACTTTCCAGTTCCGGGAGGAATTCTTTGCCGCAGGGGAATGGCCACGCCCGTTCGCCGCTTTCGCGCCCGGATTTTTTCAGGATCGGATGCCAGTCCGGACGATTCGTGAAAACACCGCTGTACCCTGTCGTGATCGCGGTGATGCAGGCACCGGTCAGCGTCGCGTAATCGATGATCAGGCGCGGATTTTGCCTGCAGGCGAGAACCAGAGTATCCGCGAGCACAAGGCGGCCTTCCGCGTCGGTATGGACAGTCTGAATCGTCTTGCCATTGATCGCGGTAATCACGTCCTGCGACTTGTACGCAGTCGGGCCGATCCTGTTCTCGGTAATTGGCAGCCAGCAATCGACGGCGCAGGGCATCTTCAGTTCCGTCATCGCCAGCAGCGAGCCTGCGGCTACGGCGCTGCCGCCCATGTCGATGTGCATGTCCGCCATCGACAGGAACGGCTTGAGATTGTTTCCGCCCGTGTCGAATATGATGCCCTTGCCGACCAGGCTGAGGACCGGCGGCTCCGTCCTGGCGCCGGGACGATATTGCAGGCGCACAATCCCGGCGCTGTCATCGGCGTTGCCCTGCGATACGGCCAGGAAAGCGCCGGCGCCCATCTTCTCGAGTTCGCGGATGCCATATTTCCTGAAGGTCCAGCCTTGCTCTTTCGCCAGTTGTCGCAAGAAGTCAATGTAGGCATTTGCGTGCAGCTTGTTCGGCGGCATGGCGGTAAGCCAGCGCGCGAGATTGTTCCCGCGTGCCTCCGCTTCGACGCGGCTCAGGTCGACCCGGGCGGAATGGCCGATAATGCGTATGGTCTTGAGTCGCTGAGGACCGGGCCGGGACTTGAAACTGGCAAGACTGAAGCCCGCCGCGAGCGCAGCGGCCGTTACAGATGCAATGAGTCGTTCCGTGTCATGGTCGCGAAATCCAACGACCCAGACACCTATGCTGCCGACTTTCTCGGCAAGCGCTGCGCCAACCATCTTGCGGGCAAAGGTAAGCTGCTCGAAAACTTCTGTTTCCGGGGAAATGGTTCCCAGGAGCAGTGCTGTCTGACGCTTGTTATTCATACGTGTGGTGATTGCCGGTACCCGCCCTTCGGGCCGGCGTTTCATGAGCGCCTGAAGCCTCAAGCCCTGCGGAATCCTGCGCCAGGCAGAGGCGGGTACTTTATCCGGTAGAACCAGCAGCAACTGATCAAGCGCGCCAAGGGTCGTGCTGCCAGGCGCTCCGGTTGTTTGCGTGATCCTGATTTTATGGTTGCGATAGCTGTCGAGGGGCAAATTTTCCATGTGGTACTAACCTTTCCGGCCGAGTTGCGCCATAATACGCGATCTCAAATGATCGTCGCCGGTGATGAGTGTCCCGGTCCGGCGTAAAGATCCGAATATCAAACCCATCGGTGTCTTGAAGTCTCCGTAGTGAATATTCAGAGTGAAGCTTTGTCAGCGAGTAAGTCGTAAAAAGATAATTTATTAGAGAGTTGGTTGCGGCGATCTCGGGCCTGTCCTGGCAGAACACACTAGCAGGACACCCTGGCAAATTCACGCTGCGAAATGCTTCGAAATTCACGCGGTCCTTTGGCGTTCGGCACGAATTTCGCGGGCAACGCTTATTGATTTTTTTGTGGACGTTTTATGACCGAATTCAGCAGATTTGATGATATCGACCCGACCGAGACACGGGAATGGCTCGAGTCCATCGATTCAGTACTGCAGCAGCACGGGCCGAAGCGGGCGCACTTTCTGCTGAACCAGGTTATCGACTTCGCGCGACGCTCGGGCGCCTATCTCCCTTACAGTCCGAACACGGCCTATCTGAACACGATCGCTCCGGGAAGGCAGCCGGAATACCCGGGTGATCGCTCGATCGAACGACGCATTGAAGCCTACATTCGCTGGAACGCGATGGCGATGGTTGTGCAGGCCAATCGGAAAAGCTCCGAGTACGGCGGCCATATCTCCAGCTATGCTTCGTCGGCCACGCTGTACGAAGTGGGCTTCAATCATTTCTGGCGCGCGCCGACGGAAAAGCACGGCGGAGACATGGTTTTCCTGCAGGGCCATTCTTCACCCGGTTTTTACGCCCGTGCCTATCTGGAAGGGCGGCTGAACGAGGAACAACTGGGCCGTTTCCGCCAGGAAGTCGGTGGCGGCGGCCTGTCGTCTTACCCTCACCCGTGGCTCATGCCGGACTTCTGGCAGTTCCCGACCGTGTCCATGGGGCTGGGCCCCATGATGGCGATATACCAGGCGCGCTTCATGCGCTACCTGGAAAACCGCGACATGATTCCGCCGAGCGACCGCAAGGTCTGGTGCTTCCTCGGGGACGGTGAGATGGACGAGCCCGAATCCATGGGCGCGATTACCATGCCGGTGCGGGAAGGGCTCGACAATCTTGTTTTTGTCGTCAATTGCAACCTGCAGCGCCTCGACGGCCCGGTGCGGGGCAACGGCAAAATCATTCAGGAACTCGAAGCGGCATTCGGCGGTGCGGGCTGGAACGTCATAAAGGTGGTGTGGGGATCTCGCTGGGATCCGTTGCTCGCGCGTGATCATACCGGGCTTCTGCGGCGCACCATGGAAGAGTGTGTGGATGGCGAGTACCAGAACTTCAAGTCGAAGGGCGGCGCCTATGTGCGCGAGGAGTTCTTCGGCCGCTATCCCGAAACGAAATCGATGGTCGCGGATATGTCCGATGAGGAAATATGGCGGCTGAACCGTGGCGGACACGATCCCCTGAAGGTGCACGCGGCCTACCACAATGCCGTACGTCACAAGAACCAGCCGACGATTATTCTTGCGAAGACCATTAAAGGATTCGGCATGGGTGCGGCCGGCGAAGGCCAGAACATTGCCCACCAGCAGAAGAAGCTGGATGTGGAAGCGCTCAAGATCTTCCGGGATCGATTCAACATACCGGTCTCCGACAAGGACATCGACAACGTGCCGTTCTGCAAACCCGCCGCGGACAGTGAAGAAATAGAATATCTGCACGAACGCCGCAAGGCTCTCGGCGGCTACTTGCCGCAGCGGCGGTCCAGGCCTGCGCCATTGAAAGCGCCGGCACTGGACATTTTCAAGTCGCAGCTGGAAGGAACAGGCGAGCGGGAGGCGTCGACCACGATGGTCTTCGTACGAATGCTGACGGCGCTGTTGCGCAACAAGGAAATCGGCAAATACATTGTGCCGATCGTTCCGGATGAGGCGCGCACCTTCGGCATGGAAGGCATGTTCCGCCAGGTG
>JBBDSK010000263.1:0-15884 GCA_040904985.1 Woeseia sp. | reverse complement strand
GGCGGCCGGCCGCGCCGCTGCCGGCGGCACCGACGATGCCCCAGCCGTCGCCGCCGTCACCGGCCGAGCCGCCGACGCTCAAGGCATAGATGCCGTGCGAGACATTACCCAGTGTGTTGATGGCGCCACTGTTGTTGATGGTGATGGTGCCGCCGGAGCGAGCGGAGCCGCCCTTGCCGGCGACGGATCCGATGATGCCGTCGCCGCCGTCACCGCCGCTGCCGCTGCGGCTGAAAGCCGCAATGCCGTGAGCGTCGTTGGCGCTGGTTGTAACGCCGACGGATGTATTGAGCGTGATCTGGCCGCCGTTGCCGCCGTCACCGCCGTGGTAGGGACCGACGTTGAAGCCCACCGAATCGCCGCCGTCGCCGCCGTCACCGCCAATACTGCCGAGCCTGATGCCGTCGACACCGGAGGTAACGGTGCTGATATCGCCGTGCGACGCGTCCACGGTGCGATTGATGGTGGGGCCGGTGGCGCCGTCCTTGCCGTCAGAGCCGTCCTTGCCGATGGTGGCGCAGCCGACGAAGGGAAAGCACACCCGGACGCCGTAGGCGTTGCTGCCGTCGTCGCCGTTTTTGCCTTTGGAGACTTCGTTGATGGTGCCCGAGGTCGCCTGCGGCGCGACGACTTCCGGCGCCCCTTCCGCGCCGGCGTTTTCGGCCGCGGCCTGGTCCAGTTCATCACTCTGGGTATGGGCGACCGGCTGCTCGATGGGGTCCGGCAATTCGGCATCCGGATTGTCCGGATCAGGCTCCACCTGGAGTTGCAGCGTGACGGACTGTGCGAAGCCGCTGTCTGGATCCGTCGTCACGGCCGTGACTTCATAGACGTCACAGACGTTGTTCTCGTCCGGCTCGATGCAATGAATGAGATCCTCTACCTGGTAGCGGGTGAGGATCAGGTAGCCATCCGAGGTGATCACATAGGCGTTGTTGCCGGCGTTATCGACGACCACCTGGAGTACCTGGACTTCTTCACCGGTCTCGGGGTTGGTGACCACATCGTCGACCACGGAATCGGGTGTGGGCGGATCGGCAAGTGCGAACGAGGAAATGAGGACGGCGGCAAAGGCCGGGGCAAGACGCCGCAAAACAGGCGGCATTGGACCGAATAAGCGCGTGCAACGGCCCATACGACTCCCCTGTAGATTCCGTGCAAAACGACGGCGCTGGCGTGGCGCGAATCGCGCGGCCGGCAGGGCTGAGACGAGTCGAGGTGGGAACGGTTCGCAAAAGCCCGCGTAGCGGCGCGGTTATTTTTTTTGGTGCGTTATTTTTCTGGTTTTGCGTTCTTCTGATTTGTCCCACTATTAGCACAGAGTGCGCCCGTTGCCAAGTCTTGCTCTGGCGGTGAGGCGCTCTGCGGCCCTGGCTTACAGGCCTATTCGATTATGTGATATTGCGGCTGCAGTACTGCCCAGGCAGCGGCTTTCGAGCGCATCGGGGGATGGGGCAGAAGTGCGCCAGGCGTCGCCCATTGGAGACACTTGTCGCCATGCGCATTCAGGTGCAAGTTACTCCTTTGCTTTGGGCAAGGCGGAGGAGTTGAACATGTTTGAGCGTGGAAAAAAGGAAGACGGGCAGGACGAGGGAACGGAATACAGGCCAGCGGCACCGCGCAGCCAGGCGGCGACCAGTTCGCGGCCGGCGAGCAAGAGTAGCGAAGTCGCAGTGATCGGGCGGTCGATTCAGATCAACGGCGACGTGCGCGGTGACGAGGATTTGCGCATCGAGGGCGACATCAGCGGCACGGTGCAGCTCAAGAACAGCAACCTGACGATCGGCAAGGAAGGCAAGGTGCGGGCCGACGTCTATGCGCGGTCGATCACGGTCTACGGCACGACCGAAGGCGACCTTTACGCCTCGGAGCGCGTTAACGTGCACATCGACGCACAGGTGCGCGGCAACATCATGGCGCCGAAGGTGGGCATCGAGGAAGGCGCCCGCTTCAAGGGCTCCATCGAGATGGACCAGGACGCGGTGGACAAGGCGCTGGGAAAAGCGAACATGCAAGGTGCAGGGCCACACGCCATCGATGGCAACAAAGCTGCGGACAACAAGGTCACGCCCGCGAAGGTCGTGAAGGAAGCCACGCCGAACATGAATCGCCCGTCCGGAGCCGCATAAAGGCGTGATTTCATCGATGGGCCGGGCGACGGCCCGGGCGCCGATGGAGAAACAACCGGAGGCGCTCAAGGCACCGCTGTTCAAACTGCTGGTGGAGCAGCTGGACGCGACCGGACGCCGCAGTGTTCTCGATATCGGTGCCGCATCGACCCCGATGCTGTCGCTGCTCGGCCGCTCCCGCTGCCGGGTGGAGATCGCGGATATTGCTTCGGACGACGGCATCGCACGAATGAACGGGGACGAGCCGGCTGACGCGCTTGTCGAGTTGGCCGGCTCACTGTTGCCGAGGCACGCCGAGGAAGACGCGGCGATAGACGTCGTGTTGTGCTGGGACATTCCGAACTACCTGAAACCGGGGGCGCTCTCGGCGTTGATGCGCGCAGTCGCTGCGCGTGCACGACCGGGAGCGCTTGTTCATGCGCTTGTCGTTTATTCGGAGCGGTCAATGCCGGCCCGGCCAGGTCGGTTTGTACCGACGGAGGACGCGCGGCTGGTAAATCGCGGTGGCGTTGTCGGAGAAATTGCGGCACCGCGTTATTCACCGGATGATTTGCGGCGGATCATGCATGGGTACGAGATTGAGCGCGCGATGCTTCTCGCCAACGGGATGCAGGAGTTTTTGTTTCGGCTGCAAAACTGAAGAACACCTCCTGGCGTGTTTCCTGGAGGAGAAAGGCGCACCGATAACGGAGCCGGCGGCGTAATTGAAATGCGCGCACGCCTGAAGTAAAAGGTCCGGAACCGCAAACGATTCTCGATGCCGATGCCTGCCCTGATTTCCGCCTTGTCCGGCGCGACGTGGCCGCGCCTGTTGCTGCTCGCACTGCTCGCCACAGCGCTGCCTGGCTGCGCGAGCCAGGTACGTGTTGCATCCGACAATTTCAACAGCCGCGTGAGCGTGGTCGTGATCCATCATACGACCGAGAACTTCGCGGTCTCACTGCAGACACTGACCGAGAGGTCCGGGTACCCGGTAAGTTCGCATTACCTGATCCCGGAACCGGACGATCCGACCTACAACAAGCGCAAGCTGCGCGTCTACGAGCTGGTTCCGGAGACTTACCGGGCGTGGCACGCGGGCGAGAGTTACTGGGGCGGGCGCACGAGCCTCAACGACCAGTCCATCGGGATCGAGCTCGTCAACCGGACCTGGTGTCACAGGAGCACGACCGATGCGGGCGACGGGATCGTCGCGGCCTCCGGCACGGTTCCCGGCGAGATCGACGAGAGCACGACGATTCCGGACGCCGTCCCCGCCAGCATCTGTTTCTACCCGGACTTCGCCGACTCGCAGATCCGATTGCTGGCCGGCTTGCTCGAGGACATCCTGCGGCGCCATCCGTCCATAAAACCGACGCAGATTGTCGGCCACTCGGATATCGCGCCCGAGCGCAAGATCGACCCGGGCCCGCGTTTCCCGTGGCAACGGCTGTACCGCTTAGGGTTCGGCGCCTGGTACGACGACGATACGGTTATCCGTTACTGGGAACGCTTCAGGCTGCAGCCATTGCCCTTGCGCAATGTCCAGCGGGCACTAAAAGCATACGGCTACGGCATCGAGGAGAGCGGCGAGCTCGATGTGCGCACGAGAAACGTTTTGCGAGCCTTCCAGATGCATTTCCGGCCATCGCAGGCTTATGGCAGGCTCACCACGGAAACGGTCGCCACCCTGTTCGCGCTGATCGAGAAGTACTATCCCGAACAGCTCGAGGAGCTGCTGCGGGTGGAGGAGTCCCTGTAGAAGGCCGTTATGCAAGCGCTACGCTGGCGCCGCCAGCCGTTGCCGCGAAAGGCCCTCGGCAAACGCCTCTAGGGCGCCCGCGCCGTCGCCGGCGAGCGACGAGCCGTGCATGATCGCGAGCGTCTTCGGTTTTAGCGCCGCCAGCCGCTGCAGCGTGATGATCGTGTCCGGCGTCACGCTCATCGAGCGGAACATGTCTTCGCCGTCGAGGGCCGGTCCGACGATGTCACCCTCCGTCAGCGGCGCGCCGTCGCCGACCTGCCCTAGCAGATCGCTGCACAGCAGCGTGCCGGTTTGCTCCTCGTACATGAGGCCGGCATCCCAGCCATGCGGCACATGCGGCGTGGCGAGGTAGCGTACGCGTTTGCCGCCCAGGTCGAGGATTTCGTTGTCCTCCAGTGCGCGCGGCGCGCGCAGCGACAGGTCGTTCAGCGACATATTGCAGCCCAGGGTGCCGTGCGCGACCTGGGCCTGCGGCGCCGCCTGTTGCCACACATTCATGGCCCCGCTTTCGTCGGCTTCCAGGTGGCTGAACGAGATCCAGCGCAGTTTCTCGACCGGTATGATCGTTTCGACTGCACCGCGGATGCCGTCGAACATGGCCTTGTGGCCACAGTGAAACAGAAGCGGCTCATCAGCCGTGACCAGGAACTGGTTGAAGGTAAAGCCGGCGGGCGGGGCGATCTCCGGCACCAGCGTGGACAGGCGGTAAATGCCATCCGAAATTTCCGTGACGCGCGTTTTCATGTCGTTCGCTCCAAGGTTTTCACGACCACAGCCTCAAGGGCGGCCATCCTGCCGATGCCACACCGCGCGCCTTGCAGGACAAGAACAGCGGCAAGGCCGTGTACAAAGGTCGTCCAGGATCTGTCGCGCTGCTTCATGATGCGCTAGCCGCCAGCATACCGGCCGGCAGCACTAACGTCACCGCTGCAAGCGCGCCACTGGCTCGTCCTCCCGCGCAAGCCAAAAGCCTTTAAGATTGTCCGAATGAAAAGTCCTGAAGATGCATTGCCCGACGTCCGCGACGGGCACACCCGCGAGGAGCGAGTGGTGCTTCATGTCCTGCACCAAGCGCAGATGGAGCGTGGCGATCGAAACGTGCCAACGGCGATGCTATGGGGGCGCGTCTGCGAGCACTTCTATATCAGCCCCGAAGACCTGTCGGCGATGCTTGCCAGGCTTGGCGCAGCCAAGTGACCCGCCGTTTGAAGGCTGCTGCACGGCCCGGCCGCACTTCTTACCCACTCACAAGAACTATCCCCTGCACGCCCGGAAGCGGCGACGCCGCTTGCGCCTGCGAGGTCATGCGACCGCCGAACGACTTGCCGCCGGCGAAGAGCGCGGCACCCGGAGCGAGTCGCGCCGCTTCCTCCACCGCAGCACGAACCGTGGCGTGGCAAAGCCGAGGCGGATCAGGGCGCCGCGAGCCTCGCTCCACGTAGGGAAACTGGTAGCGCAGCGTCGCCACGCTGCGATCGGCAAGCTCGGACGCAAGGGCTTCGAGAAAGGAGTGCTGCATGCCGGCGCCGGCACCGTGCGCGAGGACGAGGCAGGCTCTGGCGCCTGCAGGAAGTCGCAGCAAGCCGGAAACGCGACGGCCGTCGTCGAGGGTGATGGCTATGGGCTCTGCGGGAATCGACATCATGACCGGATCTGCAAGTGTTGTCGCCGCAGCAGTCTGGTACCGATGACTACGCGGGAGAGGTACTGGGCCAGTGGGAAGGCGAACCCTGATCTTCTCCATATTATAAAATCCGCTTGTTCCCGTCAGAAGTGAGGCATCCACATGAGCAAACCGGTCTGCGTGGTCGTCGGTGTCGGCGAGGGTAATGGCGCGGCGCTGGCACGAGCGTTCGCGAACGAAGGCATGGCGGTGGCGCTGCTGGCCCGGCAGACCGAGTTCACCTCGAAGCTCGCCCGGGATCTGCCCGGCAGTCGCGCCTACGCCTGCGACGCTTCGGACGCGGCGTCGGTGGCGCAAACCTTCGCCAGCATCCGCGCCGATCTCGGCGATCCGCTTACCGTAATCCACAACGCCGGCTCGGGGGCCTGGGGCGACGTCGAGAGCATTGACCTCGAAGGCTTCGAGTCCGCCTGGCGGGTCAACGCCCGGGGTGCTCTCGCGGTGAGCCGGGAGGTCATCCCGGCCATGAAGGCCGCGGGCCGCGGCAACATACTTTTTATCGGCGCAACCGCATCAAGGCGCGGCGGCCCCAACACGGCGGCGTTCGCGCCCGCCAAGGCGGCACAGCGCAGCCTCGCCGAGTCCATGGCGCGTAGCCTCTGGCCGCAGGGCATACACGTGGTGCTGATTGTCATCGATGCGGTGGTCGACCTGCCGAGAACCCGCCGCAACATGCCCGACAAACCGGACGAGCTCTTCCTGAAGCCGGAAGACATGGCCGCCAGCGCCGTCTGGCTGACACAGCAGCCGCGCTCCGCCTGGACGTTCGAGATTGACGTGAGGCCATTCGGGGAGAAATGGTGACGCGGGGCACGACCAGAAGGCGTCGGCCGATTTCCTGACTTCGCTTTTCGGTCTGCCGGACGCTACCCGCTTCGGGCCGTTTCTTGTGGTCGCGCTCGATAACAACGCGAGCCTGGACCTGTACGAGAAGAAAGCGAGCGACACCATTAGCGGGCAACACTATGCGTTCCTCGTCAGCGAAGCGGCGTTCGACGAGATCTTCGCCCGTATCCGCGAGCGCAATTTCGACACTTGGCGGATCCGGCGCGAACGCGCCCTGGCGAGATCAACCGGCACGACGGCGGGCGGGGTGTCTACTTCAGGGGACCCAACGGGCATTTGCTGGAGATCATCACGCGGCCTTACGGCAGCGGCAGCGACTAGCGCACCGGGTTCCAGCGCATCGAGCTAAGGGGCAGATGATGGACATCGATCCACCCTGCCGCTACATTGCCGCCATGACAAAAACGACGAACGCTTTGGCGTCCTTTTTCGCCGCTGCCACACTAATCACTGCCTGCGGTACTCCTCCTTCCAACCAGCCTGCAGTGGGTAATGATGATCTGCCGCGCGGCATTATTCTCATCGTCGGCGACGGCATGGGTTCTGCGCATTTCACGCTGGCGAGACTTCTTCGCGGCGACGATTACCACATCGGGCGGCTCCCGCACACCGCGCTCATCGGCACCGCCTCGGCCGACTCCCGTGCGACTGATTCCGCGGCGGCCGCGACGGCATACGCAACGGGCGTGAAGACGAACAACGACTACGTGGGTGTCGATTCGGCCGGCATCCCGCAAACGACCGTGGTCGAGATCGCGCAGCAGCGCGGGCTCGCCACGGGACTCGTGACCACGGCACCGTTCGGCGATGCGACGCCGGCGGCTTTCGCCGCACACACGCGCAATCGCCGTGACATCGCGACAGTGGCCGAACAGATCGTCACGAGCGGCGTGGATGTTGTTGCCAGCACCGGGCTGGAATATTTCGGTGTCGAAGGCATACCGACGCTCGAGCAGTTTGCCCGCCGCGGCGGCTACCAGGCAGTGAGCACAGCCGCGGAGCTGAAGGCCGCGGAGACCGGCCCGGTACTCGCGGTGCTCCCCTCCGGCACACTGGACAGCGATTCGCCCGAAATGCCGTTAGCGGAGCTCGCCGCCTGGACCATGAAGCGGCTGGCGGAAGATCCGGATGGATTCTTTTTGCTGATCGAGCACGAAGGCACCGACAGCGCCAGTCACGCCAACGACATGGCGGCGCTCCGAACAAGCCTTCGCTCGCTGGACGAAACGGTCGGCACCGCCATGGACTTCGCTGAAGAACGCGGCGACGTACTTCTCATCGTTCTCAGCGACCACGGCACCGGCGGATTCCAGCTTGCCGGCAAGCTGGGCGCGCAGGAGGACAGGTTTACCAGCCGGGACCATACCGGCGAAGACGTACCCCTGTTCGCCGCAGGGCCGGGCGCTGAAGCCTTCAACGGCTTCATGGATAACACGGAAGTCGGTCAGCTGCTCCTGTCGCTTGTACGCAGGCCGGGCGGCTGACCCCGGCTTCAGGGCATTATTTTTCCGTGGCGATGGCGTCCACCGGTTCCTCAAAGGCGATGAACAGCACGCAGTCGTCGTCCGAGCGGCAAGTGGCGTCGTGCGACAGGCGCGGCGGACCGTAGGCATAAGTTCCGGGCTTGAGGGTTACCGGGTCCTGCCCTTCGTAGGTCACCTCCATTTCGCCGGACAACAGCACCATCCGTTCGGCCGAGTGGTGCCAGTGGGGCGGTGCCGTGGTGCCGGCCGCCAGCCGGAAGAGCGCATCCGCATTCGGCTGCGCCGGGTCACCCTGCAGTACCGCCAGGCCGCAACCCTCCGGCATGAACGCAGGGCACGGGCCCCATTGAATCTCCGAAGAGTCAGCCGTACGAGTGAACGCCGCATCATCGGCGAGCGCCGCGGAGGGTGCCGCGAACAAGGCGATGCACGCTGCTGCCAGCGGGCCGGTCACGCCTTTAAAAAATCCGCCGCAATGGGACGATCGCTTCGCTTTCAACATGTCTAGCTCCTTTGATCTCATTGACTCGCACCCACCCGGTGCCGATATCATCCCTGCAAGCGGCAGGGGATCGCATCCTGGCAAAGATTCACGCGCGTTCTTCGCTCACGGCCGTAAAATAAAAATCGAGGATCGTGTCCAGCGGTCTCGGGTCGCGCCACAGCCGGGAACGCAGCGCAGCGCCCTCCCAGCAGTTCACGAGCAGATCCGCGAGGGCCCGCGTGTCGGCATCGGGCGGCAGTTCGCCGCGATCCCTGGCGACGTCGAGACAGGCGGCGATTCGCCCGGCGATCTGCGAGAAGCACTGTTCGATCTTGCTGCGAAAGCGGTCGCTCACGCCCGAAAGTTCCTGGCCCAGTCCACCCAGGAGGCAGCCGAGATAGCCTTCCTCGCGATACTTTTGCAGCGACAGCTCGAAGAACCGCCGCACCCGCGCCAGCGGCGCCCTCGCCTCATCACCGAGACAGGCATCCAGCCCTCCGTGCACCTCCTCCATGTATCGGTCGACCACCTGGAAAGCGAAGTCTTCCTTGCTTTTGAAGTGGTGATAGAACGAGCCTTTCGGCACGCCTGTTTTCGCCAGCAGGGCCTGGATGCCGAGGTGGTTATAGCCCTGCTGCAGCAACAGGGCGAGGCCTTCCGCCAACAGACGTTGTTTCGTATCGCGGGTCATCTCGATCGCTCGATGTTCCTCATTGCGCGCCCAGACCGACCGGTCTATTCGATAAGGTAAACGCTCGCGCTGCCGAGGTCAAGCAAGCGGTCGGTGGCCGCCCCCGGCGCCCCGACCGCTTCCGGCTGTCGCGGGCGCGGGCTTGCCGGGCGGGCAGCCGGGTTGCACACTTGCGGCTTCCGCCTGGAACCTGCCCCTTGACCTCCGACACCGAATCCGCCGCCCGCAAAGACGGCGCAGGACAGCCTGACAGCAGCGCCGACGACGCCGTCGCGCCCGTTGCGCGGGCGGCCGGCGCCCGCGGCGACCTCGAGGTCGTGCGCGAGGTTCTTCCCTACCTGCGGCCGTATGCAGGCCGCATTGCCCTGGCGCTGCTCCTGATCCTCGCCGCCAAGCTTGCGAACCTGGTCGTGCCGTTCGTACTTAAAGGGATCGTCGACCAGCTCAACGTCGAGCCCAGTCTGCTCGTGATGCCGGTCGCCTTGCTGCTCGCTTACAGCGCGGCGCGCATCAGCGTCACGCTCTTCACCGAATTGCGGCAGGTCGTCTTCGCCCGCGTCATGGCCCGCGCTTCGCGCGAGATTACGCTGAAAGTCTTCCGCCACTTGCACGCGCTGAGCCTGCGTTTTCATCTCGGCCGCCGCACCGGCGGCGTAGCCCGCGATGTCGAACGCGGCGGCAGCGCCATCTCCGACCTCCTCGACTGGACGCTTTACACCATCTTCCCCACCGCGCTCGAAGTGCTGCTGGTGACGATTGTGCTCGTGTGGGCCTACGACTGGGGCTTTGCGCTGATCACGCTGGGCACGCTTGCGGCCTACACCGTCTGGACCTTCGCCGTGACAGAATGGCGCACGCGCTTCTATCGCGCCGCGGTCGAGGCCGATACGCGCGCGAACGAGCGCGCCGTCGATTCGCTGCTCAACTACGAAACGGTCAAATACTTCAATAACGAGGCGCACGAGGCCGCCCGCTATGACCAGAATCTGAAGACGCTCGAAAACGCCACGGTCAAGTCACAGACGTCGCTCGCCGTTCTGAACCTGGGGCAGACGGTGTTCATCGCGATCGGTGTGACGGCCATGATGTGGCGCGCGGCCGCCGGCGTCACCGCCGGCACCCTCACGATTGGCGACCTGGTGCTGGTCAATGCCTACCTGCTGCAGCTTTCGGCGCCCCTGTTCCTGCTCGGCATGGTGTATCGCGAAGTCAAGCAGGCGCTCACCAACATGGAGCGCCTGTTCGGTCTCCTTGACGAGCGCCAGGACGTGCAGGATCGCGCGGAGGCCGCGCCGCTGGACGTGAAGCATCCCACCGTCCGCTTCGAGAACGTGCACTTCAGTTACGACGAGCGCCGCCGGATTCTGCACGCCGTCGACTTCGAGATTCCCGCCCGCGGCACGGTCGCGGTCGTGGGCCATTCCGGCTCCGGCAAGTCGACCCTGACGCGTCTTCTTTACCGCTTTTACGAAGTCGACGCCGGGCGCATCACGATCGACGGCCGCGACATCCGCGACCACACGCAGGCATCACTGCGCGCTGCGATCGCGATCGTGCCGCAGGACACGGTGCTGTTCAATGACACGATCTTTTACAACATTCGCTATGGACGCACCGACGCCGACCGGCAGGAAGTCGAGCGCGCCGCCCGCGCCGCCCATATCCACGACTTCATCATGGCAATGCCGGACGGCTACGAGACCGAAGTGGGCGAACGCGGTCTCAAACTCTCCGGCGGCGAAAAGCAGCGCGTCGCGATCGCGCGGGCGCTGCTGAAAAATCCGGCCATCCTGATTTTTGACGAGGCGACGTCGGCGCTCGATTCGCAGTCGGAGAAATCGATCCAGGCCGAACTCGACCGCATCCAGGTCGGCCGTACGACACTGATCATCGCGCATCGGCTCTCGACGGTGATGAATGCAGACCAGATCCTCGTCATGGACGCCGGGCGGATCGTCGAGCGCGGGCGCCACGCCGACCTGCTGAAGGCGGACGGTTACTATGCGCAGATGTGGCGACTGCAGCAGGAACAGCGAAAAGTGGAAGCCGAACCCAGCCTGGCAGCAACACGGTGAAACACTGCCAGGCGGTTGGCAGCCTCACTTCGGGGCGTAAAACTTCTTTCGACGGCAGGGCCGCAACGCGCCAAACAACCTCGCCGAAGATATAGCTTGACTATTCCCTATTACCCTATAGACTTCGCCGGGCTTGAACGTGCGCTCCATATTTATGCACACAAGTCGAAGTTCTTCATTTGTGCCTCGTCCTGCAATCATAAGTTACAGCAACCCTTCCAGCGCTACCGCCTTCTCGCGAAGGCTTCATTACTTCTGATTAAAACAGGATATACACATGTCTACAGTACAAGGCACCGTTAAATGGTTTAACGATTCCAAAGGCTTTGGCTTCATCGAGCAGGAATCAGGACCGGACGTATTCGCCCATCACAATTCGATCGTTGGCGAGGGCCGCAAGTCCCTTTACGAAGGCCAGAAGGTGGAGTTCACCATCACGCAGGGCCAGAAGGGTCCGCAGGCCGATAACATCGTTGCTATCTAAGTAACGCCGGTCTCAAGAAAAAAAGAGGGGCGGGATCTTCGGATCCCGCCCTTTTTTATGCTGCTTCTTTTGTGATGCTTCGGCGGCAGCGCCAGCCGCTAGTCCACCGTCAACCGCAAGACCTCGCCAACTCGCTCGGCCGCAACGTCGTCCGCATGGAACGGCAGCGCCAGCCACTTCTTTTCCGCGTAAAGCGGCAACTGATCGAAGGCGAACGGCGAACCCGGATGCGCTGACTGGCCGTAGGTGAGTATCGCCTCGGCGACGGGTCCGCGATCGTCGAAAGTCACGGTCTGGATGTAACTGCTGCCGAAATCGATTTCGTAACCGCCCGGCAACAATGTGCTGACACCCGGCGTCTCCAGCTTGTTGAGCACACCTTCAAACTCCATACCGCCATGCAAGCCGACGGTGCCGTTGCTCGTCGTGCGCCGCTGTACCCCGCCCAGTGGAGCCGCTATCTCGAAGCCTGAGGAACGCAGCATCTCGACCGCGCTGTCCAGGAGGCCGATGAGTTGCGAGCGAACGATTTCATCCGCGGTATTGATGCCTGCCGGTGTATTAACCGGATCTTCCGGATTAAAGGGCACGCGCCATACCTTGTCGATCCGGCTCGCCTGCCGCCACCACTCCCGGAACAGATGCGCGCCGCGGGACTCCATGTTATTGCTGCGATCCCACGCGCCCAGCACCTTGCAGGCTTCGCGGCCGGAGGACGTACCTGCCTCGTCGCAGATCGAGAGAAGATCGTTTAGCACCAACTCGGCGGCGTGGTTCCGATTGCGGAACAGCATTGCCTGCAGTTCCTCCATGCCGACCTTCCCGCCTGGCGCGAGGCCGTCGTCACCGGCGAGGCGCTCGCGAATCTCCACTATTCCGGCACGGGTGCGCAGGCGCTGCTGGTTGTTCGTGCTGCCGATGAGGGGCGAGAATTCCGGCCACACGATGTCCGTATTGCTGAGCCAGAAACTGTCATTGCTGTTCTGCACCCAGTCCCGCCGCACGGCCACGGGCATTCTTTCAATCGGCGTCAGGCCGGGAACGGGCGAGGCTGCATCGGCGCGCCAGTCACAGTCGCTGCGCGACCCGTCGAGCACGACGAGACCCGCGGCCTGCATCAGTGCCGCCGCCTGCTTCGACGGCGCGCAGCGCCCCAGGACCTCGGCGTCGATGTCGGGAACGACGCTGACGTCCGCATACATGGCCTTACCATGCCGGTCCGCCGCAATGGTGTTGACCCAGGGAACGCCAAGCCCGCGAAGCGTGTCGCGCATTTCGTCGACGCTTGCGGCCTTGTTGAAGCCGACCCAGATGTCCATCGCGCGCAGATTCAGTGCGTTGGCATCTTTCAGCGCGTAAGCGCGACTGTCGCTCCAGGACAATCCTGCGTCCGGAATCTCGACGATGGGGCCGAAGCCCGTGGTCCAGACGGTATGCGATGCCTCGATAACCTGACCGTCCTCGTCGCGCAACGGGACCCTCACCTCCTGCGGCACCATCCGCACCGGCTGGCCGTCCAGCCGGTAACTCGTCGGGTCGCCTTCCACCAGTTCCAGCTCGTGCAGGGTGAAGCGCTTGCCGGTCGAGACCGTGTGCGTCCACGCGACATCCCTGTTGAATCCGACTTGCACCGCCGCGCTGTGACCTATGGAGGCGCCCATCACGTCGAGCTCACCCGGTATCGTCAGATGCATCTGCCAGAAACGATTCGTGCCGGTCCAGGGAAAATGCGGATTGCCCAGCAGCAGCCCGCGCCCGTTGTCTGTCACTTCGGAGCCGAAGGCCCAGCCGTTGGAACCCAGTTGCGAATCGACCAGTTGCGGATCGTTCAGTCGGTAAGCTGCCAGCGCAGCCGCAACCTCCTGCGGCTCCGGCGTAACCTTGACCGGCTCGCCCTCCGCGGGAGGCGAGGCTGCGACCACGGCGTCCGCCATGATGGCGACGCCGAGCTGTGTCATTGTCAGTTCGAGCATGCGGCCGTAATCCGCGGCCGCCATCGGGCGCACCCACGGTTGTCCCGCGCAGGCAACCGGCAAATCTGCGGAATGATCGCGCAAATAGCGGTTGTATCCGGCGACGTAGCCGCGGCCCAGCGCCCGGGCTTCCGGGCTCACCGCCACCTGTGCTTCTGCGATGGCCTCATCGTCCATATGCGCGCGTATGAAGACGTCGATCTGGTCGTTGGGCAGAATGCGCAGACCGAGCAAGCCCTGTTGCCTGGCGCCAAAGAAGCGGGAGCGCTCGCCGCGGATCGTCACCAGGTGGTCAGCCGTCTGGCAAACGTTGTCCTCCGCGTGGGCGTAGGCAACGCCGTAGGCAAGAGATTCGTAATCCGGGGCTTCTATGTGCGCAATGCCGTGCGTCGTTCGCTGGATCTTGACCGATGTCGGGGCATCCGCCGTGGAGAAGCATCCGGCGACAAGAACCGGGAGGATCGTAATGGCAATTTTTGCTCTTTGTTGCAAGCCGGCCACCCGTCAGTCTGCGTGCATGTGATCTCGTGAGGGTAGCGCAGGTCAGGCCGGGTGTGGAGGCTGAGGCTACTGCGCCTGCTCATAAGCCTGGACCGGCGTCTCCGGGGGACAAAACTTCGTGGCGCAGGCGTTGTCGATACCGATTATCGCAAAATGCAATCGCCGCACATTTTCTGGAGCTTGCGCCATGCCCAACTACGACCCGGATCATGCCCCGAACCCGCAGCAGTGGCTGCAACTCGAAGGTCAGGAGCGAACCCGCATCATTGCGGAATACCTTGATCGCCACGGCGGCTACGGCGGCTCGCTGCAACGGCAGGCACACCTGCAGGCGCTCGTCGAAACACAGCTTGCGGAGGGTGTGACTCCGGTCAAGGGGGCCTTCATGCGGCTTCGCGACAACGGCCTGAACCGTCATGAGGCCATTCGCGCACTGGCATCTGTTCTCGGCAGGTGCATGCCGGAGGTTTTGAATTCCGAGGATACGGACGCGCCGCCCGATAAAACCTACCTGGCGCAACTGGAAACGCTGACCGCGGACTCCGCGTACGAACGCCGCCGGGCAAAACCGGATCCCCGATACCTCTGACGAAGCCATGAACGCGAACCACGAAGTCACGGACCTCGAACAGTTGCTCCACCGCATCCGCGAGACCACGGGCAACGGCGACACCGTGTCGCTCGGCCAGATCTTCGACGTCGTAGGTCACAGGTCCTTCGGGCCCTTGTTGCTGGTGGCGGGGCTGGTGACGCTTGCACCTATCATCGGAGATATCCCCGGCGTGCCGACGATCATGGCCATTCTGGTTCTGTTGATCGCACTGCAGGTTCTTTTTCATCACGATCACCTGTGGCTGCCACACTGGCTTCTGAATCGCTCGGTCGCGGAAGATAAACTGTGCAAGGCACTCAACTGGATGCAGCGGCCGGCGCGCTTCATCGACCGCTTTCTGCGGCCGCGACTGACCATGCTCACCAACCGTCGCGGAGCGTACGCCGTTGCCGCCGCCTGCGCCGTGGTCGCAGTCCTGATGCCCGCCACCGAGGTTGTGCCCTTCAGCGCCAACGGCGTCGGGCTCGTATTGACCGCCTTTGGTCTTGCCCTCATTTCCCACGATGGGCTTCTGGCCGTTTTTGCGTTCGTGGTGCTGGCCGCAACCGCGGGTATCGCACTCTACTACCTCCTGTGACGCCTGCAGCCGGAGCGGAAATATTTGCGCGACCGTGTAAGTCCTTCAGCGGCACCTGGAAACTCGGGGCTGCCGCGTAAGGCAGCCTTTCATTTACGTTGGCGGTTCGCCTTGTCTGGCCGTGGCATGGAATTTGCAGCATTCCTCATGTTTTCCAAACGGTAACTGGAGTCGTCATGGTTTCACCCAGCGAGACGAAGCGGACGCATGACCACGAGACCATCCGCAAATGGGTAGAAGAGCGTAAAGCGCGGCCTACGCGGGTAAAGCAGACAGGAGGAAATGGCGATCCGGGCATTCTGCGGATCGATTTTCCCGGCTACGGCGGCGAGGAGGAACTGGAGGAGATTTCCTGGGACGAGTTCTTCCAGAAGTTCGACGAAAAAGGCCTGGACTTTCTCTACCAGGAGCAGACCGAAGGCGGTGACACGAGCCGCTTCAACAAGTTCGTGAGCCGCTGACAGATTACGCGACGCGGCGGCCGCGGGGCCGGGCGGACAATGCACACTGTACGCAGCAGTTGCCGCCCGGACCCGCAGGTCCCCTTCCGCGCCGCAAACAGGTTTTAGTACTTATTTCGCGAGGAGGATCGGGCCATG
>JBBDSK010000262.1:0-16091 GCA_040904985.1 Woeseia sp. | reverse complement strand
GCACAAGTGTGCGGAGCTTGCCTGCGGGGCAAGGATGCCCCGCCGCGTCAATCGCGTTAGCGATTGATAACGCGGGAGAAAGGGCGAAGCTTTGCTTTGCCCTTTCGACTCTGCAGAAGTCCAGGATGGACTTGTGCAGAGATTCCCTAGGGAGAACGGCACCTGGTTAAGGCCATGGCCGGCTATGCTGCGGTTCCGGCATCCCCTGCGAGTGTCCTGCGCTTCGCCCCCTGTCAAGAGGCGCTGGCGGATTGGGCGGCGGCGCCTGCCTGCACGATCAGTGCGGCGGCGGCCCGTCGGCCTTCGTTGATGAGGATATTGAACGTGCGGCAGGCGGCGGGGGTATCCATGGCCTCGAAGCCGATGCCGCGCCGCGCCAGGGCGAACACGATTTCGCGCGGCGGAAACAAAGGCGACCAACCGGTGCCGAAAACGATCATTTCCGGCTCCGCCTCGAGCACACCAGCGAAATCGCTCTCGGCCAGGTGGTCGAGGTCTTCGATGCCCCAGGTGCGAATCTCCTGATCGGCCGTCACCAGCACGTTGTGCCGCAAGACCTCGCTACCGATCCGGATCTGCCCCGGCTCGACCTGCCTTACGGTGATAGCGGATATCTGTTCGCGTGTGATTTGCATCGTGAGTTCTCGGCTTCCCGCTGTGAAAAACGTCGGCTTTGCCGTCACTGGCATGATACAAAGCCCCGCTTGCAGTTCAACCCGGAACGTGAAGAATACCGGGCGGACTCATTCCCGGCCTGCCACCTGTCGCCGCAATTTCTGTGGTCATTCTGGCGGCCACAGACGGAGCAACGTTGGCAGCCAAAACTCTTGAATCGCAGGCATTGGTCGTGCTCCCCGCGGCGCAGCGAACAGACCTTTCGGAGCGCCGCTGGCTCGCCAGGTCCCGCCTGTCGCGAGCGGAAGCGCCTGAAGAATCGCTTCTGCAGGTTCTGCGGCTGCTGAAACTTCCCGCGCCTGAAGACGGGCTGGCGGCGCTGCGCCTGTGGGGCCAGTTGGAGCGGCGCCCCGAGGACTGGATTGCCGCAGCGGATCCCGTCTATTTGCAGGCCGGGCTGCGGCAGCTGTTCCTGCATGCGCTTCCGCTCGGGGAATTGCCGCGACAGGACGTGACACAGACCTTCGCCCATTTGCAGAACACTCTGGGCGCTGGCGACGGCAGGCCGTCGTTTTTCAGCGTCGGCTCCTTCGGTTATCTTCGCGGCGGCGAGCCGATGCCTACCGCGAGCGCATCGCCGTCCGTGGCCGCCGGCGGTGCGCCTGCTGAGTTCATGCCCCGGGGCGAGGACGCGCGGGCACACGACCAGTTGCAGGGAGAGGTGCAACTGTGTCTGCACGAGAGCCGGATCAATGAGCGTCGCGAGCAGGCCGGCCTGCGGCCGATCAACGCGCTTTGGTTCTGGGGCGGGGGCAGCGCGGCGCCATCCCGGCCAATGGCGCTGCCGCCGCTCTATGCGGACGACCCGCTGTTCCGCGGTTACTGGGCCAGCAGGGGCGCGAAAGTCTCCGGCTGGCCGTGGGATCTCGACCGCCTGGCCGAGGAGTCGCCGCAGGGCTTTGTTGCAGTGGTCCCGGTAACCGGCGCGGACGAGCCGTTGGCGACCGCCCTGAAAACACTTCGGCAGTTGCTTGACAGGGGTTCGATCAAAAAGCTCACACTGTTGTTCAGTGACGGCCTGCGGGCGGACGTCGGCCGCTTCGATCGCCTGCGCTGGTGGCGGCGCGATACCGGTCTTCTGGAATGACCGGTCCGGTCGAGCGCCCCTTGCAATCGCGACCGCCGCCGGACGCGTCGGTGCTCACACGGCTGAGCGGTCTGGATCCCGTTCTTGCAAGGCTTTATGCCACTCGCGGCGTGACCGCCCTGGCTGAACTGGACAACGGCCTGCAGTGCCTTGCGCCGGTCGGCTCCCTCGGCGGTGTCGGCCGCGCCGTCGAAATTTTGCTCGCTTGCCGGGCGCGCCGCATCGTTGTGATCGGCGATTTCGATGTGGACGGCGCAACCAGCACGGCACTGGTCCTGCGCTGCCTGAGAGACTTCGGCTTCAGCAACGTCGATTACCTGGTGCCGAACAGGTTCCAGTACGGCTACGGCCTGACGCCCGAAATTGTCAGGGTTGCCGCGCGCTCTTCGCCGGCGCTTCTTTTGACGGTCGACAATGGTATTTCGAGCCTCGAGGGCGTCGCCGAAGCGAACCGGGCCGGCATAGACGTGCTCATTACCGATCATCACCTGCCCGGAAAGGTACTGCCGGACGCGTCAGCCATCGTAAATCCCAATCTCGCACACGGTGATTTCAAAAGCCCGCATCTTGCCGGCGTCGGCGTCGCCTTTTACGTGATGGCAGCGCTCGGACAGGCACTGCAGAACGACGGCGCGGCCGGCGCATCCCGCATACCGGCGCGTTATCTCGACCTGGTGGCACTGGGCACCGTAGCCGATGTCGTCAGGCTGGATCACAATAACCGCATACTCGTCACGCAGGGACTGAAGCGGATTCGCGCCGGGAAATGCGTGGCCGGAATCGCGGCGCTCCTGGCGCAGTCCGGCCGCGAGCTTACACGCACCACCAGTGGGGATCTCGGCTTCGCGGCCGGTCCCCGGCTGAACGCCGCCGGCCGACTCGAGGACATGTCGGTCGGCATCGAGTGTCTGTTGACCGACGATACGGAAGTCGCAACAGGACTTGCCGCGGTCCTCGACGGCATTAATCGCGAACGGCGCGAAATCGAAGCATCGATGCGCGAGCAGGCCTTTTCATACATCGACAGCCTGAGTGCCAGGCGCCTGCCGGATTGCGTGTGCGTCTACGAGAAGTCGTGGCACCAGGGCATCGTGGGCCTTATCGCCTCCCGCGTGAGGGAGCGTTGCCATCGCCCGGTAATAGCCTTTGCGCATGACCGGGACGGCGAACTGAAGGGGTCGGCGCGTTCGGTCCCCGGCGTGCACATACGCGATCTGCTTGAAGCGGTCTCCACCGCAAGCCCTGGCCTGGTACCGAAATTCGGCGGCCATGCAATGGCCGCCGGCCTGAGCCTCGCCGTGGTCGATCTCGACCGTTTTTCGGATGTGGCCTGCGAGCAGCTCGCTCGCCTTTACCCGCAGGCCGATTTCAGCGGCTCGCTGCTGACAGACGGCCGGCTTCCCGCATCGTCGCTCACTCTCCGGTTCGCTCGCACGCTGCGCGAGGCCGGTCCCTGGGGCGCCGGTTTTGCCGAGCCGGTTTTCAGCGGCGACTTCGAGCTTGTGGAGCAGCGGACCGTCGGCGAAACGCACCTGAAACTGAAAATCCGCCCGCTCGAGGGCGGGACGGCGCTGGACGCTATCGCTTTCAATCAGGCGGGGGTGATTTGCCGCGGCGTCATTCGGCTGGCGTATCGCCTGGACGTCAACGAGTGGCGGGGCGTCGAGTCGCCGCAACTTGTCGTCGAGCAAATTAGCAATCTGGCGCAACGGCCGGCGTGATAACATGCCGCGTTTTTCGGCCCTTGCGCAAGCCGCGGCGTGGCCGCTTCGAGTTGAATTGGCCGTCGAAATACCATGGAAGCCACGCAGATCAAGCAGCAGATTAGCGACCTTACCGAGCGCAGCAACGCGCTGAGGGGGTATCTTTGACTATGAAGGCAAGGCCGAGCGCCTGACGGAAGTCAGACGCGAACTGGAACAGCCGGATGTCTGGAGCACGCCGGATCGGGCGCAGGCGCTGGGACAGGAGCGAGCCGGGCTGGAAAAAATCGTCGAAGGTCTCGACACGATATCGCACGGGCTGGCCGACGCGGAGGAACTGCTGGTGCTGGCGCTCGATGAGAACGATCAGAAGACGGTGGACGAGCTCTGTTCCGATATCAGTAAATTCGAGCAGCGCATCGAGGAGCTGGAGTTTCGCCGGATGTTCAGTGGCGAATTGGACAGGGTCAACGCCTTTCTCGACATTCAGGCAGGGGCGGGCGGCACTGAAGCGCAGGATTGGGCGGACATGCTTCTTCGCATGTATCTGCGCTGGGCTGAAGCGCACGATTTTGAAACCGAGGTGATCGAGTTATCCGCCGGAGAAGTCGCCGGTATCAAAAGCGTTACGCTGCGGATCGCCGGCGAATTCGCCTACGGCTGGCTGCGCACGGAAACAGGCGTGCATCGCCTGGTCCGCAAGTCGCCCTTCGATTCCGGTAACCGGCGCCACACTTCCTTTGCTTCAGTGTTCGTTTCTCCTGAAGTGGATGACGAAATCGACATTGAGATCGATCCTTCTGATTTGAGGATCGACGTCTACCGTGCCAGCGGCGCCGGTGGGCAACACGTCAATCGAACGGAATCGGCGGTCCGCATCACGCATATGCCTACCGACATCGTCGTACAGTGTCAGAATGACAGGTCGCAGCACAAGAACAAGGCAACGGCCATGAAGCAGCTGAAGGCGAAGCTGTATGAGCTGGAAATGCAGAATCGCCGCGCGAAAGCGGCTCTCGTCGAAGACAGCAAGGCCGATGTCGGCTGGGGAAGTCAGATAAGATCCTATGTTCTCGACCAGAGCCGGATCAAGGATCTGCGCACGGCTGTCGAGACGGGCAATACGCAGGCTGTATTGGACGGGGATCTCGATCGGTTTATCGAAGCGAGCTTGAAGCAGGGATTGTAAGGTGGACAACAAGAAGCAGCACCATGACGAAAGCGCGCTGATCATGGAGCGTCGCCGCAAGCTGAGCGAGCGCCGCAAGGCAGGTGACGCATATCCGAATGACTTCCAGCGCAATGCGCTGGCTGAAGAATTGCTGTGCTCCTACGGCGCGCATGATGGAGAACGGCTGCGCGAGGAGACCGGTCCGGTTCGGGTGGCCGGGCGCATGATGGCGAAACGCGTAATGGGAAAAGCGAGCTTCATAAAGCTCCAGGATCGCACCGGCCAGATACAGGTTCGCCTCGAGCGGGACCGGCTGCCGGAAGGGCTTTACCAGGACTTCAAAAAGTGGGACGTCGGTGACATTGTCGGAGCCGAAGGCACGCTGTTCAAAACACAAACCGGCGAGCTGACGGTAATGGCGGAAAATGTCCGCATGCTGACCAAGTCACTGCGGCCACTGCCGGAAAAGTTCCACGGTCTCGCGGACAGGGAAACCCGTTACCGGCAGCGCTACGTCGATCTGATCGTGAACGAACAAAGCCGGGACGTTTTCCGCGTGCGCGCGCGCATTGTGTCGTATATCCGCTCCTTTATGGAGGCGCAGGACTTCCTCGAGGTTGAAACGCCGATGATGCAGACGTTGCCGGGGGGTGCGATTGCCAGGCCCTTCGCCACGCATCACAATGCGCTCGATATGCCGCTGTACCTTCGCGTGGCGCCGGAGCTTTTTCTCAAGCGCCTGGTCGTGGGCGGTTTCGAGCGCGTGTACGAGATCAATCGCAACTTTCGCAACGAGGGTATCTCCACACAGCATAATCCCGAATTCACGATGCTCGAGCTGTACCGCGCTTACGCCAATTATTCGGACCTGATGGAAATGCTCGAAGCCATGCTGACCGGTATGAGCCTGGCCGTGCTGGGCACGAAGACGATTCAATACCAGGGGGCAGAACTGGATTTCGCCAAGCCGTTCACGCGCATCAGCGTGGAGGAGGCGATTCTCGCCTTCAATTCGGACTTTGCCGCCGAGCGAATACGGGACAGGGAGTATCTCTGCGCGTATGCCAGGGAACACGGCGTGCGGGTGCAGGACGATTTCGGCAGCGGCAAGCTGCAGACCGAGATCTTCGACAAGACCTGCGAAGCCCGGCTGCGGGAACCCACCTTCGTTACCCGCTATCCGACGGAGGTATCGCCGCTATCGCGCCGTAATGACGAGGATCCCTTTGTCACTGATCGTTTTGAACTGTTCATCGCCGGACGGGAACTTGCCAACGGGTTCTCCGAACTCAACGATCCGGAAGACCAGGCAGAACGGTTCCAGGCGCAGGTCGCCAGCCGGAATGCCGGCGATGACGAGGCGATGGTGTACGATGCCGATTACATCCGCGCTCTCGAGTACGGCATGCCGCCCACCGCAGGCCTCGGACTGGGCATCGACCGTCTGGTCATGCTGTTCACGGACTCGCCGTCAATTCGCGATGTTTTACTGTTTCCGCACATGCGCCCGGAAGTCACCGGCTGAGACGCCGGGATTTGCAAGCGCCCATGGCTTTCGCCTGCCTCAGCGCCGCGATGGAAGATCGTAAGGCAGCGGGCGAGGAGCCGCGTGCTTGCCGTTGATTTCGAGCGTCTCCCCGTGCAACTCAACCGGCACCACGGCAAGCAGTTCGTCGCCGGCGCTCATCAGCACCTCGCCCACGTCCCGTTCTCCGTGGCGGAGCTTCGCTCCGGCAGGCACTTCAGCGTCCGTTTCAAATCGAGCCGCACGCCTGTTGCTGCTGCCCAGATGCTCCGTGCGCGCCACGATTTCCTGACCGGTATAGCAGCCTTTTTTAAAGCTGATGGCGTCGAGGCAATCCAGGTTAAGCATGTGCGGCGTATATTTTTCCGTTGTGCCGGCATCGATCAACGGAACGCCCGCGCGGATGAGGCCTTGTAGCCACTCGCGGCCGGACATTGCCTGGAGTCGGTCGAGCTTCCTTTCCCTGAACGTGGACACGCGGCCGTAAACTTCAATGAAGCGGGGCGAGGCGCCGGGATCGACGGCGACCAGGCCCTTTACTGAGCGCGCCGCATTGCGCTTTTCCTCCGGCAGCAGATCGAGCGCAGCCAGGGCGGACAAATCACTTTCATCGGAAACCGCGAGCCCCGTCCATTCATCATCCTGCAATGCAAACTCGACTTTCGCGCGGAAACGGTACATGGCGAGCCGGGATGCCACCGGCTGTGCCAGTGAGGCTGGCAGCACCAGACCGACGCCGCCGTCGGCCTGAATCACTCGAACCACGCTGATCACTCGCCCTCCGGGGTTGCACCAGGCGGCGAGCAAGGCAGGGCTGTCGTCAAGCCTCCGGATATCCTGCGTCAGCTGCCCCTGGACAAAGGATCGGGCGTCCGGACCGGAGATGTCGAGGAGTCTTATTTCCATTGGGTGCCGCTCATATGATCGTGGCGATGTGTGATCCGGGAACTGCCAATGAGAACTCCGATGGCCATATTCTGGCAGCCGGACTGCATCGATGCGCCACAGTCTGGCATACTCACGGGATGTCTGACGAGAGAGCAAAAACTTCTGCATCGTCCGCGGCCCGTTCCGGCGCCGAAGCAAGCGCGGGAGAGACCGGCGTACGCCTCTGGCAGCGCGACGCCGCTGAAGAGGCCGGCGCGAACAGTACGGGCAACGTCACCAGGGCCAGGCAAACCGGGCCGAAAGAAATTGGCGGACGAGACGGACCTGAGCCGACGCGGTACGGCGACTGGGAATTGAAAGGGCGATGTATCGACTTCTGATGCAGGCGGCGGCCCCGACAGGATCCCGAAAATATTATTATGGCATTGCAGGAGCGGCTTCGCGCAGGATGCGGCGGCTTCGCGTACATTCGATATCGACCACGGAACGGCGATGAACCCGTACAAGGAATTTTTGCGATGAACAACGTGCAGCGGCCATTGTCCCCGCACCTGTCGATCTATCGCTGGCCCATCACCATGACCATGTCGATTCTGCACCGCGTCAGCGGAGTGCTGTTGTCGCTCGGTTTTATTCTGTTTGCCGTATGGCTCATGGCGGCGGCGAATGGGGCCGAAACGTATGATCGCGTAACGGGATTCATGGAGTCACTATTGGGCCGCTTGCTGCTGATCGTTCTGTCTGCGGCTTTCTTTTTTCACCTGGCAAGCGGCCTGCGCCACCTCATCTGGGATATGGGTTTCGGCTTCGAAATCCGTCAGGCCAATGCCGGATCGTGGGCGATCGTCGTCAGCACGGTCCTGCTGACACTCCTTTACTGGCTGGTGCTTTGATCGGAGCAAACCGAGAATGACCGACCGGCGCACTCCGCTGGCCCGGGTCCTGGGGACGGGCTCGGCAAAAGACGGCACGGGTCACTGGTGGTCGCAGCGGATTACCGCGGTGGCCCTTCTGGTTGTCGGTGTCTGGTTTTTGCTGTCTGTCGCGCTATTGCCCGGCCCGGGCTACGGCGAGGTACGGGGCTGGATTGGAACGCCCTGGACAGCGGTCCTCATGCTGATTCTGATACTGAGCACTGCTTACCATTCGGACCTGGGGATCCAGGTCGTGATTCAGGACTACGTGCATCAACCCTTTTTGAAAATTGCCTCGATAGTTGTCGCAAGATTCCTGCATGTATTGCTGGCGGCCGCTTCAATTTTTGCAGTGCTGCGCATCGCATTCGCGGCCGGCTCATGAGAAGGAAATGAACAAGCCCGACTTTATCGATCACAGCGTAGACGTCGCTGTCGTTGGCGCAGGTGGTGCCGGTCTTCGGGCGACATTTGGCCTCGCGGCGGCGGGTTTCAACACGGCCTGTATCACCAAGGTCTTTCCCACGCGCAGTCACACGGTCGCGGCCCAGGGCGGAATAAGCGCGGCGCTCGGAAATATGGGGAAGGATGACTGGCGCTGGCACATGTACGACACGGTCAAGGGCTCGGACTGGCTGGGCGATCAGGACGCGATCGAGTTCATGTGCAAGGAAGCCCCGGATGCCGTCATAGAACTGGAACACTACGGCCTGCCATTTTCCCGAACCGAAGACGGGCGGATCTATCAGCGCCCCTTTGGCGGCATGACGACGAATTTTGGCGAAGGCACGGCGCAGCGCACTTGCGCGGCCGCGGATCGCACCGGCCACGCCATGCTGCACACGCTTTACCAGCAGTCGTTGAAACACGACGCGCAGTTCTATGTCGAGTACTTCGCCATCGATCTCATTATGGAAGAGGGCGAATGCCGCGGCGTGGTGGCGATCGACCTTGCCGATGGCAGCTTGCACCGATTTCGCGCGCACCAGGTCGTTCTTGCGACCGGCGGCTACGGGCGCGCCTGGTTTTCCTGTACCTCGGCGCACACCTGCACGGGTGACGGGAACGCAATGGTATTGCGCGCAGGGCTGCCGCTGCAGGACATGGAATTTGTGCAGTTCCATCCGACCGGTATCTACGGCCCCGGCATGCTCATCACAGAGGGCGTTCGCGGTGAAGGCGGCTACCTGACGAACTCAGACGGCGAGCGCTTCATGGAACGCTATGCGCCGAACGCAAAAGACCTGGCATCCCGTGACGTGGTGAGCCGCTCGATGACCATCGAAATTCGCGAGGGCCGCGGCGTGGGACCTGACAAGGATCACCTGCATTTGCACCTAGAACATCTTGGCCCCGAAGTCATCGAGGAGCGACTGCCCGGCATCGCCGAGACGACGCGCATATTTGCCAAGGTGGACGTGACCAAAGGCCCGATTCCCGTGCTGCCGACGGTGCACTACAACATGGGCGGCATCCCGGCCAACTGCGACGGGCAGGTCATCACGAGCCGCGACGGTAATCCCGAGGCAACCGTACCGGGCCTCATGGCGGTCGGTGAAGCCGCTTGCGTATCCGTGCACGGCGCGAATCGGCTTGGCTCGAATTCACTCCTGGACCTGGTCGTATTCGGCCGTGCCGCTGCCAGTTTCTGCGCCCGGACGATGGTGCCGGGTGCACGTCACAGAGAGCTGCCGAAGGGCGCCGGCGAAGACAGTGCGGCCCGGATCGAGGCCGTCCGGAAGGCGAACGGGTCTCGCCCCACGGCGGAAGTGCGGCTCGAGATGCAAAAGGTCATGCAGGGCCACGCCACGGTGTTCCGCACCGGCGAGGTCCTCGCGGAGGGCATCGAAGCGTTGCGTCGGACCTGGACCAGCATGTCCGATCTGCGCGTCTCCGACCGCTCGCTGATCTGGAACACCGATCTGATCGAAACCCTGGAATTGCAAAACCTGATGCTCAATGCCGTTGCCACAATCGAGTCGGCCGCTAACCGGCTGGAAAGCCGCGGCGCGCAGGCGCGCGAAGATTATCCGGATCGGGACGACGAGAACTGGCTCAAACACACGCTGACCTGGGTGGATCGCGACGGCGGCGTGTCCTTCGACTATCGGCCGCTACACCTCGACACACTGACCGGCGACGTAGAGCCAATCCCGCCCAAGGCACGAACGTATTGAGCGCGATATTCATGCACGCTAGTCAGGCACGATTTTCTACCGTGGCTGGCGAAGGGCCGCGCTCCCGGCGGTTCTCGTGAACGTGCAGACCGGGAGGGAGCCCTTTCAGGATCGGGTGACCATACGGCGAAAAAGGAGACCGTTCTAAGTGGCAGAGTTTCGACTACCTGCGAATTCGCGGATCAAAAAAGGAAAGCATTTTCCGGCGCCCGAGGGTGCGGGAAACCTGCGGCGGTTCGCCGTCTATCGCTACGACCCCGAGAGCGGTGACAATCCGCGGATGGACACCTACGAGGTGGACATGGACCGCTGCGGGCCAATGGTGCTCGACGTTCTGATCAAGATCAAAAACGAGATCGACCCCACGCTCACCTTCCGCCGCTCCTGCCGCGAAGGCATTTGTGGATCCTGTGCAATGTCCATCGACGGAAAGAACACTCTTGCGTGCACGCAGACGGCGGACAGTCTTCAGGGCGATATCCGGATTTATCCGCTGCCGCACATGCCGGTGGTCAAGGATCTGGTACCGGATCTCACCAACTTCTTTGCGCAATACGCCTCGATCAAGCCCTGGCTGCAAACGAAAACGCCGGCGCCGCCGAACCGCGAGCGATTGCAAAGCAAAGCGGAACAGGAAAAGATCGATATGCCCTCGGCATGTATTCTGTGCGCCTGTTGTTCGACCGGCTGTCCGAGCTACTGGTGGAACAGCGAGCGCTTCCTGGGACCCGCGACGCTTCTGGCTGCCTACCGCTGGCTGGCTGACAATCGCGACGAGGCGACCGGCGAAAGACTGGATGCCCTGGAAGACCCGTTCCGCCTTTACCGCTGCCATACGATCATGAACTGTACGCAGACCTGCCCCAAAGGTTTGAATCCGGCCCGCGCGATTGCCGAGACGAAAAAAATGCTGGTGGAACGCCAGCACTGAGGCGGCACAGGTAGCGACATGAACGATTCCGAACTGCGATGGCAATGCCGGCGGGGCATGCGGGAACTCGACGAGCTTCTGGGCCGCTACGTCGAGCGCTGTTACGGCTCGGCGAGCGATGCGGAAAAGGCATGGTTTCGAGACTTTCTGGCACTCCCCGATCCGGAGCTGGCGCGTTACCTTTTGCGGGGAGAGGAAAGCGCAGACGGAGTTGCCGCGCGTGTCATCCTGCAGATTCGAAGCGGAGCTGAGGCCCACAAGACCGCTTCGTAATGGTTTGTTATTGTGCTCGGCTGCGGCGACGCTGGCCGGGTCGCTGTTAATTGTGCAGCTGCCGTTGCTTTTCGGTTACAAGGCAGCGTTCGCCGGTTTGTGGTTTTGTGCCGGCGCCCTGGAGTTCCGGGCGCAATGGCGCGGAGCGTTTCGGGTGCAGCGGGTTTTCCTGTCCGCCGACGGAAGTCTCTACGGCCGGTCGGCGGCGGGCGACAGCGAGCCAATGCAACTTCTTTCCGGGAGTGTCGTTCTCGCGCGTGTGGCGTGGCTCAGGCTTCGATTCCCGGACGGTGCTCGCTATGGCGTACTGCTGACCGGAGATGCGCGACGCAGCCGGGATTGGCACTACCTGCAGCTCGTTTGGCGGCAGCGTGCGTCAATCTTTGGCCGCGCGCAGGGAAGCTGATAACATTCCGCGCGCACCGCGCCGACTCCGGGCCCCCGCCGCTCCGCGGAGGGCCGGCCACATCTACCAGTTCACATTTCCATGAAAAACTGCGAATGAATGACGCTGAGTACAGAGAACTTTCCAATGCACCGCCGGTCTACCCCCGAGTCGGTTGGCGCCACTCGCTGAGTGGGGCCTTCGCTTATGGCGACTGAATCCCCCGATGCCCAGCTGGTTCGACGCGTCCAGAAGGGTGACAAAGGGGCGTTCGACCTTCTTGTACTCAAGTATCAGCACAAGATCGTCAACCTCGTCATGCGCTACGTGCGAGACCCGGACCAGGCCCTGGACATTACGCAGGAAGCGTTCCTCAAGGCTTACAGGGCCCTGCCGCGGTTTCGGGGCGAAAGTGCCTTTTACACGTGGCTGTACAGGATTGCGGTGAATACCGCAAAGAACCATCTGGCGGCCCAGCGACGCCGCCCGATGGATATTGAACTGGATATGCAGGACCCGGAGCAATTCGATCTGCATGCCAAGCTCAAAGAGACGGATACGCCGGAAGGAGTCACCCTGAGCAGGGAGCTTCACGAGACCGTCGAGCGGGCGATCGAGGCATTGCCCGACGACTTGCGGACGGCCATCGTCTTGCGCGAGCTGGACGGCATGAGCTACGAGGAAATTGCTCAGACGATGGATTGCCCGGTCGGGACCGTGCGCTCGCGGATTTTCCGCGCGCGAGACGCGATCGGCAGGAAGATTGGAAATCTTGTCGATTAGTATGGACAGGAACGTAGCGGTTCAATATCGTGACTTCCGGTGCGGCTCTGGCCGCCAGTCGCCTTGACCCGCAATAAGCGATCCGTCTAAGCAAATCGCAAACTCGAGAGGAACACCGGGAGCTTTCGGGAATCACAATAACATGATGGGTGGGACAGAAACCTCAGGCTGGTGATGTATGAATGACGCATTAAGAATGCAGATCTCGGCTTTTGTCGATGATGAGCTGCCAAAGAACGAGAGCGAATTGCTGTTACGCCGATTGAGCCAGGATGCGGCTTTGCGTCAACAGGCAGCGGTCTATCTGCAGATCGGCAGGCTCATCCGCCGCGAGCGTGAAGTGCCCGGGATGGGCGAGCTGCGAAACCGGATTGCAGCGGCACTCGGCGAGCAGCCGGAGGCTGTGCCGGTAAAAACCGGGAAGTCCGGTAACCGCTTGCTCAAACCTGCCGCCGGTTTTGCCGTCGCGGCCTCCGTGGCAGTGGTCGCGCTGTTCGGTTTGCGCCAGGTAGAGGTGCCCGGCAGCAGTGAGCAGGCAAATGAGAGCGTGACGGCGCAGACGGTCTCGGCAGGTTCGACCGCCGGCTATACAGAACCATCACCGCAAGAAGCATCGTCCGCTCCCGGCGATATATTGACGCAGTATTACCTGAGCCACGGCGCAACGTCGGCGGACCTGGGAGCGAACGGCGTGCTGACGAGGCTCGTCACGCTGGAATTGAGGGAAGGCGAGCTGGTTGAGGTGCGGCGGGAAGCAACTGCGCCGGAAGCTCCACCCCCGGATGAAAAGCCCGCTCTCGGCGACGATAAATAGCAGAACCGAACATCCGTGGCATTAAAAATGAGTTGCACAAGATACAGGGCGGAAACACAGTGGTTGCTGGCGGTTTGTCTGCTGGCGGCGGGGGTATCGGCCACGGCAAGAGATCGGCTCAGTCCAAACGACTGGCTGGAACGCATGTCGACAGCCGTTGACACGATCAATTACGAAGGCACTGTTATCCGGCGCCAGAATGGCGAAGCGCAGGCGTTGAAGGTCGTGCACAAGGTCGTCGATGGCGTGGTTAATGAGAAGGTCAGCACGCAGGAAGGAAGCGGACTCGAAATCATTCGCATCGGCAACGAAGTGCATTGCATCCTGCCGGAGAAGAAGTCGGTTCTGATCGAGCAATGGAACGAACGGAGTACGCTATTCTCCACGTTGCCGAGCAGCGACGTAAGCTTTGGTGCCGAGTACGACCTGTCCCTCGTGCGTGAAGAGAGGGTCGCAGGACGACCGGCGATGCTTCTCGCAATCCGCCCCCACGACACCTTTCGCTTCGGCCATCGGGTATGGCTGGATCGTGAAACGGCCTTTCCCTTGAGAACCGAACTGGTCGGCAACGACGGGAGCATCATGGAGCAGTTCAAGTTCGCGGATATCAATCTCGACTCGGTCGTATCCGAACAGGACCTGGCCCCATCGCTCAGTCTCGAAAACTTCACGTGGTATACAGGCCGGACGCGCATGCAAGCCACGGAAGTCGAAACCGACTGGGTTTGCGACGACCTGCCGCCGGGCTTCCGCGCAGTGTCCACCAGGCACGAAATACTTTCCGGCTCGGAGACACCTGTCACTCACATCGTGTACAGCGATGGTCTGGCTACTGTGTCGGTTTTCATCGCCGAGAACCAGGACCAGGAAATTGCCCGGCGCTCCAACGTCGGCGCCTCCAGCTCCTTCAGCCTGGAACGCGGCGACTATCACATCACCGCCATCGGCGAAGTCCCGGCGGAAACCGTTCAGCGTATCGCCAGCTCAATGCGCCAGCGATAACGTCTGGCCCGGCGGCCGACCGTGCGCCTGTGAGCGAATGTTATGAAACCGCACAGCGCACAAGCGCCGCTCTGAATGGCACTTAGTTGAGCAGTAGGACTCGGATAACCGCGAGGCAGGGAATGCCGGGAACCGCAGAGCCGCCATAAGCCTCACCTAAGTGCCATTGCGTTTAGACTCCCCGCACCTGGAAGCTCGATGGTTCATGAATAATGCAACTGCTGGTGTCAATCGGCGAGCAACTGCTATAAACGAAGCATGAATATACCCGAAGGAAAGGTCGTCGCAGTCGGGCCGAATTCGGCAACCGTCTCGGTGGAGGCGGCCGTCGCCTGCAAACGTTGTGCCGCCGGCCGCGGCTGCGGTGCGGGCCTGCTGCAAAAAAGTCGCACCCGGCTGATCGAAGTAAAAATGGTGCCGGGCGTGCTGCTGGAGGTAGGGGATACCGTCAGGCTGGAACTGCCCCCGGCGGACCTTCTGCGGGCAGCCTGGCTGGCCTACGGCCTTCCGCTGGTCGCGATGGTGATGGCAGTGACCGCCGGGGCGGCCTTTACGGCGGCGGCGGGCGATTTGCCGCTGGTGGCGTTTGCCGCGCTGGGGCTGACAGGGGGGGTGGTGCTGGGCAGGAGAGTGCTGAGAAAAAGCGGCTGTTTGGGTCAGATGATACCGACCGCAGCTGAGCGTCTGAAAGGCAATCGCCCGGAAGCAGCGGGCAGGAGAACCGATGGCCACGGCGGTGGAGCGCTCACTTGACGCTATGCGCGTATTAGACGTGTATAGCCGGCCGGGTTGCCATTTGTGCGAGTTGCTGATCGAAGAATTGATGCCGCTTCTGCGAGCCCGCGGTTGCGTCCAGGTCCACGATATCGACCGCGACCCGGAACTGGAGAAAAAGTACGGGCAGCGCATACCGGTGGTCGAGCACCGGGGACGCCTGTTGTGCGAGTTCAAACTGGATCCTGCCGCGATCGAACGCGCCTTGCGGGAGGCGGAGCCGTCCGCTCCCGATTGACCGCGCGGCATGCGGCCGCGCTACGGTCCGGATTCCCTGAAACGTATATACTTCGCCGTTTGCGCGGGTGCTGCCGCCCCTGTGTGCGCTTACCGTCCCGGGCTGACCGAAGATACCGATGAAACATATCCGCAACTTTTCCATTATCGCGCATATCGACCATGGCAAGTCGACGTTGGCCGACCGGTTCATTCAGTTGTGCGGCGGATTACAGGATCGCGAGATGCTCGAGCAGGTTCTGGACTCGATGGACCTGGAACGAGAGCGCGGCATCACGATCAAGGCGCACAGCGTTTCGCTGCAGTATCCTGCGGCGGATGGCAACGTATACCAGTTGAACTTCATTGATACCCCCGGGCATGTCGATTTTTCCTATGAAGTGTCCCGTTCGCTGGCGGCCTGCGAGGGCGCACTGCTGGTGGTGGACGCGGCGCAAGGCGTGGAAGCGCAGAGCGTCGCCAACTGCATAACCGCGATCGACCAGGGCCTCGAAGTGCTTCCGGTATTGAACAAGATCGATCTCCCGGCCGCGGAGCCTGACAAGGTTATTCACGAAATCGAGGACATTATCGGAATCGATGCGCAAAGGGCCGCACGGGTAAGCGCAAAGACCGGCGAAGGCGTGGCAGAACTTCTGGAGCGCATTGTGGCGGAAATTCCGCCGCCGGCGGGAGATCCGGATGCGCCGCTGCAGGCACTTATCATCGACTCCTGGTTCGACAACTACGTGGGTGTCGTTTCGCTCGTCAGG
>JBBDSK010000261.1:0-16492 GCA_040904985.1 Woeseia sp. | reverse complement strand
ATTGAAATTAACGGCCTTACAAAAAGTTACGGCCAACATACGGTCGTAGATCATTTGAGCTTCCGCTGCTCGGCGGGAGAAGTGCTCGGCTTTCTCGGTCCTAATGGCGCCGGCAAGTCCACCACCATGAAAATGATCACCGGTTTCGTTACGCCGGATTCGGGCGAGGCGGTGGTGTGCGGACACAGCATCAGCGACGAGTCGCAGGCAGCGCGCCGGCATCTCGGTTATTTGCCGGAAGGCGCGCCCTGTTATCCGGAAATGACACCGCGTTCCTTTCTGCGTTTCATCGCGGACATTCGCGGCCTGTCGGGGGAGCGGCGCAAGGCGCGCCTGGACGAAGTTATCGAGCAACTGCACCTGGAGCCGGTTCTCGACCAGACTATCGAGACTCTATCCAAAGGCTTCAAGCGCCGGGTAGGCCTGGCGCAGGCCATACTTCATGATCCCGCCGTACTGATTCTGGATGAGCCAACCGACGGGCTGGATCCGAATCAAAAGCACGAAGTGCGCGAGCTTATCCGCTCGATGTCGGCGGACAAGCTTATCGTGATTTCCACGCACATACTCGAGGAAGTCGAGGCGGTTTGCAGCCGGGCGATTATCATCGCCTCCGGCCGCATCCTTGCCGACGACACGCCTGCACAACTTGCAGCTACCTCCCGCTATCACAACGCTATCCGGCTGACGCTGGCCCAGGATCAGAACCTGGATGAGATACGTTCAGGGCTGGAGGCTCTGGCTTCGATCGAGACCACCGAGACCGGGGGAACGGGAATGTCCGTCACCGCCATAGCGCGGGCGGGAAGTGATCAGCAGCCGTTCCGGGAGGTTTCGGACCTGGTCGCCGCCCGGAACTGGAAGGTCACAAGTCTGCAGATGCAAGGCGGCCGCCTCGACGAGGTGTTTCGACGCATCACGCAGGGCGCAGAACAATGAGCATCGTCGCAGCGCTTTTCAGGCGCGAATTGCAAAGCTATTTTGCAACCCCCGTGGCCTACGTGTTCATTGTCATATTCCTGGTCCTGATGGGCACTTTTACCTTTTATCTCGGCGGCTTTTACGAGCGCGGCCAGGCCGATCTGAGCGCCTTCTTCAATTACCACCCCTGGCTTTACCTTTTCCTTATCCCGGCTATAGCCATGCGGCTATGGGCGGAAGAACGGAAGACCGGAAGCGTCGAGTTGCTGATGACCTTGCCGGTTACGCCATGGCAAGCCGTGCTGGGCAAATACCTCGCCGCCTGGGCCTTTACGGGCATCGCACTGGTGCTGACTTTTCCCATCTGGATAACAGTGAATTACCTCGGCGATCCGGACAACGGCGTCATACTTGCAGCCTACATTGGCAGCTTTCTGATGGCCGGGGGTTTCCTCGCGATTGGCTCGTGCCTCTCGGCCACAACCAAAAACCAGGTCATCGCGTTCGTCGTCACCGTGGTCGTTTCGTTCGCCTTCCTGCTTTCCGGTTTTCCAATGGTGCTGGATCTTTTCTCGGCCTGGGCGCCACAGACGATCATAGACGGCATTGCGTCACTCAGCTTCCTGACGCACTTCGCCAGTATCAGCAAAGGCGTCATCGATTTTCGCGACGTCGTTTACTTCGCACTGGTGATCGGGATTTTTCTGTTCGCGAACACTATTGTGCTGCAGTGGAAACAGGCTGACTGATGAGCGCCACTTCACAACGGCGGCTGAACGCCACCAGCCTCGCTCTGCTCGCGCTCGCCTTCATTGCTGCCGTCATTATCAGCAACCAGGTTTTCAAGGGCTGGCGCGTCGACCTCACGGAGAACAAGCTATACACCTTGTCCGACGGCACCAAGCGGATACTCGGCAAGATCGAAGAGCCGATTAATCTCCACTTTTTCTACTCCGACAGGGCGACGGAGAACATCCCGTCGCTGCGGCTTTATGCGAATCGTGTACGGGAATTGCTCGAAGAATTCGAGGCCGAAGCGGATGGCAAGATAAGGCTCACCGTTACAGATCCGCTGCCGTTTTCGGAAGAGGAAGATCGCGCGGCGCAATTCCGCCTCCAGGGGGTGCAGCTTGGGGCGACACCAGACACCATATATTTCGGGCTGGCCGGAACCAACAGTGTTGGTGATGAAGAAGTTATCAGCTTCTTTCAGCCGGACAAGGAAGCGTTTCTGGAGTACGACATCGCCAGGCTCGTAAGCCTGTTGACGCAGCGCGAAGGACAGACGGTGGGGCTTGTTTCGGGCGTCCGGATGTCCGGTGATTTCAATCCGCAGACGCAGCAGATGCAGTCACCGTGGGCTATCTATCAGCAGGCGCAGGAGCTGTTCGAGCTGAGAAACCTCGGCAGCGATATCGAGGCTATCGACGACGACATCGGCTTGCTCTGGATCGTGCAGCCCAAGAACCTTCCCCCGTCGACGCTGTACGCAATCGACCAGTACCTCCTTGGAGGCGGCAAGGCCCTCATCTTCGTCGATCCATTGGCCGAGGCGGATCCGGCCTCCGCACAGGGCATGCCTCAGGGAATGCCCCCGCAGGGCCAGAGTTCCAACCTGCAAGTACTCTTCGACGCCTGGGGACTGCAGTTCAGCACGACAGAGGTCGTCGCCGATGCCGCCCTTGCGCTCCAGGTGTCCTCCGGGATGACCGGCCGACCGGTCCGGCATCTGGGCCTGCTCGGGATGACCAGCGGACAGTTGAATGAAGAGGGCGTGGTTACGGCCGATCTGGAGAGCATCAACGTCGGCATGGCGGGCCACCTGCGAATGGCGGACGACAGCAGTCTGGCATTCGAGCCCCTGATCACCTCCAGCCGGAATGCCGCGACGATACCCGCCAGCCGTTTCAGTTTTCTCCCTGATCCGGCGGCACTCCTCAATGAGTTTTCCCCAACGGGAGAGGAGTACGTGGTGGGCGCGCAGCTTCACGGGCTTTTCCCGACAGCCTTTCCCGAAGGTCCGCCGGCCGCCGCCGAAGTGCCGGCCACTGAACAAGAGACGCAGGATGCGCAGGGCGACGGGGCCGAAACCCTGAACCCCGCCGAAGGCACGGCAGCAGCATCCGCTCATCTGAGTGAAGCGACCGAGCCCGCCAATGTCATTGTCGTTGCCGACGTCGACCTGCTGAGCGACCGCCTGTGGGTGCAGCTGCAAAACTTTTTTGGCCAGCAGATCGCCAATCCTTTCGCTGACAACGGCACTTTTGTCATCAATGCTCTCGAGAACCTGACCGGCAGCACCGATCTCATCGATGTAAGAAGCCGCGCCAGCTATTCCCGGCCATTCACACGTGTGGAGGAACTGCGAGTACAAGCGGAGGCGCGCTTTCAGGAGACGCAGCAGCGGCTGCAGCAGGAACTGGAGGAAACGGAACGCCGCCTGGCGGAGCTGCAGTCCTCGAGGGCCGACACGGGCGATATCCTCATGACGGAAGAGCAGCGGAACGAGATTGACCGGTTCATCGACCGTCGTGCGGACATACGGCAGGAACTGCGCGCGGTGCAAAGGGGTCTGGACAGGGATATCGAGCGCCTCGGTACCGTTCTGAAGGTCATCAACATCGGGCTTGTTCCGTTCTTGCTGACGCTTATTGTTCTCTTTGCCGTATGGCGCAGGAGCCGGGGGCGCAGGCCGTGAGCCCACGCAGCGTCAAATTCCTGGCAGGTGCGGTGGTTGTCCTGTTCGGCATACTGTTTGTGCTGAATTCGGCAGATCGGGAATCCTCCGCTCCCGGCGCCGGACTTTTGTTTCCCGAACTGAAGAATCGGCTCAACGATATCAACACCCTGACGATCACCGATGCCGACGGCGCCGTCACGGTGCAGCGTGAAGCGGCGGACGGGCCCTGGGTTGTGTCCGGGAAAGACGGATATCCGGCGGATACGGCAGCGCTGCGGCAGCTACTGCTGGCGCTTGCGGACGCGCGCAAGCTGGAGCAGAAAACCTCTGACCCGGAGCTCTACGACCGGCTGGGCGTCGCTGACCCGCGCGAAGAAAGCGTCGTTGAGGAAGGCAGCGGTACGCTCGTCACAGCCGCGGGCAAGGATGCTGCCGTTTCTGTGATTATTGGTGATGTTGCACAGAGGGAATATCGATACGTTCGCCTTCCGGAGCAGCCCGAGAGCTGGCTGATCGACCAGAACCCGACGGTTCCCGCCGAGCCGGGCGACTGGTTGTTGCCGCAGATAGTGGATGTAGAAAGCTCGAGGATCCGCTCCGTCACAATTCGCCATGGCGACGGTGAAGTTCTGCATGTGCAGCGTGAGACGGCGGACCAGCCTGACTTCGAGGTCGAAGAAATTCCGGAGGGGCGAGAGCTCAGTTACCCCACGGTAGCGAACAGCATTGCAAACACTCTGGCGAATCTGAGTCTGGAGGATGTCAGAGCGCGTACCCGGAACGATCGGGAGGCGGCGGTAACCACAGACTTCAGCACCTTTGACGGGCTGCAGGTCAGGGTGAATGTCTTCCCGCAAGAGGCCGGCGCTGAGGAAAATAACGCCGCCCACGGGCGTTGGATATCACTCCAGGCATCAGCGATGGCAGAGCAAACCAACGGGGAAGACAGCAGCCCTGCAGACGATGGCCCGGCACCGCAACAGGGCACTGCAGCCGAAGAGGCGGCGGCGATCAATGAGCGGGTCAGCGGCTGGACCTATCGAATCCCCGGGCACAAAGCGAATCAATTGACACGCCGTTGGGACGATATCCTGAGCGACGAGCAAGAGTGAACGGAAAAAGGGGCCAGTGACGCGTCCCTGCCCCGCCGCTAAACGGCCACCGCCGGCTGGCGGCTGTTCCGCCGCTGGAAAAACGCAGGAACGCTGAAGCGCTCCAGCCGTTGCAGGTTATAGTCCTCGGCCTCACCTGAAATCGCCCGGGCCGCAAGAATCGCGCTTTGTACGGCCGGACCGATTCCCTCTCCCATGTCGACCGAAGCCAGGCCTACGGCATCGCCCACGATAAAGGCATTGCCGAGGCGGGCGGTATCGACCTTGCCACGAAGGAAGTAACTGTAGCCGCTCGGATCGAGCGCAGCGTCAGCTATCAGGCCCTGGCGTTCAAGTTTTCGCACCAGTTTCTTCCAATGATCCTGCACCCGCAGCGACTTCGCCTTCATAGCGTCGGCCTTTCCACCCAGGCCGACATTGAGGTAGCCGCCGGCCTTTGGTACATACCATGCGTAGCCCGGAAGCCCGTCCTCGAAAAACCAGAGCCTGCACTCTTCATCCTGCCAGTCGTAGGCAAACTCATGTTCGAAGGTGGCAATCTGCAGACCTTTTGCACGAGGCTGCCGATCGTGAAAAAGCTGCCGGTAGACGGGACAGCCGGTACCGCCGGCGCCGACAATGTAGTTGCATCTGAAGCGGCCGTCGATAATAAAGCCGTCGCCGTCCGTCTCGATCTGCCGCACTTTGTGTTTCACTACCTCCGCAGCGGACCGCCTTAGAAGATAATCGTCAAATTCATATCGGCGGATGGAATGCTGGAGCGTTTTTTTCCGGAAGCGAAAACCGCGCCAGTTGAATTCGAGGCGATTAAAAGTCATGAAGCTATACGGGTACTCGCTTGTCTCCAGCTCCAGATCCTCGACGACCCGGGGCGTGATCCATCCGGCACACAGTTTCATGCGGGGGAAATCGGCCCGATCCAGTACGAGCACGTCCTGGCCCGCCTGGTGCAGCTTCCAGGCACAGGTTGACCCGGCGGGCCCACCTCCGACAACGATCACATCGGCATGCCGCACAGCCCTACTCCGCAGTGACGGTTGACGGGTACTGATAGTGGCGCGTCAGCGGAACATCGTTATTACCCTGCTGTGCGATTACGACCTGATACAGCTGCAGCGTGCCCGATTTGAACCCGGCGGCCGAGCCCGCCAGGTACAGGCGCCAGGTCCGGACAAATTCCTCGCCGTACATGCGACGCACCTTGTCCGCCACCGCCTCGAAGTTGTGGAGCCAGGCGCGACAGGTCCTGGCGTAGTGGAGCCGTAGATTTTCAACGTCGAGAACGGAGAACTTGAACGGCTCGAACACAGCGGACATTTCTCCAAGGCTCGGTATGTGGCCGCCCGGGAAGATGTAGCGCGCAATCCACGGATCCGGAGGGCGGGGGTTGCTGCGGCCGATCGAGTGAACCAGGCCCAAACCGTTTGGTTTCAGGCATCTCTTGATGATCGACCCGAGGGTGGGGAAGTTTCGCAGCCCGACGTGTTCGAGCATGCCAACGGAAACGAAGGAATCGCAGCGCCCGGTTATTGCCCGGTAGTCATCCTCGACGAAAGTAACCCTGTTTTCCAGGCCTCTCGCGCTTGCCTCCGCTCGCGCGTACATGACCTGCTCGTGCGAGTTATTATAGGCGGTGACGGTCACTCCGTAATGCTCCGCCATATGCATCGCGAGTGCTCCCCAGCCGCAGCCTGCTTCGATAACCCGCTGGCCGGGCCGGAGCTGAAGCTTGCGGCAGACGTGGTCCAGCTTCGCAGTTTGCGCCTCATCAAGCGTCGCATCCGGCTGCTCGTAGTAGGCGCAGGTATAGACCATCCTTTCGTCCAGCCAAAGCTTGTAGAAATCATTACCGAGATCGTAATGCTTGTGCACGTTGTGCCGCGAACGTTTCAATGTGTTGCTGCGGAGGGACGCAATTCCTGAGCGCAACTTCTGCAGATGATAGCCCCGGGTCGTCTTTCGGGAATAGGCCCTGGCGGCTTCATCGATCATTTCGAAGAAATCCCCTTCTACATCGATCAGGCCCTTGATGTAGTTTTCACCGAAACCCATTGGGCGCGACCTGATCAGGTCCAGGAGCACCGTCCTGTCCCTGATTTCCAGGGTCGCAACTGGCGGTTCTATGCTGGAACAGTACTCCTTGCCGTTCCAGAGTCTGAGCGCAATCCGGGGACTGCCTGCCAGTGACAAGCACCATTCGGCTACTCTTCGGTCGAAGTCGCCTTCGACCGGCTGTTGCTTGGCATCGACTTTCAAAACTGCACCTCTTTGATCGTCGGGTCAGGGGACCACATTGTTTATGCGCGATGAACGCGCGCCGTTTTTTAGAACCCCCCAGCGTTCGCCCTCAGTTTCGCATCAGTAAGGGATGCCGACAAGCACGAGGTCCAGAATAGCGGAATAGCAGCATCAGATAGACTATAAGCTTCTGATTGTTAAGTTTTTTTAAAAATCTGCAACGAAGTCGCTAAAGGCACCATGTGACAGGGCCGGCCTGGCCGCAACTCCCGGCGCGGGCTCGGAGATGCCTGCCGCTGCCGCTAACGGGCGCGCAGGGAATCGCGAATCTCTGTAAGAAGCTGAACCTCGGCCGACGCTTTCGGTGCTTCCTCAGGAGCCTTTCCGCTTCACGTTTGAATCTGTTCATGGCCCGGATCAGCAAGAACACGGCAAACGCGACAATAGTGAAGTGCAGCACGGCATTGATGAACATTCCATAGTTGATCGTCGCTGCACCCGCTGCCTTTGCCTCCGCAAGCGAGGCAAAGTCTCGTTCCGTCAAATTGATGTACAACTGGCTGAAATCCATGTTGCCCAGCAGTAATCCGACTGGCGGCATGATCACGTCCTCTACCAGCGAACCCACTATTCGGCCGAAAGCCGCGCCTATGATGATACCGACAGCCATGTCGATTACGTTCCCGCGGATGGCAAACTCTTTGAACTCTTTCAACATTGACCTTCCTCTTGCAAGCCGACTTTCTGATGCTCCACTGCGGCGTCGCCGCCGGACTATTGGCTAACTCCCATGACAAGGACGACGAACAGGACTGGTGGAATAACGAAACGGATCATCAGCCGCCAAAAGGCGAAGAAAATGCCATCCCTGACGTCCATCTCGTCAAGCTTGAGCTGTTTCGGCACAAGCCAGCCGAAGAAGACCGATGTCAGTAACGCCCCCAGCAGCAGAAGAATGTTTGCCGCGAGAAAGTCCAGTGAGTCGAAGATGGTCCTCCCGGCGAAGGCCGGGATGAAGTCCAGCGGATAGACGTCCGACCAGGCGCCGAGCGACAGGATCGTCAGGATGCCCAGAAGCCAGGCGGAAGCAACTACCGCCAATACGCCCTTGCTGCGTTGCACGCCCCAATGCTCGTTCACCCAGGACACTACTCCTTCGGCGCAACCGATGCAGGAGGACATGGCGGCAGCGATCAGCAGCGCGAAAAAGATCGCGCCGAAAAGCTGCCCGCCGGCCATGTCGCCGAAGGCCAGGGGAAGCGTCTGGAAAATGAGTCCGGCGCCGCTGCTCGGCTCGAGGCCAAACTGGAAAACGAGCGGAAATATGGCGAAGCCCGCCAGAAGCGCGATACTCGTGTCGATGAGAATGATAGTGGCCGCGGACCCGGGAATGGAATACTCCTTCGGGAGGTAAGAACCGAAAGCAATAAGGGCGCCCATGCCGATGCCGATGGAAAAAAACGCTTGCCCGGTGGCGATCATAACGGTGCCGAAACTGACCTTCGAAAAATCGGGTTCGAGAAGAAACCGGGCTGCACCGGCCATATCGCCTGCAACGCTCCCGTAAATGACCATCACAAGGAGCGCCACGAACAGGGCAGGCATAAGGATCTTCGATGCTCGCTCTATGCCTCCCTGCACACCCTGTCGCACGACCAGGTAAATGAGGCCGTGCACGACGGTGTTCCAGAACAGAAGGCGCAGCGGGTTATTCATCAGGCCCGAAAACATGGAGTCAGTCGCCGTAGCGTCAAGGCCGCTAAATGAACCGCCCACTGCGCGGACGAAATAATCCAGGGTCCAACCTGTCAGCACGGAGTAATACGAGAGGATGATGAACACGCAAAGAACTGCGAGAACGCCAACGTTGCCCCAGCGACGGCTCGACCCGGACTCCTGGGCTACGGCGCGAATACTGCCTGCAGGACTGCTGCGTCCGCGGCGGCCGATCGTCAGTTCCGTGATCAGTAACGGCAGCCCGATGCCAAAGGCGCAGGCGAGGTAGACAAAGAGAAAAGCACTGCCGCCGTTCTCCCCCGTGAGATACGGAAACCGCCAGATATTGCCGAGGCCAACGGCAAAACCTATGGAAGCAAGGACGAAGCCAAGCCTGGATGACCATTGCTCAATCGGATTAACCGGTCCCGCCATCGAACACCCCCTCGTTGTTATTTATCGCACCGTGACGAAGCAGAATGCGGCCGCATCTTCTCATATTTGCCGCCGATCATTGCCGACACCCTGGCCCGGGCGTGCGCGGCCGGCGTTCTCATTGTATTCGGCGCCTTCCGGCGGGGGGGGCTTCGTCAACCTGTCGCGGTTTGCCTCATTGCGAGACTGCCGTCGACAGCTGGTCGACATAGGCGAAAAGGGCGCTCGCACCGCCCGTGTGAATGAACACGATGTTGTCGGTCTCTCGAAAATAACCCTGATGCGCCAGGTCGATCATGCCGGCTATCGCCTTGCCGCTGTAAACAGGATCGAACAGCAAACCCTCCAGCCGCGCGAGCAGCACTATGGCCGCATTCATCGCTTCCGTCGGCACGCCGTATCCGGGCCCTACGTAATCACAGTTGCAGACTACTTGCTCCAAGCTCACGGCACCCGGGGCGCCCAGGAAATCCGCAGTGCGTTCCGCAAGCGCCAGGACGCGCGGCTCCTGAATTTCTCGTGCCGCATTTACGCCGATGCCAAGCACCGGAATGCCGGCGTTCATCGCCGCAAGCCCTGCCACGAGCCCTGCCTGCGTACCGGCACTGCCAGTGGCGTGCACGATCTGGTCGATCACGAGACCCGCCTGGTTCGCCTGGCTCAACAGCTCGAAGGCGCAGTCGACATAGCCGAGCGCGCCGACCGGATTGGATCCGCCGCCGGGGATAATGTACGGATTGCCGCCTTTGAGCCGCGATTCCTCGGCTACCGCCTCGAGCTCCGCATCCATATCCGAACCTGCCGGCACTTCGCGGATAGCCGCACCGAACAGCCTGTCCAGCAGCACGTTGCCGGAATTGCGGTAGGCATCGCTCGCGCCCTGCACCCGCTTTTCGAATACGAGTTCGCACTTCAGGCCCAGCTTCGCGGCAGCGGCCGCGGTTTGCCTGGCATGGTTCGACTGCACGGCACCCTGCGTGACGACAGTGTCGGCGTTTTGTTCCAGCGCTTCTCCCATGAGGAACTCGAGCTTGCGTGTTTTGTTGCCGCCGGTGCCCAGGCCGGTGCAATCATCCCGCTTGACGAAAATGTTCGGCCCGCCAAGATGCTCCGTCAAACGTGGCAGGAACTCGAGCGGCGTCGGAAGATGGGCCAGCTCTACCCTGGGATATCGTGAAAGCAGCACTTCGGTCTCCTTACAGTCAGCTTTCGCAGGCAGGCATCGCGCCGCCCCGTGCAATTTCGACTGTACGCCTTGCCAGGACGTCGGTCGTCGATATGACCGGGACGGAAATATTCCCGGCATGCAGGACGAGCGGAATTTCCGTGCAGGCCGCGATGATGACATCCGCCCCGGAGGACGCCAGCAGTTCAGCCAGCGTACTCATCTCATCGGCGACTTCGCGGCCTTTGTCACCCGCCTTTATGCGCCCGATCAGGTCCATCAGACGTCCCAGTTCATCGGCAGGAGGCAACAGCGGCGCAAGCCCGGCCTCCAGCAAGGCCGTCTGGTAAATACCGGTTTCGAGCAGGGCGTCTGTTGCCATAACGCCGACCTCCTTCGCACCTGATGACACGCGAGCAATCTCCCTGACCGATTCCCGGATGATGCTGACCAGAGGCAGGCCCGTCACGGCCCGAATCGCCTGCAGGAACGCGTGAGCCGAGTTGCAAGGCATCACCAGGAATCCCGCGCCCGCACTTTCCAGCCGCTGCGCCATTGCCGCGAGCGCGGGCCCCGCGTCCTCGCCAGTTCCGCGAATGGCGGCCTGTCGGTTCGGAACCTTGGGATTGTGATCCACCAGCATGTGTATGTGGTCCTGGTCCTTTTTCGCGGACGTCAACGCAAGAACCCGCGTCATGAAGTCGACCGTGGCTTCCGGTCCCATGCCGCCAAGCACTCCAACCGTCAATTCATTGTTCGTCATATTGCCTGGCAAGTGCGCGTAAGAGGTTGCTGCCGATATCGTCTCGCGGCATGCTCCGGCGAAAACCGGTAAACATTTTGCGTCGTTGAATGAGCGCCAGTATAACCGCAAGCGAGCGGCACGGCGCCCTCTGAACAATGACCAGCTCATCAAGACTACAAGGGGCCGAAGCCCGATGAAGATATCGCGAGTGTTCCCCTGCAGGACCTTTTGCGCAAGCAATGCCTCCCGCCACAGCGCAACGAGGCCCTTCGCGTCCAGGCAGGACGGATGCAGCGTCCACAGCCTCACTGCGACAGAACGTTCACTGGCGCGCGGCCCGGATAACCGCCGGACCCGCCTTGCCGCTGCAGCCGATTCTGTCTGTGTTTTCGCATTTGGGGATTCCAGGCAAATTGCAATGCGGCCAGCAGCCTACCGCATTGCCGCCCACCTCGCATCACGAGACGAAACGGCCGCCGTAAGCCGGGTTGGCTCCCCCTCAAGCTGCGGTATGATGGGTGCACCAGAACGAGAACATCATTACGGGGACGTCATGTTTCGAATTTTTTCTCTGCCCTGCCTGCTCCTGAGCGCCGCCGCGCTGCCAATTGCCGCACAGGCCGCGGAGCAGGAACAGGAGGAACCTGCACCGGAGCTGACCGGCTTCAAAGCCGAGGCGGCGGACAGGATCGACGGCATGACAAAGCTGACACAGGAAATCGTCGACAGCCTGTTCTCGTTTGCGGAACTCGGCTTCCAGGAATTCGAAACGCAGCGCTATCTCACGGAGATACTGGAAAAGAACGGCTTTTCGGTCGAGCAGAACGTCTCGGGAATCCCGACAGCCTGGTGGGCCACATGGGGTCACGGCGAACCGGTGATCGCCCTCGGTTCGGATGTCGACGGCATACCCAAATCCTCGCAACTGCCCGGCGTTGCCTGGCGCCAGCCGATGATTGAAGGAGCACCCGGTCACGGCGAGGGCCACAACTCCGGGCAGGCCGTCAACATCACCGCAGCACTTGCGGTCAAGAACATCATGGAACGCGAAGGACTGACTGGCACGATCGTGCTGTGGCCCGGCGTGGCGGAAGAACTCGTCGCTACGAAAGCGTGGTTCGCGCGGGACGGGCGCTTCGAGGGCGTGGACGCCGTACTTTTCACGCATGTGTCGGACAATCTCACCGTCGGCTGGGGCCGACCCCGCGGCACCGGCCTCGTTTCGGTCGAGTACAGCTTTGACGGAGTTGCGGCGCACGGCGCCGGCGATCCCTGGAAGGGCCGCAGCGCACTGGATGCCGTTGAACTGATGAACGTAGCCTGGAATTTCCGGCGGGAGCACCTGCACCCCTTGCAGCGGTCCCATTACGTCATCGTCGACGGCGGTGATCAGCCGAACGTCGTGCCATCGAAGGCCAGCGTCTGGTACTTCGTCCGTGAAATCGAGGCCGACGGCATCCGGAAAAATTTTGAAAAACTGCAGCGCACGGCCGAGGGCGCAGCGCTGATGACGGACACTACTATGAGCCGACGCATCATCGGCGCGGCCTATCCGCGGCATTTCAACAAGCCCATCGCGCTCGCCATGGATCAGAATATTCGTGCTGTCGGGCTGCCGGAGTGGTCGGAGGACGACCAGAAGTATGCCCGGGCATTGCAAAAGCTGATGAACGCCGACGAGATTAACGGCCTCGCTCTCGAACTGGAAGGAGTCGAGGAACCGCTGGACGAACCCAAATCCGGCGGCTCCGACGATATCGGTGACGTGTCGTGGAACGTTCCGACGGTTACGCTGCGATTTCCGTCAAACGTCGACGGGCTGCAGTTTCACCACTGGTCCAGCGCCATGGCCATGGCAACACCGATAGCGCACAAGGGCGCGACGGCCGGTGCGAAAGTCATCGCTGCGACGATGATCGACCTGTTGCAGGACGCATCGCTGCGCGACGATGCCTGGCGGTACTTCCAGGAGGAGCAGCTGGCAGGGGACGAATACATCCCGTTCATTTCGAAGGACGATCCACCGGCGATCGAAAAGAACGTCGAGACGATGCAGATATATCGGGACAGGCTGCGCCAGTTTTATTATGACCCCTCGCGGTTCGACACATACCTGGAGCAGCTCGGCATCGATTATCCGCAGCTTGAAAAGCCGGCCGATACTTCTGCGGTCACGACAGGCGCTCCATAGGCGGCGCCATGGCGGTCATTCTTATTGCTCTTGACGTACGGCTTGACAAACTGGGCCGCGATCAACTTCACGCGAAATCCGCGTTTCCGCAATTCACGCCCCCAGCGCATCGACGCCGATTTCTAAGGGGAGGAGTCCATCCCATTACTTAAGAAAAGCACTCGGGCAACGCCGAGGCACGCATTCCCTGCGGGAGGTCCTTTGGCGGAAATAAAGCGGACCGAAGGGAGCCATCTCCCGCAGGGGATGCCGGAACCCCGGCAGAGCCGGCCATGGCCTTAAGAGCCATTGTCCCTAGTCGGGCACGCCCAGGCGTTTGTGCATGATCGGGCTTGTCGTCGTGTACTGGACGTGAACCTTTTTGTCGGGCTCGATCCGCTGCTTGATTGCGAAGGCCGCAAGCGCCGCCTCATGAAAGCCGCACAAAATCAGTTTCTTTTTGCCGGGGTAGTAATTGATATCGCCGACTGCATAAATGCCCGGCTCCGATGTCTCGAAGCGTTCGGTGTCGACGTTGATGGTTTTCCGATTGATGTCGAGCCCCCATTCCGCGATCGGCCCGAGCTTCGGCGCGAGACCGAAGAATACGAGTGCATGACCCACCGGCACCTCGACGGCCTCCTCGTCCTTGACCTCCACCGTAAGAGAGGACATTCTGCCTTCCGCACCTGTGATAGCGGTTACTTTGCCTCGCTCGATGAGCTGCATTTTACCGGCTGTCACCAGTGAACGCATTTTCGCAACGGACGACGGCGCTGCCCGGTATTCCTCCCGCCGGTGCACGAGCGTAATGCTCTCCGCCTTGCCGCAAAGCTCAAGCGCCCAGTCCAGAGCGGAATCGCCGCCGCCGAGAACAGCGATTCTTTTGCCGTGAAACTTTTTGGCATCGCTTACCCGGTAGTGAAGCGTCCGCTCTTCATATTCCTCTGCGCCCGGGACCTTCAACGGTCGGGGCTGAAACGAACCCACTCCTCCGGCAATCACCACGGCCTTGGCAGAAAAGGCCTTTCCGCTACTGGTTTCGACCCGAAAGCTATCGTCTTCCTGCCGTTTTACCGTCGCGACTTCTTCTCCGAGATGCATCCCGCAGTGGAAGGGCTCGATCTGCTTCAAAAGATTCGTCGTGAGCTCCTCGCCCGTACACACCGGTATCGCAGGGATGTCGTATATGGGCTTGTCCGGGTACAGTTCCGCGCACTGACCGCCGGGCCTCGAGATGGAATCCACGATCTCCGCCTTCAGACCGAGAAGCCCCAGTTCGAATACCTGGAACAATCCGCAGGGCCCTGCTCCGACGACGACGACGTCTGTTTTGATCAATGTTCAACTCCAGTTGAGCGGCAGGCGCTATTCTCCGAACAATGCGCCGAACCTGCAAATGGCGATCGTCGATGTTCGGCAGCGTGAAGCCGCCCGCCTATCCGGATTACCAGCGACCCTGTGGCTGGAATGCCTTGCTTCCGCCGCGGCAACCGACGCAGTCATTGACATCCGATGTGGCCTGTGACGTGGTCATCGTGGGCGCAGGTTATACCGGTCTGGCGGCTGCCCGCCGTTTTGCCGAACGCGCCCCGCAATCGCACATCGTGGTCCTCGATTCCAGCGAGGTTGGCGAAGGCAACCCGGGCCGGAACTCCGGATTCATGCTGGACATTGCACTCGCTAACGACGCGAGGGCGGGAGAAGTCGAACGCATGAAAGCCTGCAATCGCCTCCTCGCCGGCACGATGCAGGATATAAAGAATTTGGTGGCCGAGCACGGAATCGCCTGCGAGCTCGCGAAATCGGGCACCTGGCGTGCTGCGGCCGGCAGCGCCGGAGTGGCTGCCCTGCGAAGGTACCGCGATTTTCTCGAAGCCACGGGGCTCGAGTTCGAAATGCTAGGTCGACCGGCGCTCCGTAACCGGCTCGGGACGAATTACTATCGCGAAGCGCTTTACTCCCCCGACTGCCACCTGGTGCAGCCTGCCGCACTGATTCGAGGCATGGCCGGCCATCTGCCCCCGGCGGTGACGCTCAGGGAGAACTCCCCGGCTGTCGGCATCGAGCGGGATGGCGGTTCCTGGAGGGTTCTCACGCCACAGGCATCGGTGGTAGCGCCGGACGTCATACTCGCAAACAACGCCTTCAGCAGGCAGCTCGGCCCCGGACGTTCGCGCATGGCCGCGGTCTATACCTTCGCCGCCCTCACGGAAAGCTGTCCGGACTCCGTTCCGGACACCGGAGACCAGGCCGGCTGGGGCCTGTTGCCGGCGCACCGGCTGGGCAGCTCGCTGCGGCGCAGCACGGACGGACGGTTCCTCATTCGCTCTCTTTACGCGTACGAAAAGGAACCTGACAACGGGCAAATGGCAGAGAAGTTGAGGCGCAGCCTGCAGAGACGTTATCCGCAACTTGCCGCGATACCGTTCGCAAGTGTTTGGTCGGGTGCAACGGGCTTCACACTGAACGGTGCGCCGCTTTGGGGCCGCGTCGCCCCGGGACTTTTTGTGTCGGCGGGTTGCAATGGCGGTGGAATCGTCAAGGGAACGCTTTTCGGCAGCCGGCTCGCAGACCTGGTATTGGGGACGGAATCGCCGGAGATTCCGGCACTGTTCGGCACGGCGAGCTGGATGCCGCCGGATCCCCTCCGGAGTCTCGGCTTTCGCCTTACGTCCGGACTTCAGCGTTATCGGGGGCGCGCGGAAATGTAACTCGCGCCTGCGTGTAGTACCTTCCATCAAACGGAAAAAAAGGGGGGAGTTTTGGATCAATCGGAAACGCTGGGCGCACTGTCGCTGCTGCCCGCGAGCGTTGCCATCTTGCTCGCGTTCATTAGCCGTAATACGGTCTTCGCGCCGGCTGTCGCCTGCTTCGTCGGCGTAATTATCTCCGGCCAGGGACTGATGGGCTTTCCGAACCTGCTAAAAACTCGCTGGGCACAACAGCGTTCTCGTGGATATTCCTGCTCGAGCTCTTTATCGGAATGCTCATCGCATTTTTCCAGCGCACCGGCGCCATCCGCAACTTCAGCGCCTGGGTTGCGAACCGCAACATGGCGTACGGAATTTGCGACTTGATGTGATCGATGTGATCCGATGCGGCACCGGTCGACGCAAGAATCAACGTGTCGGACAAGGGCGAGCAGTGGTCGCCAAAAACCCCGCCTCCGGCGATAGCGGCAACCGTCGCCTCGCCGCGTATCTTTCGATCGGCTTCTTCCTCTAACTCTCAATGGCACTTGGTTAAGCGGTAAGTCTCGGACAACGGCGAGGCAGGCATCCCCTGCGGGGGGGGGGGGGCATTTGGG
>JBBDSK010000260.1:0-16667 GCA_040904985.1 Woeseia sp. | reverse complement strand
GAAGATGCCGAACGAGCCGCCGCCGCCCCCGCCCCCGCCGCCGCCGCCGGACGAGCCGCCACCGCCGCTGCCTGACGAGGACCCGGGCGCCCGCACGGATGAACTGACCGCCGTGGCCAGCCCTTTGGTCACAGTGGATGTTGTGCGGCCGAGATTCCCCGGGCTCCAGGCGCCGCGGTACCAGGAGGGTTGCCAGGAAGCGCCGCCGCTGCCCTGCAAACGGGCGAAAACCTGCGCAAATCGCTCCGCCCACAGCTGCTCGACGCCCATGGCGAGCGCGAAGGGCAGGTAACGCTCGAACAGCTCCGGCGTCTTTTCCGGCGGATTCCTCAGGTTCAGCTCGTCTTTTTCCGCTATTTGCAGGTAGTCCCGAAAGCCCGCCGCCTGGTCCAGCAGCTTCCGCCCGAGACCGGTCGGCCTTTTCATCAGAACGGCGAACACCACGATCAGGGAATTCATCGCTGCGATGAACAGGAAGACCAGCGGCGCCGGCCCGCTGCCGACATTGAGCGCCAGCACCGAGAATGAAAGCGCAAGAAGAAGCGCGGGCAGGTGCATGGCGCCGTTGGTACGGAAATACCGGCTCGCGTAATTGCGCTTCAGCGACGCCTCGTGCTTCTTCCGCGCCTCCCCTAGCAACCCGTGGTTGGCGTTGTCCAGCTCTACCCGATCGCCGTCACGAAACAGTGACTTGAGAAGCGCTTTTTCTCCGGGAGCAAGCGGCTCCGGATTCGCTCCGGCAGCGCTGCGCTGGAGCAGGTGTTTGTCGCCGTTCTTCTCGATACGCAGATAGCCCTTCACCGCGAGGTTGACGACTGCCGCGGTCATCGCCTTGTCATCATAGGCCATGCGCTCGATGTAGCGCAGCGAGGCCGGCGAAAACCCTGCCGGCGGCTCGTAGCGAGCCACGATCAGGCCTTCGGCCGGATCCCGCCCGTAAAGACGCCACACCAGGATGTAGTAGCTCAGCAGCACCAAAAAGCCGGCAAGGGCAACAAGCAGATTGAGGTTATCCGACAAAGCCCAGGCCAGCCTCTGCATTTGTCCCGGCTGCTCGACAAAACCCCTGGGCCAGCTGACGACAAACGTCAGTCCTTCGCGCGGGTTCAGCGGCTTCGTCGTCTCGATGCTCGCTGTTGCCGAAGCGGATGTTGCGGCGCGGTAGTCCTGTCCGGCCGCCCCATAGCTCCCCGTGTAGGCCTCGACCCGGATTGATTCCGCCGGCAAGGGAAAACCGAACCTGACGTTCGCCGACGCGCGATCGATCGGAAAATCCCAGCCGAGCCCCGTGACGTTCCAGTAAAGCTCGTCGTGCGCGTCGAAGAACCCGAGCATTCGACCGGCATCGTATCGATAGACGTAAGTATGCTCTCCCTCGGGCAGGCGCCTGTCGGCGGAGCCGAAGTAAGTGCGCAGACCGTTTCGCTGCCCCACCGAATTGAAATCCTCGGAGCGGCCATTGCGCATGACCGACTTTGGTTCGTACTCGACCTCCACGTCGTTACCGAGGCGGTCCTTGTAGCGTGTCGGGTAGTCGCGGTATATGCCGCGGCGGATCGCCTTGCCCTCGGCCCGGACAGTAATGGTTTCCGCTACCTCTATCCAGCCATCCTGACGCACCAGGATATCGCTGTGATAGTCGAGTATCCGTTCGTCAGCGAGAACGATAGCCGGGAGAAGACAGAAGAGAAGAACGCTTCTTTTCATTCCAGCGAACCGAGATCGACCAGCGGTACTGCGGCCACCTCGTCAGCAGACTTCTGGAAGAAGCTGCGCGTGGCAAAACCGAACAATGCTGCCACCAGGTTGCTCGGCACGCTCTCCACGCGAGTGTTCAGCTCGCGTACAGAGCCGTTGTAATAGCGCCTCGCGAACTGCAGGTAGTTTTCGGTCTCGACCAGCTCGGTTTGCAGATCGAGAAAGTTCCGGTCCGCCTTCAGGTCGGGGTACTGCTCGGCCAGCGCCAGCAGGCGCCTCACTCCGGTGCCGAGCTCTTCTTCGGTCCGCCCCAGCCGTTCGATATCAGTCGTCTGCAGCGCCTCGCTGCGCAACGCGGTGACAGCCTCGATGGTGGCGCGCTCGTATTTCGCATACTGATCGACCGCGTTCACCAGTTGCGGGATCAGGTCATGGCGCCGCTGCAGCTGAACGTCGATATCGCTCCACGCTCCGTCCACACGGTTGCGGTCTCGCACCAGCCGGTTGTAGAGAAGCGCAATAGCCGTCGCGACGACAAGGAGTGCTGCAACGCTCCAGATCAGCATCGGAAACCCGTCACGCCTCGGCGGCTTCCAGAACGACGCTGTCACCAATCGCAACCTGCCCGCCGGACACAACGGCGCAACTGACGCCGCCGCGCCAGTGGGGCTGCAACGCCTTTGCCAGGCCCGGGTATTGCTCGTCCATGCGGGAACAGGGATCGACTTCTCCTGTCACCAGGAGTCGGACGGCGCCGATCCGGAGGACAGCACCCACCGTGCTGCGCAAATCCACTCCTTCCACCAGAAGATTGGCCCGGCGTGTCGTCCAGGGGATGTGCGCCCCAAGATCCTCGCAGGCCTCGCGCCAGGCGTTGGTCGCCAGGAGCGTAACCTGCCGCTGTCCCGGGCGGCCGCGGAAATCGCGAGCGACGCCTGTCTCCGTACTGATCTCGGCGCGGTCCAGAATCTGCATTGGCGCGCGTTTTCTGTCGCGGCGCGCGATACCGGCGAGTTTGCCCACGTTCCCCCCAATGGCCACTGCAATTTCCAGCATTGTACCTGCAGTACAAGCAGCAGAGGAAAGCCAAGGCCGGCCGGCGGAACAGGCCCCGCCGGTGCCGCAACACTCACAATTTTACCGTGACGGCGCTGCCGACGTAGGTAAACCTGCCCGGCGTGCAGGTAATGAGGATGATCTGACATCGTCTGCCGACGCTCGCGATCGCGGCACCCATGGATTCCAGTCGAGCGGGGTCGGAGAAGCCCAGCGCATCGTCGATGATGAGCGGTACGCCGCCTGCCGTTGAAATGATCTGCGCTGCGGCCAGACGCGCAATAATGCCGAGCTGTTCCTGCGCGCCGATGCTCAGGTCCTCGAACGGGATCGTCGCGCCGTCGAGTGAGCGCGACAGAAGATTCCAGTCATCGCCGATTTCGACCTCACAGCCATGGCCGAAGACAATTGCAGCAAGCTCTTCGATAGCCTGTTTCAGGGGCCGGACATAAGCCTGGCGAGCCGCGTCCCGGTGGCTGCTCAGCGTAGACCACAGCAGATTGACGGCCGCCGCACGGCGGCGGGTAGACGCCAGTTCCGCCTCGATCTCCGCCAGTCGCGCTTCCGCGGTCTCCAGCTTTTCGAAGCGACCGTCAGCCTGTGCCATGGTGAGCCGGTCCTGCAGCACTGCCAGCTTCTGTTCTTCTTCCTGCAAGCCCCTGCCCGCGCGCTCCTGCGCCGCTTTTGCATTTGCCAGAAGGGACTGCGCCTTGTCCGGCGCCGCATCTGCAAGATTCGAGCTCAGTGCCGCGAGTTTCGCCTGCAATTGCTCCACGTTCGCCATCTCCTGGTCTTTCCTCGAGCACGCGCTTTCATCGCTCTCCATCGTGCGCTCGGCTTCCAGCCTCGCACGCTTGTCGTCAGCAGCCGACTGCAGCCCTTTTATTTCCTCCCGCAATACACGCAGGTCACTGTTCACAGCGCTGGACTGGTGCTGCAGTTCGGTCGCGCGATGCTGTGCCGACTCGAAGTCCCTCTCGGCCTGCTCCGCGGTTTTGCGGCTCAGTTCAACACGAGCGGACGCTGCCTGCAGGTCTTCGGGAAGCGCCGGATCCTTGCCGCGAACCTGTACATAGGCATCGCAGCACTGCCGGCACAATTTCGCCCTGTTGCGCAATTCTTCCAGGCCGGACTGCTGCGAAACCGCCTTCTCCCGCTCATCCAGTATGGCCAGCTCGCGTTGCGCCTCGAGACGCCTTTCGTTTTTTGCCACAGCGTCAGCCAGACTTCCGGCGGCCAAAGACTCAAGCAGATCCGCGACGAGACGCTCGGCCTCGGCAAGCTCTTCCTGCAGCTCGGAGACGGACCGGGACGGCGTAATGCGAAACGAAGCAACGCCCGGAATTCGCAGCTCCAGATCCGACGTCACCTTTTGTTCAAAAAAACCATCCTGCGCCAAAGGCTCATCATGACCGTCAATCAGCAGTTTGAGCGATTGCTCCGCTTGTACTACCACCTTCGTCGTGGCTGTATCCCGCTGGCTCAGGGCGATGTCACGCTTCTTCTCAGCGGTTCTGAGGCGCTCCAGTCCCGGCTCGTCGACCCTGATCGAGCCGATTGCGTCGCGAAACGCGGTCTTTCGACTCGCGATCTCCTCGAGCTCTGCGATGTTGCGAAGCGTCCGGCGCAACTCGTCGCTCTTCCTGAGCCAGGCCTCGTCGTCGCTGGCGAGACGAAGCGCCGCCTTCGCCGCCTTGAGCGTCGATCGACAGTCTTCGGCTTCACGCTGCGCTTCCTGCACCGACAGCGCCAGTTCCTTTTCGCTTTGCTCCAGAGGTTCGCGACGCGCGTTCACTTGCCTCAGCCTTGATTCGCTGTCGGCAATGTCGCTGCGAAGCGCGGCGCGCCGGTCATGCACATCAATAGCCGCCTGCAGTATCCTTTTGGCGGAGTCGTGTGCCGTCTCGGCCGCCTTTACCTGGTCCTGCAATGAACTGACGAATTGCCACTTTTGTTCATGTTCTTGCACCTTTTGCCGCAGTGCCGGTAACTCCTTTTTCAGCCGCAGCACTTCTGCCTTGCAGCGATCGTGCTTTTGCGTATCGTCCTCAACAGCCGCCATCACGGCCCGCGCAGCCTCGACGGCGCGCAGAGCCTCTTCGCGCTCGCTCTCCAGCGCCAGAAATTTCTCCTTGCCGCTTCTCGGGGTGAAGTAGCGCTCGTACTCCTTTCTGACACTGACAACGAGACCGGCGTCCTCCGAACCTGCCGCCGCCGTACCCACCGCCTCGTCGAGGGCGTTTGACAGGCTTTCCGAGTCGTTCAGGCTGGCCTGCGCGATTTCCTTGCCCTGGCTCACGAGCAGCGCATCCCAAAGCGTCATGTCAACGGACTCGGCCATAATCGCCTCTACGCGATCGTGGGCTTCGCGGCTGGTGAGCTGTTCCTTTTTTGGCGAGAGAATATTGAGCGTTGTCTGCTTGTTCTTGTTGTAGGTCTTCTCGTAAACAAAGTGGTAGTCGCCGGCGCGCACTTCGGCCTCTACCCGGCTGCCCGTGTCCTGACCGGCAGGCTGTACCGCCTTGACGATTTTCTGGCTCGAAGAATCGGGCACGCGAAAGAGCATGCGTATCGCCTCGATGATTGTCGACTTGCCGATCTCATTGGGACCCTCGATCAGGGTCACATGCTCGTCGAAGGCGACTTCGCGGTTCGCAACACCACGCCAGTTTTCAAGCGAAACCCGGATCAGGCGCATCAGCTTTCGCCCTGGTGGCTCAGGCGATAGAAAAGCCGGAGCGCATCCCGGGCGGCCTCATCGCCGCCTTTTGCGCTCGCCAAAAGCTCGTCCCAGGCACTCCTGGCATAACCGGCGAGAGAAACGCTGTCCTCGTCCAGGCCGTCCGGCACGATCGCCAGATCCGTCGTCCTCTCACGCCGCCTGAGGCTGGCGAACAGCTCCGCTCTCGCCTCCATGAGTTCGTCCAGCCGCCCGGCCGTTGCCAGGTTCACAGTACCCTTGAAACCGATCTTCACGGCGGTGCGGGCCTTCCCGGGCAGTTCGCTCAACATGCTGTCGATGCGTTGCAGATCGTCCGGCCCATCGAGCCGGGCTTCCAGCGCCAGAAATTTCCAGTCTCCGACCTGCAATGGATCGACGCGGCAAGCGCCGGCGGCGTCCAGCTCGACCAGCAAGGCCTTGTTCGGCTCTGTTTCATCGAACGCTGTTACGACCGGTGTGCCGGAGTACCAGATCCGCTTCGTCGAACCGACATCGGTGAGGGAGTGCCTGTCGCCCAGCGCCAGGTAGTGTATGCGTCGCTCCCGGACCGCCGCTTCTGCGCGCGCCAGGTCAATGATGTCGGGGCGGGATGTATCGGGTGCCAGTTTGTCGACCTGACCATGCGCCACAGCAACACGGAGGATGCCCTCTGCCGGTGCCAGGCCAAAAAGCATGTCTGCGCAAAGGTCCGACCCCGGCCGCTTGCTGCGCCAGGGCGCGCCGACGACCTCGGCGCCGGCGAGGCCGGGCACTGCCATCGGCTCCGGCGTTCGGATGACGAGGACGTGATCGCCGGCTTCGCGAAGCTCTCGGGTCGAGAAAATCGACGAGCCGTCGAGCGGATCGTGATTGCCGGGCAGGAGAAAAACCGGCACCGGCAAGGCGTCGAGCGCTTCCACAGCCCTCAGCAGCGTCTGCCTCGTTACCTGGTTGGATTCGAACACGTCGCCCGCGACGACAATGAACGCGGCATCATGTTGCCGGGCCAGCTCGCCGAGCTTCTGAATCGCAGCAATTCGAGACTGGCTGAAGCGGGAAGCCGCCTCCGGCGTCAAAAACGCGCGAGTCATCCCCAGTTGCCAGTCGGAGCTGTGGATGAAGCGAAGTTTCGCTTCGGCGCCGTTCATGTAAAAGCCACTTTAAATTCGGATCTGTCTCAAAAAAGACAGCGGCATGGTACCGGATTTGGCCCTCGTACTCGAAATATCAGGGAAAGATGGAAGCCTCATGTCCGTTACCGCGCTTCGCCGCTCGTGCCGGCTCGCGCAGCGATCATGGAAGTCAGGCCCAAATCCGCGCCTGTTTCCGCGATAATGCCCGCTTTTCAGCCGATATGGAGGGGAAGACACTCATGGCAAAGGCATCTGCACGACACATACTGGTCGACACAGAGGAACAGGCACAGGAACTGAAAGACCAGATAGAGGGCGGAGCCGATTTCGCCGTCCTGGCCAAAGAGCATTCTTCCTGCCCGTCCGGTCAGAAGGGCGGGGAACTCGGCGAGTTCGGTCCCGGCATGATGGTGCGGGAATTCGACGAGGTGGTATTCAGCGCGGACGTGAACAAGGTGCAGGGCCCTGTGAAGACCCAGTTCGGGTTTCACTTGCTCGAGGTCACCGATCGCAGCGATTAGCGAAGTGTCCCGGCGCCAGGAAGGCGCCGTTGCCCGGCCGGCGGCGAAAATCGCCGCGGAGCCTGCAATCGGGATTTTGCCGCGCGGGCTCCGCGTATTTTTGCGCAGCCCGGTGCACGTCGTGCCGGGTCGCGAAGCCGCCTGCGAGGCTACCAGCAGTCGTTCGCGTCGGCGTCCGCGTTTTGCGATCCCTGCAGTCCGGTACTGGTCAGTCTCAACACACCGCACTTGGCATCTTTGACCTGGTCATCCTGCGGCGATGCGTTCAAGGTGAAGGTTGAGGCGTTGACCGCCCCGGTTACTTCGTACCAGCCTTCCTCTGAATCCAAAGGCAACGCGACGCCGCAACCCGCGTCATCGTAACTGGCGAAGCGGGTGTAGCAGCGCTCGAGCTGTTGCGCCGTTTGCATCAGCATCGCCTTCCCATCTGCCCGGCGCGTTTTTCTCACCTGCTCCTGAAACGACGGGTAGGCTATCGATGCCAGTATTCCGACGATCACCACCACGATAAGCAGCTCGATCAGGGTGATGCCCGACATTCCGCCAGGCCTTCCGTTGCTGTTATTCCCGATTACGTCATTCATTTTCGCCTACCTCAGCTGCCGCCAGGATTGCCGGCCGATGCCGACACCCCCACGCTCTGAAATCCGGATCAACTGTCCTGATGAGCCGCTCATGACCTTCACTTCGTCCTGATTCTCACCGATACCTGCAATGATGGCCGGTGTTTTGATGATGTTTATGTCCGGTGCGATACCTGAGGGCGGCACGCGCACCTGGTTGCCGTTTTCATCGGTCACGGTGATCCAGTCATTTTCGTCGAAGTTCCCGTCGTTGTTCAGGTCGAATACCGCGTAGTCCAGACGTCCGCCATCGAAGGTATTGAGCTCCATCAGCCAGCTTTCGCCGCCAAAAGCGCAGGGATCGGGATTGGGGATGACGGTCGCAAAAATCACCCTGTCGCCGCGAATCGCAGCCCTCGACACCACACGCTCGCCGGCCGGACCCGGGCCGCCATAAGTGCCTTTCCACAGCAGATCGATGAACCAGCCGCTTCCGCCGTCCGGCAAGTCGTGATCCGTCACGCCCCTGACCCGGGTGCCGCCAGTGCTGACCTCCGCCAGGATTTCCTGTTCGAGCAAATCAGCCCGACCGGAAATTACCTGACCCTCATCAATAAGGCCGTAGAAAGAGTCCACGTCGGGACTCGCGGGCACCAGATTGTCGCCCACCCGATAAAAGCTGCCGGTGCCGAAGAACAGCGCATGCCGGCCCTTGTCGTTGAAGGCCGAAGACAGCGGTGAGGTGATCGCTTGCCGCTGCCCGGCGGCGTCGCGCGCGACGAAGAGCGGTACGGGCTTGGTGCCTGACATCAGGCCTTTCGGCGGCTTCCAGCTGCTCGTGTTGCCGGACACAAGGTCGACCCGCCACACGTTGCCCTCCGTGTCACCGACATAAATCCTGTCGGCCACGCGATCGCTGTCCAGGTCGACCACGAGAGGCGCGCCGAGACCGCCGCTGTTCGGCAGCGCAATGGAGAAAATAATGCTGCCGTCCGCCGGATCCAGAATCCAGATGACTCCATCCGTAGCGCCACTCTCGTAGCCGCTCGTGACTACCACCCCGAACTTCTTGTTGGGCAGCGGCACGACCGCAGGCTGTCCCATGGTGTAACCCATGGACGGGTGCGAAAACTCCCACAGCACGTCCGAATCCGTCATAGTGCCCGGGGTTGTGACGTCGAGCGCGAAGACGCTTTTTCCCCCGGCACCGGCAACACCCACCGCAATGCTGCGCCAGGTGCCGTTAAGGAGGGCGTCTGCAACCCGCGCACTGCCGTCCACGTAAAAGCGATGGGAGTATTCGGGAAGCGTAAGCTCATAAAGATTGTCATAGACCGAGTGCGGCACGAAGGAGAACAGTTCCTTGCCCCCGGCAGCGCCCAGGCTTGCGTCGAAGCCGTGCAGCATGCCGTCGTTCGCCCCGACCACAACCATTGGCGGCCGGCTCTGGTAAGCCGCGGACTCGCGATACGCCTTGTAGCTGGCCCCTACGCCCATGCCAGAAAACGCAGCCGACTGATCCAGAAGCAAGTATCCGAAGTCTTGCTGGTAAATGAACTGCGGATCGGAGTTGACGATGTCGCCAAGGCGGCTATCCCGCTTCCTCATGCCGCCGCCAGGCTGTTCATTGACTCTCGAGCCTCGAAGATAATCCAGCCTGGCCTGCCCTTCGGCTTCGCTCACGAGCGAACCTCCGCCGGCTTGTTGCCGCAGCGCCTCCTGTTGCGAGGTCGCAAGTTCATGCCAGACAAAATCCCGGCCGGTCGTGGATAACAACGAACTTCCCCCGGCCGGCGCCGGCGGAGCGGCTGTCAGTATGTTCCGGCTCCACAGATTAGCTTCAGATATTGCGTCAAGCTCGTCACCCGCGGCCCAGACCGAGCTGTTGTTCACTGAGCCATCATCATTGATGCGGAAAGCCTGCAACTCACCACTCCAGTTGCTGCTATCGAAGGCCGCCTGGAACACGGCCGTGTCCGAGCCAAGCCGCGTCGAGTTGGTTGCCACTGCGGCGGCTGAGGCGACACGCCCGGCAATGTTGTTCAGGACGGAACCGAACTTGTCACTGATCTCTGAAGGTCGCCGCGCGCTGAGCATATCTCCGCGGCTGTTGATGGTGGCATGCCACAAATCGTCGACGGCCGATGGATGGCGGTTTGGAAACGTAAGAGGCCACGCAGGGGGATTGCTGTAGGGGTCCTCCGTCGCAGCCTCGTCCTCAAGGTAAATTTCGCCCTTGTTGCCGAGGACTATGCCGAACGTCACCATGTGCAGGTCTTCCCGGCAGTCCAGCCACGGATCGGGATTAGCGCTCGCGCAACCCTGCTGGCTGATGACATCTCCGGCAGGAAGATCCGGCCGCAGGTTTTTCTGGTAAAAATGCATGGCAATGTCGGCCATAGTTCCGGATGCCGTGTCTTCGAAGGGAGAACCCGCCGTTCCATCTTCATTATCGACAAGGCCGGAAGTAGGATTGGAAAAACCGTCCGTGAACAACGCGGTGAAGTTTTGCTGACAGGAGTAGGTAATGGGCGCGGAGCTGTCGGTCCGCTCGTATTGCTGACCGGCATGATAAAGCGCCTCACGATTCGGCGTGCCGCCGGAACCGACCGATGTCAGCACTTCCTGGAAAAACGACTGTCGCTCCGACTCGACGGACAGGTCCCGCATCGAGACGTTGCTGCGACTGTTGATGCGGAAGCTGCCGGCATACAGCCGGGAGCTTTCGTCGAACGATCTGGCAATACCGCCGCGCGTGGCCAGATGCCGTTTACGGTAATAGGTGAACCAGTTGGCGAAGTTCTGAATAGCCGTGTCGTAATCGGCGCTGTTGCTGAAATTGCCCGGCTTGATTTCGTAACGCACGAGGTCCGGGAGCGCCGCACCCGGCGAGTGTCCGCTGGGGGTCAGGTCTCCGGTGTAGCTTTCGTAAGCGGCAGGCAGCGCCGCGCCCGACGATACGTAAAAGGTCGCAGGAAAATAGCGGATGCCCACCCAGCGATCTCCGAGCAGCAATTCGTCCGCGGCGAGAGTTGTCCAGCTGCATGCTGCACCGGGCCCGTTCTTGATACAAACATAACTGCCGCTCGGCAGAGTCATGCCGGCGAACATGCGGAACACGTGGTTCTGGTCGCTGCCTGTAGAGTCGGCAGTCAGATCCAGGGTGACGCTGCCGTACACAGGATCGGTCTTGGCCGAAGCCGGAACCGCACCGTTGAACGTGTAGCCGCCCACATCCGGCCAGGGCGAATAGGTCTCGCCGGGATTGAAATACGCGGAATTGAACTCGGGCGAGCGGGCGAATGCGAACGCCGGAACCGGCGGCACGGCGTAATGGTCGTGGGTGGAATCGGCATAATTGCGCCGACCGTCCGTAAGCCCGGTCCCGTTAGGGAACAGGTAGACGTATTTTTTCCAGGTATCGTTGGCGCTGCCATCCGGGTTGAAGTTGACGCTGCTGCCGTCCGCAAAGCTCTGGTTGCCGGTATGCCACCACAAGGCTCCGTCGTTCGCCGGCATCAGCAACTCGCCGTCCATACTGCCTGAGTCGTCGATCCCCAGGATAAGGTTGGGGTTGACCGGCGCCGTAAGAACAAGGGGCTCCTGTGAGATTTCTGCCCGTGCCGGAGCGCCGGCAAGAACAAAGGGCAACACAGCCAGGGCGAAAACTGAAACTGCACTGCGCAAAATGTGCGCCGTGGCCGCAGGTCTGAAAAGGCACATTGCTTTCGTATTCATCAGTCGGGTCCTTCCTTAGCGACGGCATTGCCGTCGTCCATGTGCTGCTACCGGCTACGGTAAACGCTGCTGAGGACAACAGCCGTCAGCGGGTCGCCGTCGTTTTCGGTTGCGCCGCCATAACCTGCGGCGGTGACGCGGAAATAGTAGAATTCTTCCACCGGAGTTCCTGTTTCCGTGCTGGAGCCGGCTGGCCGGATCGAGCTCAGCTTCTCGATGTAATACCTCGGTCTTCGTGCAGCGCCGTCAATCTCTGCCGGGTAATTGATGAAACCGGCTCCATCCGAGGTTTCCTCACCAACCCAGACGGGCCGCTCAGGTGAATTGATCTGGTAAAACCCGTCCGCATTGTTGAAGTCGGGCAACACGTTGGCGCCGAGGAGGTATTGCTCGGCCTCCCTCAATCCGGCTTCCGCGCCCTGGAAGCCGAGATTCCAGTCCCGCATGTTGCCGGACATGCGCTCCTGCATCGTCGAGGTCCGCATTGATGACGTGCTGAGCAAGGTCATCAGCAACAGGAAGATGAGCGCGAGAATCAATGCAGCGCCGTCCTGGCGGCCGCGGCAATAATGTTGGTGATGCATTTTCTTAGGCTCCACTTCGCGGTCCTACGGCAGGCGGTTGCGCACGCCGATCGTGGTTGAAAACACCTGGCGCAGCCGCCGGTCGTCCACGGGATCGAACTGCGTGCCTCCGAGGTTGTATTGCGCGCTGTCCGTTTCCGCGCCGTACTCCTCCGGTGCTCTGGTGAGCAGTGACAGCTCTACCGCAACGATCGCTTTCCAGTCAGCCACCGCATTGGCGGCAATCCAGCTATTGATGGCACCGTCGGCGTCGGAGTCGAGGCCGTAGCGGATTTGCATCGTTTCGACGCCGTCCACCAGTTCTTCCGGGACGAATCCGCTTGCGGTCCCGCTTTGCAGCTGCAGACGAAGCTGGAATAGCGCCGGTCTGTTGCTCGCACCGCGCCCGACGTAGAAAGCATAGGTGTGCAATCGAGCGACTTCGGCTCCAAGTCCGTAGCTCTGCTCGGAACCCCAGGTAGGACTTGCATTTCCCGGCACATATTTTCCGTCGTTGCTGTGAACCAGGTTTACACCGAAGCCGGTATCCGTGACGTTCGTGAGCTGGAAAACGGATGCCTTCTGGCAGTCGGTGACCACCATGATCTCGCCTTCCACGAAATCCTTGGGGTCTTCAACGAACAACTGCGATGAATCGCTGTACGGCGATACAAGCTCCTGGGAATCGCCCGCAATGGCGCGAATCACAAGGACGTCGCTGCCCGGCAGGACCTGGTTAGCCAGTTGCGCTGGCAATGACGGGGTCCAGGCATTCACATCCGAGGACGGCGCGGGATCCGTTGCGCCGGCGGCATAGTTCTCGCCGACGCCGGTGCCGTTTGCGTTGAAGCCCGTAAGACCGTTGTCGATGTCGTCGCGGAAGCTGTCCGGAGCGTCCAGATTGTTGTACACCACTACATCGGACAGACAGCCGCTGTAGCCGGCCATGCGGGCGTTGTACGCCATGTGGTCCAGCGAGAACCGGGCGTTTTCCTGGATTCGTGAAAACCCCTCGTTGAACGCATAGGTGATACGGTTCCCGGCAAACACCTGGATGATGCCCGCGGTCAGCAGCAGACCCAGCAACAGCGATACCATCAGCTCGACGAGCGTGACGCCCTGCTGGCGGGAACGGGCCGAAGATCTATAAAAGCCGCTCATAGTGCCGTCGTAAACTCGAATTCCATGGGGTCTTCCTCGCCCTGGCTGTCGTCCCAGCGCACTGTGAGGGTGAATTCATCGCCATTGCGAACGACCGCGCCGGTGCTCTGCGGTATGCGGCAGGCGAGTGCATTCCGCCAGGCGGCAATGTCCTGTTGCGGCACACTGCCGCCGTCCCCGTTCGCCCCACAGGCCGGAGCCGGGTCCTGGAAGGCTGTGTTGTATTCACCGTTCAGGGCTGCCTGGCGGTTGGCGCGCATGCGATCAGCCAGGTCGTAAGCAAGTGCCGTGGCCTGGGTGCGGTAATACGAGCTCGTGTTGAACTTGAGCGACATCGTCTGCAGTCCCGCGAGCCCCAGCAGCCCGATCGAGAGGATCAGAAGCGCGATTAATATCTCGACCAGCGTCAGGCCGCGACTGCCGGCGCAGGCAATCCCGAGAAGGCGGCTGTTCGCTGTTCCGTTCATTCAGCAGCCCACCCTGCTGACGGAAATGCGGCCGGCGACGTTCACCGCAACGTCCCGCCCCTGCTGGCCGCTGCAATCGGGAAGACGGACCTCGAGCAGGGCGCCTCCGGCGATCGAGCCACGCGGCTGAAACTGAACCTGCGATACATTCCCCGAGATGACGCCGGCCCCGCCACTGCGCTCTGGCCAGCTTCGCAACAAATTGCCGCCGGCCGAGCGCACGACCCAGCCGGTGCTCCAGTCGCCGCTGCCGCTGCAGGTTGTGCCGTCCGTTGAACTGCAAAGCAAGACGGGCGAGCCGCGCCGGGTGGCCTCGCTGCGTCCGAGATTGAGCGCTGTTACCAGGTCGTTGGTATGAGTGGCCGCGCGGTTGTTCTGCACGAAGCTCACAAAGCCCGGTACGCCGAACGACAATATGATCGCGGCAATGGCTACCGTGACCATAAGTTCCAACAGGGTAAAGCCCCTTACTCTTTTGAAATTCTTCACTCCGCCTTCCTTCGCTTTCGTGTCATGAGCGAAAGCGATTCTGGCGGTATGCAGGCGCTGCGAGCGTGCGTGGATTCGCAGAATGAGGAAGTTGACCGCCAACTTCCGACAAGCGGCAGGATTGACAGGACAAGCGGCCATTCGGCCGCCGGATCCAGCCGGATTATGGAAAAGGATTACCAGCGAATCGGCTGAACGGCTTTACATATTACCCTCGAGGGGGCCCAAGGAATGGTTTTAGCGCTCGAGGTGCTTGAACTTGTCCTTCACCTCCCGCCACTCGTCGGCATCCTCCGGCGGATCCTTCATTTCTGCGATGACCGGCCATTCTCGTGACAGCTCCTCGTTCAACTTGAGGAAGTGCCGCTGGTCCTCCGGAACCTCGTCCTCCGAGAATATTGCCTCCACAGGACATTCCGGCTCGCAAAGCGTGCAATCGATGCATTCATCGGGATCGATGACCAGCATATTGGGCCCTTCGTGAAAGCAGTCGACAGGACAAACCTCGACGCAGTCCGTAAGTTTGCACTTGATGCAGGCCTCTGTAACGACAAATGTCATGAACTGTTCCTTTTCGGCAGAATTTGCGCCGCGCCCGGCCTGCGGCACAAACCGTTATTTTACGCTATTCGGCGCCGGGCCGATCAAGTGGGTCTCAGCCCCGCGCAAGGTCTTCCGGCACCCTCGAATTCGGAACGCGCATCCGCGACAATAGCGAATGATCGACGCCCGGAGACCCGTGACATGAAGCCCGTAACAAGCACACGCCAGGGAACGACAGCTGTAATCACGATCGACCATCCACCCGTCAACGCGCTGTCGCAGGCCGTTCGTGAAGGCCTGTACCAATGCATTCTCGATGCGGATGCGGACGCTCAGGTTCGGTCCGTGGTTCTGATCTGCGCCGGGCGAACCTTCATTGCCGGCGCGGACATTCGTGAGTTCGACAAGCCGCCGAAACACCCGCTGCTGCCGGACCTCGTCAACCGCCTGGAGGTCACCGGCAAAGCGGTCGTGGCCGCGATTCATGGAACGGCCCTCGGCGGCGGCCTCGAAATTGCTATGGGCTGTCATTACAGGATAGCGAGCGCAACAGCGCTCGTGGGGTTGCCGGAGGTAAAACTCGGATTGCTGCCCGGCGCCACCGGCACGCAGCGCCTGCCGAGGCTCGTCGGCGTCCGGCGTGCGCTCGACCTGATGCTGTCGGGCGAACCATTGCCGGCGCCGGCCGCGAAAGAGGCCGGCCTCATCGACAGAATCGTCGCAACGGACAGCGGTTCCCGGGCCTTGCTGGCCAAGGCGCTGGCGTTTGCGCAGGAAGTGGAAACACTGCGGCCGCGGCGCGTCCGGGATATAGAGGTGGCGGAAGCCGAACCGGGGATTTTCGATGCTGCAAGGGAGCGGGTAGCGGCGAGGTCGCGCGGCCTCTTTTCTCCGGAGCGGATCATCCGCTGCGTCGAACTGGCGACGGAAACGGACTTCGACACCGCCTGTGAAGCTGAACGGCAATATTTCCTCGAATGCAAAAACTCGCCGCAGTCGAGCGGCCTGCGGCACGCTTTTTTTGCAGAACGCGCCGCGGGAAAAGTCCCCGGCATCAGCAAGGACACGGCCGTGCGCAACGTACGTTCTGTTGCCGTTGCGGGCGCCGGCACGATGGGAGCCGGTATCGCCTATAGCTGTCTCATGGCTGGCCTTACCGTGCATCTGCTGGACAAGGATGCAGGCGGGCTCGAGCGCGGGCGAATGACCGTCAGCACGCTTGTTGCCGGCGGTGTTGAGCGGGGCAAAATCGCGGAGCCGGAGGCAAAAGCGGCTTTGCAGCGCTTCACGACCGGCGGCAGCTACGGCGAAATTGGCGATGCGGACCTTGTGGTCGAGGCCGTGTTCGAAAACATGGCCGTAAAAAAAGAAGTGTTCGCAAAACTGGACGCCGTCTGCAAGCCCGGCGCCGTACTGGCCACGAACACCTCGACGCTGGATATCGACGAGATCGCGTCGGCAACGAACAGGCCCGGGGATGTCATCGGCCTGCACTTTTTCAGTCCCGCGCACATTATGCGCCTGCTTGAGATCGTTCGTGGGGAAGCCACTTCCAATGCGACCATTGCGACGTCGCTGAGCCTGGCGAAGTCACTTGGCAAAATCCCGGTCGTGGTGCGGAATTGCTTCGGCTTCGTCGGCAACCGGATGCTCTACGGATATGGCCGCGAGAATCAATTGATGCTGCTCGAGGGCGCCGCACCCGAATACATCGACCGTGTTCTTACCGACTGGGGAATGGCGATGGGACCGAACGCGGTTGGAGATCTTGCCGGCCTCGATGTCGGCTATCGTGCGCGGCAGGAACGGAAGGACCTGCCGGACGATCCCCGCTTTTACCGCGTTGCCGACATGCTGGCCGGGTTGGGCCGCTTCGGCCAGAAGACCGGCCGCGGCATCTACCGCTACGAGCCGGGGTCGAGAGTTCCGCTTCCCGACCCGGACGTAACGACCATGATCAGGGACGAGGCCAGGCGTCTCGGAGTCGTGCAACGTGACATCGGCGAGCAGGAAATCATCGAGCGCTGCATCTAC
>JBBDSK010000259.1:15875-16716 GCA_040904985.1 Woeseia sp. | reverse complement strand
TCGACGATATGGTCCATTACTGCGAACACGCGGGATGGCCGCCGCACGGTCAAGCCAGCTTGTTCGAGACTTTGCAGCGCGATGCTGCCCGTGCGCTCATGCAAAAAGATGCGATCGATGTAAAGGAGGTCGCTTCCGTCACCGATCTTTGTGACCCGATGAGCGTTCCAGAGCTTGTCGATGATTGTCTGATCGTTCATTATGTGCCGTTAAACATACCTAACTTAGTATAAGGTTTGTGGATGTCGGGAAAGAAAATCGTTGTCAGTGAAGTCGGGCCGCGCGACGGACTGCAGAGCATCAAGGCCATCATGCCAACTTCGGCCAAGAAGTGCTGGATCCGCGACGAGGCGGCGGCCGGCGTGACGGAAATAGAGGTCGGCTCGTTTGTTCCGGCAAAGCTATTGCCGCAGCTCGCGGACACTGCGGAGATTGTAGCGTTCGCCAGAGAGATCGAGGGTCTGTCCGTCGCCGCGCTGGTGCCGAACCTTATCGGCGCGCGGCACGCGGTTGAGGCCGGGGTGACGAAAATGAGCTTGCCATTGTCAGCGAGCGAGAGCCACAGCAAGGCCAACCTGCGAAGGACGCATGACGAGGTACTTCGCGAAATCACGGACATCGTCGACATGCTTGGCGCCATACCGGCTGAGCACCGACCACATTTTGAAGTAGGTATCGCAACCGCCTTCGGCTGCAGCATCGAGGGCATTGTGCCGGAAGGCAAGGTAGTGGAACTTGCAGCGAAAGCTATCGAAGCCGGCGCGGACGAGGTGGGGCTATCGGACACAACCGGCTCCGCCAATCCCGCGCAGATCAGGCGTCTGGTCGGCCTGGTGCGAGC